>NZ_JCAKFQ010000030.1:0-54572 GCF_059509875.1 Halomonas sp. LMYGS-3 | reverse complement strand
GGTGACCCTCGCCACTAGACCAGGGTAGCTCCGCGACGAAGTGATGACAGGTCGGTACCCAACCCACGAATACCAGAGAGATCCACCGTCGCTGATTGCCCCTCGCTCCCTGATCCGTAGGCATTGAGGACGACGACATGAAGCAGAGACAACCGAACCCTTGACAGGTCAATCCATACCAGGAGCCTGTCGGATTTGACCGATCGTCGCGAGAGAGTCGGATTTCGAGACAAGTTTATCGATCTGATGAGGCGAATAGCCCGCTATTTAACGAATCAGATCGAATGAAGTTGGCCGATAGACCGGCTCTCGCAGTAGATCAGCGTTAAGTCCGACAGGCTCCTGGCCCGCATTCTACCAGCTCGCCTGCCCCGTCGCACCGCTGCGCCCCGTCAACGGGACATGGTAGCATCGCCAGACATGACTCCTTTCACGACAGGGACGCCCAGGATGCCCGATACCATTTCCAGTACCATTTCGCCGGAAGGCAGTCTGGAGATCCTCTCCCAGCACGAGGTCAGTCGCCTCCACGACACCTCCCGCACCGGGCTGCACGACCTGCTGCGCCGCTGTGCCCTGGCCGTGCTCAACTGCGGCAACCCCACCGACGACAGCGTGGCGCTGATGGAGGCCTACCAGGACTTCGACATCGAGGTGATCCCGCAGGACCGCGGCGTGCGCCTCAAGCTCACCAACGCCCCGGCCGAGGCCTTCGTCGACGGCAAGATGATCCGCGGCATCCGGGAGCACCTCTCCTCGATCCTGCGCGACATCGTCTACGTCTACAACGAGATCCAGACCCACCGGCGCTTCGATCTCTCCACCGGCGAGGGTACCACCAACGCGGTGTTCCATATCCTGCGCAAGGCCGGCACCCTGAAGCCGGGCCGCGACCCCAGCCTGGTGGTGTGCTGGGGCGGCCACTCGATCTCCCGGGAGGAGTACGAATACAGCAAGGACGTGGGCTACCACCTGGGCCTGCGGGAGCTGGACATCTGCACCGGGTGCGGGCCCGGCGCCATGAAGGGGCCGATGAAGGGCGCCAACGTGGCCCACGCCAAGCAGCGACGCTCCCAGGGCCGCTACCTGGGGGTCTCGGAGCCCGGCATCATCGCCGCCGAGGCCCCCAATCCCATCGTCAACGAACTGGTGGTGATGCCCGATATCGAGAAGCGCCTGGAGGCCTTCGTGCGCCTGGGCCACGGCATCATCGTCTTCCCGGGCGGTGTGGGCACCGCCGAGGAGATCCTCTACCTGCTGGGGATCCTGCTGCATCCGGACAATGCCGACATGGAGCTGCCGGTGATCTTCACCGGCCCTGCGGACTCCGCCGACTACTTTCGGCGCATCGACGAGTTTCTGGTCTACACCCTGGGCGAGGCCGTCCGCCGACACTACCGCATCATCATCGACGCCCCCACCGAAGTGGCACGTACCATGCGCAAGGGGATCGATGCCGTGACCGACTACCGCAAGACCCGCCAGGACGCCTTCTATTACAACTGGCGGCTGAACATCGACCGGCACTTCCAGGAACCCTTCGCCCCCACCCACGAGGCGATGGCGAGCCTGGCCCTGCATCGCCAGCAGCCGGTACACGAGCTGGCCGCCAACCTGCGTCGCGCCTTCTCGGGCATCGTCGCCGGCAACGTCAAGGAGCAGGGTATTCACGCCATCAAGGCCCACGGCCCCTTCGACCTGCACGCCGAGCCGGAACTGATGACCCGCCTCGACGAGCTGCTTACCTCCTTCGTGGCCCAGGGCCGCATGAAGCTCACCGGCGACTACGAGCCCTGCTACCGGCTGGCGTGACCCACGCCCCTCACGCCCTCTCGGCCCGCCACCAGAGCCAGAGGGCGTGCAGCAACAAGCCGAGGGTGGCGCCGTGGGCGATCAACAGCTGCCAGCTGATCCAGTCGGTGAACAGGGCATGCCAGAGGCCCATGCCGGCGAGCCCGGCCAGCAGGCTGAGCCCCAGCCTCGCGAGCAGGCGCGGCAGGCGCCGTCGAGCCTCGCGCTCCAGCATTCGCCAGTGAAAAAAGGCCACTGTGCCCACCACCGCCACGGCGATCAGGATCAGCGTCAGGCGGGTATCGTGGCCGCTCGCCAGGAAACGGGGGACGGTGGCCAGCATCAACGCCACCAGGCCCAGCATCAGGCTGAGCCGCTCGGGCGTCGGCTGGGCCCCCATGTCAGGCCACCTTCAACTGCTGGGTCTCGATCCACTCCTCGGCCCAGGGGAGCGCCGCATCGTCGGCCATGAAGGTCTCCATGGCATCGACCTCGAGGCGCTCGCCGAGGCGCACGGCGCCCTGCCCCTCGAGCAGCTCGTCGAGGCTGCGCCCGGCGCCGCAGAAGGTATCGCCGTAGGAACTGTCGCCGAGGGCGATCAGCCCGTAGCGCAGGTCGGCGAGCGACGGCGACTGCTCGTCGATGGCGCGCACGAAGGGCACGAAGTTGCCCGGGTAGTCGCCGCTGCCGGTGGTGGAGACGCAGAACAGCGCCAGGTCGGTGGGCGAGCCGACCAGATCCTCCAGGGTCGGCTGGTCGAAGATGGACACCTCATAGCCGGCCTGCTCGAACAGCGGCTTGACCTGTTCCGCGACGTCCAGCGCGCCGCCATACATGGTTCCGACGAAGATCTTCAGCATGGGCATGTCATGGATTTACCTGAGAATTTCGCTCGGATATTAACATGCCACGGGGCCGTGGCGCATCCCGACCGCGGTGGTGGGCAGGACTATCGCCGATAGCAGCAGTGCTCGGGGCTGATACGTCGGCAGGCCTGCGAGGAGGCGCTGTAAACCCCTCCATGGGCGCTACCGACGCCATCCCTGGCGTAGGACCTCCTCTTCGGCCTGCCCCCGGCGCCCCTCGCTACATTCAACTGCGATTGCCCTGCGGTGGCGGGTGGGACACCAGGCCGCAGCCGGACACCCTGCGCCCTCGGCAATGGCCGAGTATAATGCTCGGGTCTTCCCCTGCCCGGAGGCGATATGCAGCAGATTTTCGAGGCCTGGGTCACACCGGTCATGATCGGCGGCCTGATCCTCTTCATGTCCTTCATCATCTGGGACCTGGCACGCAAGTCCCGGGCCGGACGCTTCGGCACCCTCATGCTGTTCGTCGTCCTCGGCGCCGGCATGATGGGCTACCTGTTCAAGGTGGTCATCACCTGGATGATGGAAAACGGCGGCGTCTGATCGCCCTGCCGACACGACAACGCCACCCGATGGGTGGCGTTGTCACTGGTGAGGTCCGCCTCCGCTCAGGGCGCATCGCCGTGGTAGCCCTCGACCTGGCTCTTGAGCTTCTGGCCGGGCCGGAAGGTCACCACCCGACGCGCCGAGATGGGAATCTCCTCGCCGGTCTTCGGGTTGCGACCCGGTCGCTCACGCTTGTCACGCAGGTCGAAGTTGCCGAAGCCCGACAGCTTGACCTGCTCGTTCTCGCGCAGGCAGGCACGAATCTCCTCGAAGAAGGCCTCCACCATGGACTTGGCCTCGCGCTTGGAGAGGCCGAGTTCGGCGTGCAGATGTTCGGCCAGTTCCGCCTTGGTCAATGCACCCATGTTCACTCCCTCATGGTGGATCCGCCCCGCCGGCCGGCTCGCGACGGCCTCGCTCGCCTGACTATCCATGCGAGCCATGCGGCCGTCCAGATAACCACCCAAGCGACTAGCCACGCAGTTCCGCATCCAGGTGCTGGCGCGATTCGGCAACGATGGCGTCTACCAACTGATTGATTTCATCGTCATTCAGCGTGCGCGAAGGATGCTGCCAGGTCAAGCCCAGGGCGACACTCTTGCGCCCTTCCGGCACCCCCTGGCCCTGGTAGACGTCGAACAGTCGCGACTCCACCAGCCACTCCCCCGCCTGCCCCCGGATGGTGTCGAGCAACGCCTGAACCGGCAGCGACTCGTCGACCAGGAAGGCCAGGTCGCGACGCACCTCGGGATAACGTGACAGCGGCGTGAAGGCCGGCACCCGACCACGGGTCAGGGCATCCAGGCGCACCTCGAACAACAGCGCGTCGACCTTCAGGCCCAGTTGCGAGCGCACCGCCGGGTGCAGGGTGCCGATCCAGCCAGCCTCCTCGCCGCGATACAGGATGCGCGCGCACTGTCCCGGGTGCAGCGCCGGGTGATCGCCGGGTTCGAAGCGCCAGGCCTCGGGCTCGCCGCCCATCGTCTGCAGGCTCTCCAGGTCGCCCTTGAGATCGAAGAAGTCGACCGGCGCCTTGTCGCCGGCCCAGCCCTCGGGCTCGCGGGAACCGCACGCCAGGGCACCGAGCATCGGCGTCTGGTGCAGGTCGTCGAGTTCGCCGCGGAAGACCAGGCCGGTCTCGAACAGCCGTACCCGGCCCTGCTGACGATTGAGGTTGTGCTGCAGGGCCCGCACCAGGCCGGGGAAGAGGCTCGCCCGCATCACCGACAGGTCGCTGGAGATGGGATTGGCCAGTACCGGCGACACCGCCTCGGGCAGCAGCGCCTGCTGCAGCTCCGGGGAGACGAAGCTGTAGGTCACCGCCTCCTGGTAGCCCCTGGCGACCATCTGGCGCCGCAGCCGCCCCAGCGGGGGGCGCGCCTCCTGGTCGGGACGCAGCGACAGGCGTGCCGCCGGGCGGCGTACCGGCAGGCGGTTGTAGCCATGGATGCGCGCCAACTCCTCGATCAGGTCCTCCTCGATGGCGATATCGAAGCGCCAGCTCGGCGCCCGGGTCGACCACCCCTCGACGGACTCCTCTACCGTCATCCCGAGGCGCTCGAGGATCTCCCTGACCTCGTCGGCCGGCAGTGCCTTGCCCAGGGCCTGCTCGAGGCGGCCCGCACGCAGCGATACCCGACGCTCGCCGGGCAGATGCGCGGGGCTCGCGGCCTCGACGATCGGCCCCGGCTCGCCACCGGCGATCTCGAGCAGCAGGGCCGTGGCCCGCTCGGCGGCCTCCCGGGCCAGCTCCGAGTCGACGCCGCGCTCGAAGCGGTGCGAGGCATCGGTGTGCAGGCCGTAGGAGCGTGCCTGACCGGCCACCGCCAGCGGCGAGAAGAAGGCCGACTCGAGGAAGATATCGCGGGTCTCGAGGCTGACCCCGGAGTGTTCGCCCCCCATCACCCCGGCGATGGCCAGCGGCCCCCGCTCGTCGGCGATCACCAGGGTGGCGTCGGTCAGGGTGATCTCCTGGCCGTCGAGCAGCACCAGGCGCTCCCCCTCGCGGGCCAGGCGTACGACCACCGCCCCGTCCAGGTTGGCCAGGTCGAAGGCGTGCAGCGGCTGCCCCAGCTCGAGCATCACGTAGTTGGTGACGTCGACCACCGGGTCGATGCTCCGCACCCCACTGCGCCGCAGCCGCTCGACCATCCATAGCGGCGTCTCGGCGCTCACGTCGACCCCCTTGATCAGGCGACCAAGATAGCGTGGGCAGCGCTCGCCATCCTCGACGCGGACCGGAAAGGTCTCGTCATGCGTGGGCGTCACCGGCGCGATGGCCGGCCCCTCGACCGGCAGGCGGTTGAGCACCCCGACCTCGCGGGCCATGCCCTTGATGCTCAGGCAGTCGCCGCGGTTCGGGGTGAGGTCCACCTCGATGGTATGGTCGTCGAGGCCCATGAAGGTACGGAAGTTCTCGCCTGCCGGGGCGTCGGCCGGCAGCTCGAGGATGCCGTGGGAGGTCTCCTCCTCGAGCCCCAGCTCCGAGGCGGAGCAGATCATGCCGCGCGACTCGACGCCACGCAGCTTCGCCTTCCTGATTTTCAAACCAGGAGTCTTGAAGTCGCCAGGCAGCACCGCACCGACCCGGGCGAAGGCCACCTTCTGGCCCACCGCGACATTGGCCGCGCCGCACACCACCTGAACCGTCTCGCCGCCGCCATCGTCGAGCCGGCAGACGTTCAGCTTGTCGGCGTCGGGGTGCGGCGACTTCTCGACCACCGCGGCCACCACCACGCCATCGAAGGCCGCGGCCACCGGCTCCACCGCGTCCACTTCCAACCCGGCCATGGTGATCTGGTCGGCCAGGGCCTGGGTGGCGAGGGCCGGCGAGACCCAGTCACGCAGCCACTGTTCGGAAAATTTCATGGTCAATCCTGTGTTCTGCCAAGGTTCGTGTAACGCCGCGAGATCAGGCGAACTGGCGCAGGAAGCGCAGGTCGTTGTCGAAGAACAGGCGCAGGTCGTTGACCCCGTAGCGCAGCATCGCCAGGCGCTCGACCCCCATGCCGAAGGCGAAACCCGTGTAGCGCTCGGCGTCGATGCCCGAGTGACGGAACACCTCCGGATGCACCATGCCGCACCCCATCACCTCCAGCCAGCCGCTGTGGGAGCAGACCCGACAGCCGTCGCCGCCACACATCACGCACTGGATGTCGACCTCGGCGGAGGGCTCGGTGAAGGGGAAGTAGGAGGGGCGGAAGCGCACCGAGAGGTCGTCACGCTCGAAGAAGGCGTGCAGGAAGTCCTCGATGGTGCCCTTGAGGTCGGCGAAACTGACGTCCTCGTCGACCAGCAGCCCTTCCACCTGGTTGAACATCGGCGTGTGGGTCAGGTCGGAGTCGCTGCGGTAGACCCGCCCCGGACAGACGATACGAATCGGCGGCGCCTGTTCCTTCATGGTCCGCACCTGCACCGGCGAGGTATGGGTGCGCAGCAGGTGGGTCGCATCGAAGTAGAAGGTATCCGCCATGCTGCGGGCTGGGTGGTGGGCCGGGATATTGAGCGCCTCGAAGTTATGGTAGTCGTCCTCGATCTCCGGACCGACCGCCACATCGAAGCCGATGCGGGTGAAGAGCCCCTCGATGCGCTCCAGGGTCAGGGTCACCGGATGCAGCCCGCCACTGGGCTGGCCCCGGCCCGGCAGGGTCACGTCGAGGCGTTCGGCGGCGAGACGCGCCTCGAGCGCGGCCTTGTCCAGGGCATGGCGTCGCCCCTCGAGCTCCTCGGCGAGGGCCTGCTTGGCCTGGTTGATGCGCTCACCCGCCGCCGGGCGCTCGTCCGCCGGCAGCTTGCCGAGCCCCTTTAGCAATGCGGTGATCTCGCCCTTCTTGCCGAGATAACGCACCCGCAGCTCTTCCAGGGCCGGGATGCTGTCGGCGGTCTGGATGGCGTGGCGAGCCTCGGTGACCAGAGTGGGAAGATGGTCCATCCGTTGAGCTCCGAAGTCTGTGGTCCTGCAATGATGTCGCTTGCAAAAAAACAGGGGAAGAGCGGCTGCTCTTCCCCTGCGACGCCGGCGACCGGCCGGCGTCTACCGGCACGGACGCGGTCGATGTCACTTACTGGGCAGCCTTGGCCTTCTCGACGATGGCGGCAAAGGCAGCCTTCTCGTTGACGGCCAGGTCGGCCAGCACCTTGCGATCGATCTCGATACCGGCCTTCTTCAGGCCACCGACGAAGCGGCTGTAGGAGAGACCGTGCTGCCGCGCACCGGCGTTGATACGCTGGATCCACAGGGCGCGGAACTGGCGCTTGCGCTGGCGGCGGTCGCGGTAGGCGTACTGGCCGGCCTTGATGACGGCCTGCTTGGCCACGCGGAAAACGCGCGAACGGGCACCATAGTACCCCTTGGCCTGCTTGAGAATCTTCTTGTGACGGCGACGGGCAACGACGCCACGCTTGACACGAGTCATAGCTATCTCCTGACGTTAAGGGGGTCTACCAAGGGTTACAGGTTCGGCAGCATGCGCTGTACGAGGGCCTTGTCGGCGTCGTGAACCTGCTGCATGCCACGCAGTTGACGCTTCCGCTTGGTGGACTTCTTGGTCAGGATGTGGCTACGGAACGACTGCTTGCGCTTGAAGCCGTTGGCCGTCTTCTTGAAGCGCTTGGCAGCGCCGCTGTTGCTCTTGATTTTCGGCATGAGACTAACTCCGCTCGAGGTTTTTCAGAAAACCCGGGGCCGACGAGAGACGCAGGCGTCTCCCGACCGTTCGACTGGCCGTCGGATCACTTCTTCTTGGGGGCAATGATCATGATCATCTGGCGCCCTTCCATCTTGGGGAAGGACTCCACGGTCCCGATCTCCTCGAGGTCCGCGGCGATCCGCTCCATCAGCTTGCGACCGATGTCCTGGTGCGCCATTTCACGGCCGCGAAAACGCAGCGTGACCTTGCCCTTGTCGCCACCTTCGAGGAAGCGCGTCAGGTTCTTCAGCTTGACCTGATAGTCGCCCTCGTCGGTGCCAGGCCGGAACTTGACTTCCTTGACCTGGATCTGCTTCGTCTTCTTCTTCTGAGCCGACTTCTGCTTCTTCTGCTCGAAGACGAATTTGCCGTAGTCCATGATCTTGCAGACGATCGGATCGGCGTTGGAAATCTGCACGAGGTCCATACCGGCGGCTTCGGCACGCTCCAGCGCTTCGCTGGTGGGTACGACGCCCAGCTGTTCGCCGTCGCTGTCGATCAGGCGAACCTGATCCTCGGTAATACGCTCGTTCATCGGGGGGCGCTTGTCCTGAACGCGCCCTCTTGGGTTGCTTCGCTTGATCGCTACGTCTCCTTAAGACAATTGACGATGTCGTCAGCCGAGTTCGGCACTCAGACGCTCGATGAGGTCACTGACCGTCATGGTTCCGAGATTCTCGCCGGTGCGCGTGCGCACGGCCACCGAGTCGGCCTCGACTTCCTTATCCCCCACCACCAGGAGATAGGGAACTTTCTGCAACGTATGCTCGCGAATTTTAAAGCCGATCTTCTCGTTCCTCAAGTCCGCCTTGACGCGTAGGCCGATTTTCTGCAAGCGGTGCTCGAGTTGCGAGGCATAATCACGCTGTGCATCGGTGATGGTCATCACCACGGCCTGCTGCGGCGCCAGCCACAACGGCATGGCCCCGGCGTAGTGCTCGATGAGGATGCCGATGAAGCGCTCGAAGGAGCCCAGTATCGCCCGATGCAGCATCACCGGGGTCTTGCGCACCCCGTCCTCGTCGACGAACTGGGCACCGAGGCGACCCGGCAGGTTGAAATCCAGTTGCAGGGTACCACACTGCCAGACCCGGTTGAGGCAATCGCGCAGGGCGAACTCGATCTTGGGTCCATAGAAGGCACCCTCGCCCGGCTGCAGCTCCCAGTCGAGTCCGGTAGCGTTCAATGCCGCCTCGAGCCCCGCCTCGGCACGATCCCACATCGCCGGCTCCCCCATCAGCTCCCCGTCGGGGCGGGTGGAGAGCTTGAGCTCCACGTCCTCGAAGCCGAGTTCCCGGTAGACCTTCATGGTCAGGGCGATGAAGGCCTCGGCCTCGGCCTGGATCTGCCCTTCGGTGCAGAAGATATGGGCGTCGTCCTGGGTGAAGCCGCGCACCCGCATCAAGCCATGCAGGGCACCCGACGGCTCGTTGCGATGGCAGCTGCCGAACTCGGCCAGGCGCAGCGGCAGGTCACGGTAACTCTTCAGCCCCTGATTGAACACCTGCACGTGGCAGGGACAGTTCATCGGCTTGACCGCGTAGTCGCGCTTCTCCGACTCGGTGGTGAACATCATGTCGCTGTAGTGCCCCCAGTGGCCGGACTTCTTCCACAGCGACAGGTCGACGATCTGGGGGGTCTTGATCTCCTGATAACCGTTCTCGACCTGCACCCGCCGCATGTACTGCTCCAGGGCCTGATACAGGGTCCAGCCATTGGGGTGCCAGAAGACCATCCCCGGCGCCTCCTCCTGCAGGTGGAAGAGGTCCATCTTCTTGGCCAGCTTGCGGTGATCGCGCTTCTCGGCCTCCTCGAGGCGCTTGAGATAGGCCTTGAGCTGCTTCTTGTCGCCCCAGGCCGTGCCGTAGATGCGAGTCAGCATCGGCTTGGAGGCATCGCCGCGCCAGTAGGCACCGGCCAGCTTGGTCAGCTTGAACGCCTTCAGGTGACGGGTATTGGGCACGTGAGGGCCCCGGCACATGTCGACGTACTCATCGTGATGGTAGAGACGGATGGTCTCTCCCTCGGGAATCTCGCGCACGATCTCCTGCTTGTAGGGCTCGTCGCGGTGCAGGAAGGTGAGCATCGCACGGTCGCGATCGACGTACTCGCGCACCACGTCGTACTCGCTGTCGATGAGCACCTTCATGCGCTCCTCGATGGCCTCGAGATCCTCCGGGGTCACCGAGCGGCCGAAATCGATGTCGTAGTAGAAACCATCGTCGATCACCGGCCCGATGGCCATCCTGGCCTCGGGATAGAGCTGCTTGACGGCATGGCCGATCAGGTGGGCGCAGGAGTGGCGGATGACTTCCAGGCCTTCCGGATCGCGGGCGGTGAGGATCGCCACCGTGGCATCGCGGTCGATGATGTCGGCGGCATCCACCGGTACGCCGTCGATCTTGCCGGCCACGCAGGCCTTGGCCAGGCCAGGCCCGATACTCTCGGCCAGCTGCATCACGGAAAGGGGTTCGTCGAAGGTTCTCTGGCTGCCGTCGGGCAGGGTCACGATGGGCATGAAGGGTCCTTGTGCGCAGTGGTGGCCCATACGAGAGACCACATGTCGCGATGAACGAAGTAATGAACGATGAACGGGCCACACCCTCCCCGACCATCACGCCCCGCCGCAGCGAAGCGACGAGGGTGAGACGGTGCCGGAGACCGGCGCAGCAGGCGCCTACCTTACCAGAAGCGCGGTCGTCCATGCCACGGTCATGAAAACGACCGGGGCGCCCTGAGGCGCCCCGGAACCGGACGGAACCCCGTCCGGCACTCTCGGCATGGCCGATCGCTCAGATCACTGGCGATCGATCTCCACGCGGCGGTTCAGGGCACGCCCCTCGTCGGTGTCGTTGGTCGCCACCGGGCGCTCCTCGCCGTAACCCACGGCGGTCATGCGGTCGCCGGCGATACCTTGGGACATCAGGTAGTTACGCACGGACTCGGCACGACGCTGGGACAGCCCCTGGTTGTACTCGGCGGAACCGACGGAGTCGGTGTGACCCTCGATGCGCACGCGAAGCTCGGGGTTCTGGCGCAGGCGGTGAGCAACCTCGTCCAGGGTGATCTCGGCCTGCGGAAGCAGCTCGGCACGGTCGAACTCGAAGTTGACCTCGCTGGAGAGCACCACCGGCTCGAACTCGGGCTCGGGGGCGGGCGCGGGTTCGGGCATCGGCTCCGGCTCGGGCTCGGCAACAGGCTCGGGGCGACGGTCGGCACACAGCAGGGCGCCGATGGCGGCACCCGCGGCGGTACCGGTGGCGGCACCTTCCTCTTCATCGGAGCTGCCGCTGGTGGCATAGCCGATACCGCCGCCGATCAGGCCGCCGGCGATCCCGCAGACCACGGGCTGCTGGTACCAGGGTCGATCCGAGGAGGGATTGGTGTTGGGCGTGGCACAGCCGGCTAGGCCGATCACCAGCGCTGAGCCGAGCAACAAGCCAGTCGTAGAATTTTTCATTTTTCAAAACTCCTTCTTCTTGATTCAGTTCCTGGGGAAGCAGCTCAAGTCCCCTTTCCCAAGTGATCCAGACGGTCGAGAGGTCCGGGGTATGTTCCCCTGCCCCCCTGTTCTACCCGTCAAACCGGAACTCGACAAGTGATGACGCCTTCCTGGCGCTGCAAGCTTGCCGGAGCCCGGTATATCTTTCAATCGTCATCTTATGACACTAACAGTACCGCACGCCACGGATAATCAAACAGCGTGCGATCAACGCGGATGGCACATCGGCTCAGTGCAGGCTCTGTGGCCAGTCGCGACGAAAGGCCAGCGCCGCCCTGGCCGCCTCCAGGACGGCCCCGCGCATCTCGTCCTCGACGGCGAGTCGTTCGCGATCCTCCCGGAAGCGCTCCTTGGGGGTGAGGGCCTCGCGGGCGGAATGCGTATGCAGGTGCCGGGTCCGCGCATGGACCTCGCCGAAGGCCTGGAACGTCGGGCGTTCCGGCAGTCGCGGGTCGAGGATCTCCAGCAACACCTTGCAGCGCCAGGCCCCCTCGGTCACGTCCACCTGCTCCTGCAGCAGCGCCGACGCCACCAGCTCGAGGTTCTCGAGACAGTTTTCACGCGCCCGACGCTCCTCCTCCTCGCGGAAGGCGCGGCGGCGGCGTAGCTCCTGCCGGAGCGTGAAGGCATAGGCGGCGAGGCCGGCGATGATCGCCAGGCCCACACCGAGCAGAATCAGCGCAGTGGTCGTCGTCATCGGGGCTCCACGAGGCTCGTTGGACTGGGCCGCATTCTACATGGCCAGCGGTGACAGCCCAATCCCCGCCCCGCCGGGTCGGTGGGCCCGCCGACCGTATTCCCGTCCCCGCAAGCGCGGGCGCACGGAAAAAGGGACCGAAGCCGACCGGCAACTTGAGTAGAATCCGCGCTCCCCGCCCAGTCTGCAGCGGCTATGCTGCCTAGCATTGCTTGTTGCCATGGAGTCCTCATGCAAGCCACCGACGACACTCCCGAGATGGTCCCGGGTCCCTCCACCGCCGGCCGCCTCGGTCTCTGGCTCGGTCCGTTGTGGCTCCTGCTGACCCTGGTGCTGCCGGCTCCGGCGGAAATGAGCGGGCCGGCCTGGTCCTGTGTCGGTCTGGCGCTGCTGATGGCCACCTGGTGGTCGACCGAAGCCGTGCCGATCCCGGCCACCTCGCTGCTGCCGCTGGCGCTGGTGCCCGCCCTGGGCATCGGCAGCATGAGCGAGGCCGCGTCCGGCTACGCCAACCCGATCATCTACCTGTTCCTGGGGGGATTCCTGCTCGGCATCGCCATGCAACGCTGGAACCTGCATCGGCGAATCGCCCTGCATGTGCTCCAGGTGGTCGGGCCTCAGCCGCGACGCCAGATCGCCGGCTTCATGATCGCCACCGGCTTCCTCAGCATGTGGGTCTCCAATACCGCCACCACCATCATGATGCTGCCGATCGGCATCTCGGTCCTCAGCCTGCTGGAGGACAGCGACCCCGCCGAGCTCAAGCGCTACGCCACCGCCCTGCTGCTCGCCATCGCCTACTCCGCCAGCATCGGCGGCGTGGCGACCCTGATCGGCACTCCACCCAACGCCCTGCTGGCCGGTTACCTGGCCGCGGAGCGTGGCATCGACGTCGGCTTCGCCCAGTGGATGTTGATCGGCCTGCCGATCAGCGTCGCGATGATGGCCAGCGCCTGGTGGTGGCTGACCCGCCACGGTTTCGTCCTGAACGCCGGCGACGACAGCGCCGGCATGATTCGCGACGAACTCGCCAGGCTCGGACGGATGACCCCGGCGGAGCGCCGGGTCGGTATCGTCTTCCTGCTCGCCGCCCTGACCTGGGTGGTGCGTCCGCTGCTCAACGACCTGGGGCTGGACTGGCTATCGGATACCGGCATCGCCATCGTCGCCGGCATCGCGCTGTTCCTGATACCGAGCGGCCGCGGCGACGGCGAGCGACTGATGGTCTGGGAGGAAGCCCAGAAGCTGCCCTGGGGCATCCTGCTGCTGTTCGGTGGCGGGCTGTCGTTGGCCGGCGCCATCACCCGCACCGGCCTCGCCGAATGGATCGCCGAGCAGCTCGGTATCTTCGGCACCTTCCCGCTGCTCGCCATGGTCGGCGTGGTGGTACTGGTGATCATCTTCCTCACCGAGATCACCTCCAACACCGCCACCGCCGCGGCCTTCCTGCCGCTGCTCGGTGCCCTGGCCCTGTCCCAGGGCATTTCCCCCCTGCTGATCACGGTACCCGCCGCGATCGCCGCCAGCTGCGCCTTCATGATGCCGGTCGCGACGCCACCCAATGCGATCGTGTTCGCCACCGGGCACCTGAAGATCCAGTCGATGATCCGCGCCGGCTTCATGCTCAACCTGGTCAGCACCGTGCTGGTCACGCTGATGGCCTACTTCCTGATCGTCACGCTCTGGTAGGCCACACCCGCAAACGCAGCGAGCCCGGCGATCGCCGGGCCCGTCCTGTGTCCGCCGCTGCGGATCGCCTACCCTGCCCAGGCGAGGGAGTAGTGATCCAGCAGCAGCACGCCGAAGACACCGAGGATATAGCGGATCGAGAACCAGAACGCCGCCAGCGGCGCCTTCGGATCCTGGCCGCGCCACACCTTCCAGTTCCAGAACATGAAGCGGGCATTGAGCGCCATCACCCCCACCAGGTAGACGGCACCGCTCATGCCGATGACGAACGGCAGCAGCGTGACCGCCACGGTGAGCCAGCCATAGAGCCAGACCTGCAGTCGGGTGAAGGCCTCTCCGTGGGTCACCGGCAGCATGGGAATGCCCGCCTGGGCGTACTCGTCGCGCTTGTGGATGGCCAGGGCCCAGAAATGGGGCGGGGTCCAGGCAAAGACGATCAGCATCAGCAGCAACGGCTCCGGCCCGAGCTGGCCGGTCACCGCCGTCCACCCCAGCAGCGGGGGGGCCGCCCCGGCCACGCCCCCGATGACGATGTTCTGGGGCGTGGCCCGCTTGAGGAAGGCGGTATAGACCAGCGCATAACCGAGCAGGGAGCCCAGCGTCAGCCAGGCGGTCAGGGCATTGACCTGCCAGACCAGCAGGCCGATCCCCGCCACCGAAAGCAGCGTCGCCCATCCCAGCGCCACCGTGGTCGGCATGCGCCGCGATGCCAGCGGACGACGCGATGTGCGCAGCATCATGGCATCCAGCCGGCGATCCACCACATGATTGAAGGCCGCGGCCCCTCCCGCCGCCAGGCCGATGCCGACCAGGCCATACGCCACCACCGACAGTGACGGCAGTATCGGGCTGGCCAGGGCCATTCCCACCAGGGCACAGGCCAGCATCACCACCACGACCCTCGGCTTGCACAGGGTCACCAGGTCCCGCCAGCCCCACTGGGCCTCATCCAGCGACTCGACGCGCTCCATCACCGCATTAGGCATGTGCCCACTCCTTCTCTGCCCGTTGTCGTCTCTCGCGTTTCGGCACCGATTCCCGCCACACCCAGGTGGCCAGGGCCATCATCAACACCAGGGCCACCGCCCCGGCGGTATGCAGCAAGGCCAGCCAGAGGGGTAACCACAACAGCACATTGGCAATTCCCAACCCCAGCTGTACAGCGTACCCGCCCAGCAGGGCGCCGAGCCAGGGGCGCAGGCGACACTCGTGCCAGTGACGCCATGCCAGCAGCAGCAGCCCCAGGCCCAGCGCCAGCGCTCCCAGGCGATGGCCGAAGTGGATCGCGGTGCGGGCATCGGCGTGCAGCTGGCCATGGAGATAGTTGGGCCCGACCGTCTGGGTCAGGTGAAACCCCTCGCTCCAGTCGGTAGCGGGCCACCACTGGCCGTTGCAGGTGGGGAAGCCCTGGCAGGCGATACCGGCGTAGTTGCTGGAGACCCAGCCTCCCAGGGCCAGCTGGAGCAGGAGCAGCACCATGACCAGCCCCCAGAGCGGTGTCAGGGCACGCCGCGGCGCCGGCACGCCGCCCAGCGTCAGGTCACCTGCCGCGAAGCGCCGCAGGCGCAGGTGCAGCCACAGGAACAGCAGCATCACCGTGAGACCGCCCAGCAGGTGAAGGGTCACCACCTGGGGCCACAGCTTGAGGGTCACGGTAAAGGCGCCGAAGGCCCCCTGCAGCAGGATCACGGCCAGCAGTGCGAGGCTGACTCCCCAGGGATAGCCGGCACGGCGACGCAGCGGCGCCCCCAGCATTACCAGGGCGATCACCAGCACCCCCAGGGTCGACGCGACGTAACGATGTATCATCTCGACCCAGGCCTTGAAGCTCTCCAGCGGCACGTCCGGACTATGGGAGAGCGCCCGGTCGGCATCCGGCACCACCAGACGCCCGTAACACCCCGGCCAGTCCGGGCATCCCAGGCCGGCGTCCACCAACCGCGTCCAGACACCCACCAGGATCACCCCGATGGTGAACAGCAACCCGATCAGGCTCAGGCTGATCAGCAGGCGCAACCTGCTCTCCGGCTTCGTCATCGCCACCTCGTATCCGTTATCGACTGCTGCGGCCTGGTCAATGCTGCGCTACCTGGCGTCCGCTCTTCACCGAGGCCTCCGGGTTCATGCGCAGCAGCTTGTTGACATCGTCCAGTACGTCCCGGGCTTCGACGCCGAACGCGTAGCCCAGCACGGCATCGCCGCGGGGATCGAGCACCCACAGCTGACCGGGCCTGTGCCAAGCAGGCAACGAGGTCCACTCGGCCACCACCTCGCCGGGCAGCGCCTGCCCCTCCCCGCCGATCCGCAGGCGACTGACCCGATGAGCCTCGCTTCCCAACGCGCGGTGCAATCGCCACCACTGGTCGGCCAACGCCTCGCAGTCCCCGGCGCAGTCGAAGGCCAGCACCCAGTCACCGCCCTCCAAGGGCCCGAGCGGCCTGGCCAACGGCCACTGGCTCAGGGCCGGAACGTCCGGCTCGAGCTCACCGTGAGCGGTGCGCTGCTCGGGGATGCCGATACGCCAGGTCACCATGACCCAGGCCACCAGCAGCGGGAGCACGAAGATGGCCAGCAGCGCCAGCAGCTTGAATCGTGGATGACGAATGGCGCTCATTGACGCGTCTCCTTGCATGGCAGTGGATCGGGATGCGGGGAAGTGGCCGACTCGGCGCGGTCACGCCGCAGGCGCCGCCCGCCGAGCAGCATCACCGTGACGGCGGCCAGGGCCAGCCCCCACCACTGTACGGCATAGCCGAGGTGCCGACTCGGCGGCATCACGTTAGGGGTCCACCAGGCATCGAGGTGGCCGGGACCGGACGCAAGGTGCAGCCAGCCGTCATGGGCGAAGTCGAGCGACCAGGCGGCGAGGTCGATGCGCTGCAAGCGTTGCCCTTCGCGATTGGGGCCGAACAACGGGCCGCCGTCACCTGCCGGTTGCCAGTCACCTTCCAGCGTGACCGGCCCGGATGGGGTGGAGACCGACGGTGTATCACGGGTCGTGCCGGTGGCCAGGAAACCGCGCTGCACCAGCCACAACCGCCCATCGTCACCACGCAACGGTGTCAACGCGGCGACGCCGAGGCGGCCATCGAGGGTGCGGTTGTCGAGAAACAACGTCTGGTCGGCCAGGTACTCCCCTGACAGGGTCACCCGTGCACCCTCCGGCGGCCGGTCACGGGGCGCCACCTGATGAGGAGCCGCGTCGAGCCGCGTCAGATAATCGCGCTTTTCGGCGGCACGTTCCCACTGCCAGGCACCCAGCATCAGCCCGAGCAGTACCAGCGGTGACCAGAATGCCCACCAGAGTCGTTGCCGCCGCCGCCGTGCACAGGCATGCTGGGTGTCATTGCGAGCCAAGGAGTGCCTCATGTTGCTGAAAATCCTGATTGCCCTGGTATTCCTGTCCATGGTGACCAGCCTGGCTGCCGGTGCCGGCTTCCTGCTGCGGGACGACAGTCAGTCTCGCCGACTGCTCGTCTCGCTGAAGGTCAGGGTGGCCCTGGCAGCCACCCTGCTGGTCCTGCTCTTCTACGGCTTCTATGTCGGTGGGCTCGCCGCCTGATCGGGCGACCTATCCGGAACGCGCATCTAGAAAACATAGACGAACAGGAACAGGCCGATCCATACCACGTCGACGAAGTGCCAGTACCAGCATGACGCTTCGAAGCCGAAGTGGTTGTCCCCCGTGAAGTGCCCTTTCTGGATACGCACGAACATTACCGTCAGGATGGTGGCCCCGATGATCACGTGCAGCCCGTGGAAGCCGGTAAGCAGGAAGAAGGTCGCGCCGTAGATGCCGGCCTGCAGGGTGATGCCGTAGTGGGTGTAGGCTTCGTAGTACTCCACCGCCTGGATGCCGATGAAGGTGATGGCCAGCAGCAGGGTGACGAACAGCCAGTTGCGGGTGGTATCGCGGTAGCCTTCCTTCAACCCCTCGTGGGCCACGGTCAGGGTGATGCTCGACGCCACCAGGATCAGGGTGTTGACCAGGGGCAGCTGCCACGGGCTGAAGGTGGCCGCCGGTCCCGAGATCGAGGCATCGGGTGGATTCATCAAAGGCCAGCTGGCGGTGAAATCGGGCCACAGCAGCGCCGCGACCCCCTTGGCACCTTCGCCATCCAGCCAGGGGATGGCGAAGGTGCGCACATAGAAGAGCGCCCCGAAGAAGGCGGCGAAGAACATCACCTCGGAGAAGATGAACCAGCCCATCCCCCAACGGAAGGAGCGATCCATCTGGGCATCGTAGAGCCCCTGACGGGACTCCTTGATCACGTCCCGGAACCACAGGGCCATGACCACCAGGACCGCGACCAGCCCCGCCGTCATCACCAGGGTCCCGCGCCCATGCACCAGCACCATGCCGGTACCGATCATCATCACGCCCAGCGCGAGCGAGCCCAGGATCGGCCACTTGCTGGTTGCGGGAACGTAATAGCTGCCACCACTCATGCCTCATCTCCTTTGCCGGCAGTCACCTGCGCCCGCAGGGGAGCCTGTGCATCGGTGACCGGATACAGGGTATAGACCAGGGTTACGGTATTGACGTCGGGGGGCAGGTCGCGCGCCAGCTGGAAGACCAGCGGCAGCTCGAGACGCTCGCCGGCCTCCAGGTACTGCTCGTCGAAACAGAAACAACTGACCTTGCGCAGGTGCCGCGATGCCCGTGAGGGGGAGACACTGGGCACCGCCCGCCCCCGGTTGGCTTCCGCGCTCTGGTTGCGGAAGGTGAAGTTGATCTCGCTGGTCTGCCCCGGATGGACCCGTACCTGGCGAGTCTCCACCTCCATCCGCCACGGTAGCCCGGAGCTGCCGCGGGTGATGAACTGGACGGTGACATAGCGGGACTCGTCCACTCCCTCATGGACGATGGCCTGGGCGGTATTGTCCACCTTGCCATTGATGCCGGTGACACGGCAGAAGACGTCGTACAGCGGTACCAGCGCGAAGGCGAAGGCAAACATGCCGACCAGAGCCGCCACTGACCTCACCACCGTCCGCCTGACACCAGGGTTCCGGGCACGGGTGCTGTGATCCTCGTGGCTCATGGCAACCTCCCGTCAGTGCACATGGGGATTGAAGGTGGGCGGCGTCTCGAAGGTGTGCAGCGGGGCCGGACTCGGCACGCTCCACTCCAGGTCCTCGGCGCCCTCCCAGGCCTTGGCCGGCGCCTTCTCGCCACCGCGCACGCAGAGGATCACCACCGCCACGAACACCAGTTGCGAGGCGCCGAACAGGAAGGCGCCGAGGCTCGACACCAGGTTGAAGTCGGCGAACTGGAGGGCGTAATCGGGGATACGTCGCGGCATCCCGGCCAGCCCCGAGAAGTGCATGGGGAAGAAGGTCAGGTTGACCCCGATCACCGACAACCAGAAGTGCCACTGCGACAGCCGCACATTGGGGTAGTAGCCGGTCCACTTGGGCAGCCAGTAGTAGACGCCGGCCATGATGGCGAACACCGCCCCCGGCACCAGCACATAGTGGAAATGCGCCACCACGAAGTAGGTATCGTGGTACTGGAAGTCGGCCGGGGCGATCGCCAGCATCAGCCCCGAGAAACCGCCGATGGTGAACAGCACCACGAAGGCCAGGGCGAACAGCATCGGCGGTTCGAAGGTGATCGAGCCACGGAACAGGGTGGTGATCCAGTTGAACACCTTCACCCCGGTGGGCACGGCGATCAGCATGGTGGTGTACATGAAGAACAGCTCGGCCACCAGCGGCAGGCCGACCACGAACATGTGGTGGGCCCAGACCAGGAAGGACAGCAGGGCGATGGAGGCCGTGGCATAGACCATGGAGGCGTAACCGAACAGCGGCTTGCGGGCGAAGGTGGGAATGATCGCCGAGACGATACCGAAGGCCGGCAGAATCATGATGTACACCTCGGGATGCCCGAAGAACCAGAACAGGTGCTGGAAGAGCACCGGGTCACCGCCACCGGCCGCGTTGAAGAAGCTGGTGCCGAAGTTGATGTCCATCAGCATCATGGTGATCACCCCGGCGAGCACCGGCATCACGGCGATCAGCAGGAAGGCAGTGATCAGCCAGGTCCAGACGAACAGCGGCATGTCCATCAGGCGCATCCCCGGGGCCCGCATGTTGAGGATGGTGGCCACGATGTTGATCGCGCCGAGGATCGAGCTGATGCCGGCGATGTGCAGCGAGAGGATGAAGAAGGTGGTCGACGGCGGCGCGTAGGTGGTGGAGAGCGGCGCGTAGAAGGTCCAGCCGAAGTCCGGCCCGCCCCCCGGCATCAGCAGGGTGGAGAGCAGCAGCAGGAAGGCCACCGGCAGCAGCCAGAAGCTGAAGTTGTTGAGCCGCGGCAGGGCCATGTCCGGGGCACCGATCTGCAGCGGGATCATCCAGTTGGCCAGCCCCGTGAAGGCCGGCATGACCGCACCGAAGACCATGATCAGGCCATGCATGGTGGTCATCTGATTGAAGAACTCGGGGTTCACCATTTGCAGGCCGGGCTGGAACAGCTCGGCGCGCACCACCAGGGCAAAGATGCCGCCGATGAAGAACATGATCAGCGAGAAGATCAGGTAGAGGCTGCCGATCTCCTTGTGGTTGGTGGTCAGCAGCCAGCGCAGGATGCCCTTGGGCGGCGCGTGATGGGCGGCGGCACCGCCGGCCGGAGCAGTGGAGCTGTGTTCAAGGGGTGGCTGCGGGGGTAACTTGGGCGCCATCGGCACTCTCCTGAATGCGTTGTTCTTGTCCGGGACACGGAATCGCTCGGCCCACTACTGCGCTAGCTGCTCCGCGATTTCCGAAGGCTGCACGGCATCGCCGGTGTCGTTGCCCCAGGCGTTGCGGGTGTAGGTCGCCACGGCCGCGATCTCGACCGGGTTCAGGGTACTGCGGAAGGCCGGCATGGCCGTCCCCGAGACCCCGTTGACGATGGTCCGGACATGCCACTCGGGGTCTTCGATCAAGCGTTCGTTGCCGGCCAGGGCAGGGAAGGCGGGCGGTGCCCCCTGCCCCTCGGGCTGATGGCAGGACGCACAGATGCTGCCGTAGACGGCCTCGCCACGCTCCATCAGCTCATCGAGCGCCCAGTCGCGATCGACACCCAGCGCCTCCTCGGCAGCCGCTTCCTTGCGCTTGACCAACCACTGGTCGAACTCCTCCCCTTCCATGGCGTGCACCACGATCGGCATGAAGGCATGGTCCTTGCCGCACAGTTCGGCACACTGGCCGCGGTAGATACCCGGTTCGTTGATGTTCACCCAGTTCTCGTTGATGAAGCCGGGGACGGTGTCCTGCTTGACCGCCAGGTCCGGCACCCACCAGGAGTGGAGGACGTCATCCGCGGTCATCAGGAAGCGCACCTTGCGATTGGTCGGCAGCACCAGCGGCTCGTCGACCTCGAGCAGGTAGTGTTCGCCACGCTCCTCCTCGCCGCGGATCTGCGCCCGCGGCGTGCCCAGGTTGGAGGTGAAGGCGACGTCCTCGCCGAGGTATTCGTAGCGCCAGCGCCACTGCTGCCCGGTGATCATCACGTCGAGCTCGGCATCGGAGGCGTCGTACATCTGCACGAGGGTGGCGGTGGCAGGCACCGCCATGCCCACCAGGATCAACAGCGGAATGGCGGTCCAGAGCACCTCGACGGTGGTGTTCTCGTGGAAGTTGTCGGCCTTGGCACCGCGCGAGCGACGGAAGCGGAACAGGGAATAGAACATCACCCCGAAGACCACCACGCCGATGGCCACGCAGATCCAGAAGATCGTCATGTGCAGGGAATAGATCTCGCGACTCAGGTCCGTCACCCCGACTGGCATGTTCCAGCCGTTGGCCAGGGCCAGCGGGCTTAGCCCGGCCAGGGTACAGAACCCCGCCACCCACACGAGCAACGTGCGCATCGGCGCCTCCTTGTCGTTGTTGTCGTCGTCAACCGCCAGGGCTCCAGAGACCTCGCCAGGGTCGTTGGAGCCCTCCCATCCATTAATTGCCCTTGCTCTTAATTAGATTCAGCTAGATGCAGGACGATCATAGGAAGAGGTACAGGATTTGGCTGTCGACATCAATACCATAAATCGTTGCTGCCGGCTTCAACGCTGCCGCGCGACCCGGGGGACTCAACGGGCGACCAGACTGGCCACCAGGGCCACCAGGCCGATCAGGACCAGCGTCATGGCGATTCCGACGGCGATGAACACGGCAGGGCGTCCGGCCTCGAAATCCGCCTGGCGTTGCCGCTCCTTCTGGACGCCGAAGAAGGCGGCCAGTACCGACTTGATCACGCTCCACATCTCCGCTCTCCCCTTTTCCCGACCGCCGTTATCGTTCTTTGGTCGCAGACAAGCCATGCACCTTGACCGGCATCAGGCGAACGCGCAACAACCTGCCAGCCAGCGGGCACTCCATCGGCCGCCTCCTATACTCTGGATATGACGGTACCATCCCCCCACCGCCATCCGCACCAGAGGAGGCACAGGAGCCCGATCATGAGCAACCGCAAACCGACCCAGCCCAACCCCGCAATGCCGACTGACGAGCCGATGCTGGCATGGTGGCAACAGCAGTGGATCCACAGTGCCTCCCCCCTGGCCCGCATGCAGCTGGCCTGGATGGAGAGTCTCGCCGAGGCGATGCAGTTCGAGGCCCAATACCTCAAGGCCATGGCAGACAGCGGCCAGCGCATGGCAGAGTGCTTCACCAGCGAGGATGCCCCTACCACCCCCGCCGAGGTGCAGGAGTGCTACCACAAGCTGGTCAAGGACGTGACGGACGCTCAGATGAAGCGCATGGAGAAGGCGACACAACTCTCCCACGAGTTCCGCGAACGGATCTGGGAAGAGATCTGAGCCGCCGCGTCCGCGCAGAGGCCCCGGGCATAGACGATCCGCCCGGTGCCGCCGCTTGCGCGGGCGGCATCAGTTGGCGAAGAAGGACAGGCGAGATACCAGCGTGTAATTCGATTCCATGGCCATCAATCCCGCCAGGAACAGCAGCACCCCTGGCGGCACCAGCACGGTGTAGATGATCGCCAGGCGCTCCCAGGCCATGTGCATGAAGAAGGCCACGATCAGGCCGGCCTTGAGCAGCATGAACAGCGTGATCAGGAACCACTTGAGGAACCCCTCGATACCCGATACATCCACCAGGTAGGAGCACACGCTGAGCACGAACAGCCACAGCCAGACCCAGAGATAGGTCCGAAGGGGGGGCTGTTGGTGGGTTGCGTTCGCCATGCCGACCTCCTCCCTCTACCACAAGTAGAAGAATGCGAAGATGAAGACCCAGACCAGATCCACGAAGTGCCAGTACAGTCCCAGGGTCTCGACCATTTCATAGCGCCCCCGGCGACCGGTCAGGAAACCGGGGCGTTGATCGTCCAGCGACCCGCGCAGCACCTTGACCGTCATGATGACAAGGAAGATGACCCCGATGGTCACATGGGTACCGTGAAAGCCCGTGATCAGGAAGAACACCGCGCCGAACTGGGCGGCCCCCCAGGGGTTGCCCCAGGGACGCACTCCCTCGCCGATCAGCACGGTCCACTCGAACGCCTGCATGCCGACGAAGGTAGCCCCGAGCAAGGCGGTCAGGAGCAGCAGGATGGCGGTCTTGCGGCGATGCTTCTCGTAGCCGTACTTGACCGCCAAGGCCATGGTGCCGCTGCTGCTGATCAGGATGAAGGTCATGATGGCGATCAACAGCAACGGGATAGATTGTCCGCCCACCGTGAGGGCGAACACCTCGCTGGCATCCGGCCAGGGCTCGACGGTGGACATGCGCAAGACCATGTAACCGACCAGGAAGCAGGCGAAGATGAACACATCGCTGAGGATGAAGATCCACATCATCGCCTTGCCCCAGGGGACATCGAAGACCCGTCGTTCCGCCGACCAGTCCGTGACGAGGCCCTTCATGCCATCGGGTGTAACCGGGTCTCGGTGGCTCGGGTTGTCCATCGTCATGCCCTCCTGTCGGGTCGACGGCTCACGTCGACAACACCAGCGCGAAGAGAATGGCCCAGACCATCAACAGGAAATGCCAGTACAGGGCACACAGCTCGACACTCGCCCTCACCTCGGTTGGCGAGGCGCCCCACTGGACCTTGAACAGGGTCCGCGCCCAGGCGACCAGCCCCCCCAGGAGATGCAAGGCATGCAGGGCGGTCAGCAGGAAGAAGAAGGCATTGGCCGGGTTCGCGGTCAGGTAATGGCCGGCCTGCTGCAACTGCCACCAGACCACCCCCTGCCCGACGATGAAGGCGATGGTGAAGGCGCCACCCAGCACCAGCCCCCACCACAGCGCCTGATCATCTCCCCCCTTGGCCGATGCCCAGGCACGCTGCAGGGCGATGCTGCCCAGCACCAGGACGACGGTGTTCAGCCACAGCAGGCCGGGGGTCGGCAGCGATCGCCAGTCGGGTCCCATTTCCATGCGCATCAGGTAGGCGCTGATGGTCAAGGCAAAGAAGGCAGTGGCCACTGCCAGAAATACCGCCAGGCCTACCCGAGCCGCCGTCAAGGAGGACGGTAGCTGACCGGCGTTGTCGCCTCCCGCTTGCGAGCCTTCCGGTTGCGACTCCCAGGGCCGCACGTTGATCGAGTGGCTGAACAGCCAGCCACCGAAGACCAGCATCAGGGTGGCCAGGAATAGCAGCGAAATCGTCATGGCCGCACCCCGCTCCTGTCATCCACGGCACCGTCGACCTCCACCTCCTCCGGCGACACGTTCTGTGGAATGAAATCCTCCTTGGCGCCGGGCACGCAGTAGTCGTAGGCCCAGCGATATACCACCGGGAGCCGGTCGCCGAAGTTGCCGTGGCGTGGCGGCGTATGCTCGGTCTGCCACTCCAGGGTGGTGGCCTGCCAGGGATTGGGGCCCGACTCACGACCGCGGTAGTAGCTCCAGACGAGATTGAAGAAGAAGATCAGTTGGGCCAGTGCCACGATGATGGCCGCCACACTCATGAAGGCATTGAGGGTCTGGACCGAGTCGGCGATATAGCCGGTTTCGCCATAGGCGTAATAGCGGCGCGGCACGCCGGCGAACCCCAGGAAGTGCATGGGATAGAAGATGGCGTAGGCGCCCAGGAAGGTCACCCAGAAGTGGATCTTGCCGAGGGTGTCGTCGAGCATCCGACCGGTGATCTTGGGATACCAGTGGTAGAGGGCGCCGTACACCACCAGCACTGGAGCCACGGCCATGACCATATGGAAGTGGCCGACCACGAAGTAGGTATCGGCCAGTGGCACGTCGACCGTGACGTTGCCCAGGAACAGGCCACTGAGTCCTCCATTGACGAAGGTGAAGATGAAGCCGATGGCGAACAGCATCGGCACCGTCAGATGAATATTGCCGCGCCACAGGGTCAGCACCCAGTTGTAGACCTTGATCGCCGTGGGCACCGCAATGATCAGGGTGGTGGTGGCGAACAGGAAGCCGAAATAGGGATTCATGCCGCTGACGAACATGTGGTGGGCCCAGACCACGAAGCTCAGCACCCCGATGATGATGATCGCCCAGACCATCATGCGATAGCCGAAGATGTTCTTGCGTGCATGGGTCGCCAGCAGGTCCGACACGATGCCGAAGGCCGGCAACGCCACGATGTAGACCTCGGGATGCCCGAAGAACCAGAACAGGTGCTGGAAGAGCAGGGGGCTGCCGCCAGCGTGCTCCGACTGTTCCCCCAGGGTCAGCATCGCCGGCATGAAGAAGCTCGTGCCGAGCAGCATGTCGCAAAGCATCATCAACACCGCTACCAGCAGCGCCGGAAAGGCCAGCAGGGCCATCACCGTGGCCATGAAGATGCCCCAGATCGTCAGCGGCAGGCGCATCAGCGTCATGCCCCGGGTCCGCGCCTGGAGCACCGTGACGATGTAGTTCAGCCCGCCCATGGTGAACCCGGCGATGAACACCATCAGCGACAGCCCCATCAACAGGATCCCGCCATCGATGCCCGGCGTGCCCGGGCTGATCGCCTGGGGCGGATAGAGCGTCCAGCCCGCCCCGGTCGGCCCACCCGGGACGAAGAAGCTCGCCACCAGAATCAGCACCGCCACCAGGTAGAACCAGTAACTCAGCATGTTGAGATAGGGAAAGGCCATGTCCCGCGCGCCACACATCAGCGGAATCAAGTAGTTCCCGAACCCTCCCAGGAACAGCGCCGTGAGCAGGTAGACGACCATGATCATGCCGTGCATGGTCACGTACTGCAGGTAGCTACTCGGATCGATCAGCGAGAAGGTCCCGGGAAAGCCGAGCTGCAAGCGCATCAGGATCGACAGCACCAGGGCCACGACCCCGATGGCCATGGCGGTGAGCGCATACTGGATGGCGATGACCTTGGCATCCTGGCTCCAGATGTATTTGCCGACGAAGGTCCTGGGATGGACGAGCTCCATCTCGTCGAACTCGCTTGCCGGAGCATAGGAAGCGCTCTCCTGTCCACGTTCCGCCATCACTCATCCTCCCCATCGCCGGGATTGACCGCCGCCAGCTGCCTCTCGGGCCGGGGCAGCGTCATGATGTAGGCGACCACATCGTTGACGGCCTGCTCGTTGACCAGCATCTGGGCCATGTCGACCATCTGGTTCCCGTAGGGGTCCTCGGGATGCCGGCCGCGGACGCCTTCGCGGAAGTTCTGCAACTGCCTGGCCAGATACCAGTCGGGCATGCCTGCCAGACGCGGCGCATTGGTGGCCCGGATTCCCTCGCCCTCGGTGCCGTGGCAGGAGCCGCAGGTACGATAGTGCCGCGCGCCACGCTCGGCATCACCGGACAGCGTGGCCTCGACCGGCTCGTCGGGGAGGGTCTCGATGTAGGCGGTGAGATCGGCGATCGCCGCCCGATCGGGAAGCTGGGCCGCGAAGGGTCGCATCTGCTGTCCGAAGGAATCTTCCTCGTGGGTGCCGCGCCCGCCACTGCGAAACAGCTCGAGCTGCCGCTCCAGATACCACCCGCCGAGGCCGGCGAGCTTCGGCGCATTCAGGTCGGGATTGCCCTGCCCTTCGTTGCCATGGCAAGCCGCACAGCTGGCGTAGCGCCCCTCGCCGGCCTCGGGATCCCCCGGGTCACGCGCGGCGAGCTCGGCATGCGTCGGTTGCGCCGCCAGCCACTCCTCGAACTCCGCCTGCTCCACGACCTCGACTTTCCCGCGCATGGCGAAGTGGGCGATGCCGCACAACTGCGCACAGACGATCTCGTACTCGCCGAGCTCGGTCGGGGTCAGCCAGAAATAGGAGACCTGCCCCGGCACCATGTCCATCTTGGCGCGGAAATTGGCGACCTTGAAGTTGTGCAGCACGTCCCTGGAGCGCAGCAGAACCTTGACCGGCCGGTCGACCGGCAGCAGCAGCCGGGGACTCCCCACCAGGATGTCGTCCTGCCCGTCGGGGTCGTCGGTCATGCCGAAGGGATTGTCGTCGCTCATGAAGCGGTTGTGCACGGCGCCGAAGCGACCATCCTCACCGGGCAGGCGAAAACTCCAGTGCCACTGCTGGCCCACCACCTCGACTTCGTGCGCCTCTTCCGGCGGCTGGACGAAGGCGCCCCACACCAGTAACCCGGGCGCCAGCAACGCGACGATGCCAATCGCCGTGAGCCCGGTCAGCCAGGCTTCAAGCTTCTTGTTCTCGGGTTCGTAGTGCGATCGCCGCTGCGTCTTGTGGCGATAACGGATGATGACGAAGGCCAGGAACAGGTTGACGGCGACGAACACCCCCCCCGTGACCCACAGGGTGATATGGATGGTGTCATCGATGGCTCCCCAGTTGGAGGCCAACGGCGTCAGATTCCAGGGGCTGAGAAAGTAGAACAGCACCGATCCCACCGCCAATACGATCACGACAACCGCTATCGCCATCGACTGCCCCTCCCTTGTACCTCACTGTCCATTTCATAAGTGAGTACATTATGGAGTCACTATAGTGACTGCCCCCGAAGCTCGCCAACATCCACGCTGGACGGGCGAAAAGGGCCGAAGCACGGTGGGGCGACGCCAACTGCCAAGGAAGCTTGAGCCAAGCGATTGAAACTGAAGCGCAAAGAGGGCTTTTCATTTGCCCCGCAACGCGCTAGTATACGCCTCGTTCTCGGGGGCCACTGGCAGCAGCCACCAGTCGCCGAAAACCCGTCGGAGCGTGGCGCAGCTTGGTAGCGCGCTGCAATGGGGTTGCAGAGGTCGCAGGTTCGAATCCTGTCGCTCCGACCATTAGATTCAAGTAAAACCGCCACTGTCGGATCATGCCGGGTGGCGGTTTTTCGTTCTCGTGGGTAGCACAGCCCTCCTTCCTGACCCATCGCCCCGGGCCACTCGCACCCTGTCCAGAAATCAGCCCGGCGACCCCTGCCGGCCGCCCGGTGGGTGGGTCGCGTGCATTCATTGCTTGCCGTTCGCGACGATATCGACAACCTTGAGTAGTTAAGTCCCTTCTACGGTCAGGGCGGCATCGACTCACACGATGCGCCGAGCCACGACCCTCGCCGTACCACTGTGGCAGGGACAGGGAATCGGTCGACAGGCAAGGAGCAGAAGGATGCCGGGGCGTATTGCGCCGGCGCCCCTAGGTTGCTGGACGGGAGAATGCTATGAGCCGCTTATATTTCTTGACCCCTGATCTGGATACCACCGTCAACATCGCCCATGAGCTGAGCGATCTCAAGCTGAAGAAGGACCAGGTTCACGTCACGGGCCGAGACTGGAAGCATCTGGAAGAACAGGGGGTGCATAACGCCACCCTGCGCGAGACCACGGATGTGGTCAATGCCGCGATGCGGGGCCTCAAGTATGGCATCCCGCTGGGGCTCGCCCTGGGTGTCGTCGCCTACTATGTCCTGAGCAATGCCATCGACGGCGTCAATTTCGCCCTGCTCATTCTCGGCATGATGGTATTCGGTGGCCTGTTCGGTGTCTGGAGCAGCACCATGATCGGGGTGTCGGTGCATGACGTGAAGGTCGACAAGTTCGAGGACGAGATCGAGAACGGCGCCTTCCTGATGATGGTGGACGTGCCCAAGGACCGGGAGAGTGAGATCTATTCGGCGATCCACCGTCATCACCCGGAAGTGGTCATCGAGAAGGTTACCCGCGAGGAACTCAAGCACCACTGGGGGACGGGGCGCTGAGCCCCCTTCGCGGACGACCGCCTGATCCCGAAAGGGGCGCTACCGCAACGATCGCGGCATCGGCTCGCGAGGCGAGGCCCGGCGAGGCTGAAACCCGTGTTTGCGCAGCTTGCGCACCACGCTGGGTTGGCTGATGCCGAGCCGCTCGGCGATGGCATAGGTGCTGGTGACTTCCTCGCACAGCGCCGACAGCACCTGTCGCTCGGCGCGAGCCAGGTACTCCGGCAGGGACTCACCGGTGGCGAAGACCGGCAGCTGGCACGGCACATCGGAGGCAACGGTCGCGTCCCGCCCCACGACCGAGGGGGGGACGACGCTCCGAGGGGCGGACTGGATCACGTCGTCGGGCGCCGAGAGCCAGGCTCGCTCCAGCCAGTTCTCGAGCTCACGCACGTTGCCCGGCCAGTCGCTGCCCATCAGTTCCGACCAGACGCTGGCATGCAGCAGTTTCTGGCGGCCGTAGTGCCGATTGAGCCGCGCCAGGCCACTCTCCACCAGCGCCGGGATGTCTTCCCGTCGCTCGCGGAGCGGCGGCAGGGTCACCGGGATCACGTTGAGCCGATAGTAGAGGTCGAGCCGGAAGCCGCCCGCCTCCACACTGCGCGCCAGGTCCTGGTTGGTGGCCACCACCAGGCGGAAATCGACCCGCCGGGGCCGGGTATCACCGAGCCGCGTGACGGTGCCGTCCTGGATCACCTTGAGTAGCTTGGTCTGCATCAACAGCGGCAGCTCGCCGATCTCGTCGAGGAACAGGGTGCCGCCCCCGGCCTGCTCCAGCAGGCCAGCCTTGCCCTGCCGCGCCGCACCGCTGAAGGCACCGGGCTGGTAGCCGAACATCTCCGACTCGAACAGGTTCTCGGGAATGGCACCGCAGTTGACATCGACGAAGGGGCCCTCGCCCCGGCGGCTCCAGCGATGCAACTGGCGGGCAAAGGCGGTCTTGCCGACCCCGGACTCGCCCAGCATCAGCACCGTGGCATCCGACGGCGCCACCCGCTTGAGCAACAGCGCCACCTCACGCATCACGCTGCTGCGTACCCGGAGTTCCTCGAGCTCGCCCTCGAGCGCCCCCTCCTCTCCCGATGCTCCGTCGCGGCTGCGCTTGAGATGCTCACTGAAGCGCTTCTGCAACAGCGCATATTCATCCTGTAGCAACTGCAGGTCGGTGAGGTCTCGCGAGCGACTGACGATTCGCTCGATCCGCCCATCGACGAATACCGGATGCGCCTCGGCGATCACGCGCCGCCCGGTACCGGTCACCTGCATCAGTTGGGCCGGACGGCCCGTGCGCAGTACCTCGAGGCTGATCGAGGGCTTGAGCACGCCGCGCGCCTCGAGCTCCTGCACCGTGGCCCGGGTGAGCTCCTCCCTCGACATGCCGTAGACCGCGGCGGCCCCCGGGCTCACGTCGAGCACCCGGCCCGCGCCGTCGACGATGAAGAAGTGGTCGTTGGCCGTCTCGATGATGGTCCTGAGCACGCGACTGTCGATATGGCTCATCCTCGCTCACTCTCCCTGTCCGATGGCGATGCATTTCTGCATCAATAATACATTACTGCATCACATTTCGCGGCCCAATGATGCAAGATCGCATCGAATGAATGAAAAACCATATGGAATCAACAAGCTAAAATCTGGCACGTTCCGTGCAAGCCATCGGCATCACACGCCAACGATCGGAGGAGAACCCGGTGAGCCATTACAACCAACCCCTCGGCGGGAACGAGATGCCACGCTTCGGCGGCCCGGCCACCATGATGCGCCTGCCCACCCAGCCCACCGCCGAGGGCCTGGATGCCGCCTTCATCGGCGTGCCGCTGGATATCGGCACCTCCAACCGCCCCGGCACCCGGCTGGGACCGCGCCAGATCCGCGACGAATCGCGCATGCTGCGCCCCTACAACATGGCGACCCGCGCCGCGCCCTTCGACAGCCTGCAGGTAGCCGACATCGGCGACGTGCCGGTCAACACCTTCCACCTGCCGAAGAGCATGGAGATCATCGCCGGTTTCTTCGACGAGGTGCTGGCCCATGGCTGCACGCCGTTGACGATGGGAGGAGACCACACCGTCACTCTACCGATCCTGCGCGCCATCGCCCGCAAGCACGGCCCGGTCGGACTCATCCATATCGATGCCCACGCCGACGTCAACGACCGGATGTTCGGCGAACCCATCGCCCACGGCACCCCCTTCCGCCGGGCCCAGGAGGAGGGCCTGCTCGACAGCCGCCGGGTGGTGCAGATCGGGCTGCGCGGCACCGGCTACGCCGCCGAAGACTTCGACTGGTGCCGCGACCAGGGCTTCCGCGTCGTGACCGCCGAGGCGTGCTGGTACACATCGCTCGCACCGCTGATGGCCGAGGTCCGCGAGCAGATGGGCAGTGGTCCCGTCTACATCAGCTTCGACATCGACGGCCTCGACCCCTCGGTGGCGCCGGGCACCGGCACCGTGGAGATGGGCGGGCTGACCGCCTCCCAGGGCCTGGAGATCGTCCGCGGTGCCAGGGGCCTGAACATCGTCGGCGGCGACCTGATGGAGGTGTCTCCCCCCTATGACCCGAGCGGCAACACCGCGCTGATGGGCGCCACCCTGCTCTACGAGATGCTCTGCATCCTGCCCGGCGTCCAGTACCGCGACTGACGTCGTCGCCGATCCGTTGCCAACGACAACAACCCCTGGGGTACCCTCTATGTCCTCCCTCGAGACCACCGGCAGCGATGCCACCCGAGACAGCGGCTTCCACCGCCGCGACCTCCTCAAGTTCCTGATCCCCTCGCTGATCGGGGTCAGCCTGTTCCTGGTGCCCTTCCAGGTCGGCGACACCATCAACATCGGCATGGGACTGATGGCGGATGGCCTCCAGGCGCTGCTCGGCGATGCCCTGCCGGCCATCGCCGTCCTCGTGCTCTGTCTCTCGGTGGTGGCCACCCTCTACGTCAAGCTGGCCCGCCCCGCCTGGGCCGAGAAAGGCGTGCTGAGCGACATGTTCCACGTCGGCGCGGTCTGGCTCGGCATGCGCGTCCTCGGTGCGATCTTCGCCCTGATGACCTTCTTCCAGTTCGGCCCCGAATTCGTCACTGCCGCCTTCACCGGCGGGGTGATGCTCAACGACCTGGCGCCGGTGCTGTTGACCTTCTTCTTCTTCGCCGCCCTGCTGCTGCCCTTCCTGGTCGAATTCGGCTTCATGGAGTTCATTGGCAGCCTGGTACGCAAGCCGTTCCGCGTCGTCTTCAACCTGCCGGGGCGCAGCGCCATCGACGCCACCGCCTCCTGGATGGGGTCGGGCACCGTCGGCGTGCTGATCACCACCCAGCAGTACGAGAAGGGCTTCTACAACCGCCGCGAAGCCGCGGTGATCGCCACCAACTTCTCCATCGTGTCGATCGCCTTCAGCCTGCTGATCACCAGCTTCGTCGACCTCAATCACCTGTTCATCCAGTTCTACTTCACCGTGGTGGTGGCCGGCCTGATCGCCGCCGTGATCGTGCCACGCCTGCCGCCGCTGTCGCGCAAGCCCGACAGCTACTACGAGCCGGTCGGCTGCCAGCTCTCCGAGAAGCGTACCGAGGAGGTGGGCCTGCTGCGCTACAGCCTGCTCCAGGCCGTGCGCCGCGCCGAAACGGCCCCCGGGCCGCGCGAGCTGGCGCGCAACGCCCTGTTCAACGTCGCCGACATCTTCCTCGCGTTGCTGCCTCTGGTGTTCGCCATCGGCACGCTGGCGCTGATACTCGCCGAGTTCACGCCGCTGTTCACCTGGCTCTCCTACCCCATGGTGCCGGTGCTCGAGTGGCTGCGCATTCCCGAAGCCGAGGCGGCCGCCCCGGCGACCCTGGTCGGCTTCGCCGACATGTTCCTGCCGGCGGTGCTGGCGACCAACATCGAGAGCGAGCTGACCCGCTTCGTGATCGCCTGCCTGTCGCTGACGCAGCTGATCTACATGTCGGAGATCGGCGCCCTGCTGCTGAAATCGAAGATTCCGATCAAACTGTGGGAGCTGGCGGCGATCTTCCTGCTGCGCACCGCCATCACCCTGCCGATCATCGCCTTCATGGCTCATACGTTCTTCTTCTAATGCCGCGAGCAACGGGCTTCGCGCCACGAGCATCCAACAGTTCGAACGCGTAGCCCGTAGCCCAGAGAGATCAACCATGACCTGTGCCGAACTGCTGATCCGCCTGCTGCGCCACACCTACGGTGTCGACACCGTCTTCGGCATCCCGGGCGTGCATACCGTGGCGCTCTATCGCGGCCTCGAAGGCAGCGAGGTGCGCCATGTCACCCCGCGCCACGAGCAGGGTGCCGGCTTCATGGCCGACGGCTATGCCCGCGCCACCGGCCAACCCGGGGTCTGCTTCATCATCACCGGCCCCGGCATGACCAATATCGCCACCGCCATGGGCCAGGCGCTCGCCGACTCCATCCCCATGCTGGTAATCTCCAGCGTCAACCGTCGCGACACCCTGGGTCGCGGCCAGGGGCGGCTGCACGAACTGGAGAACCAGCGTGACCTGGTCGCCGGCGTGGCGCGCTTCAGCCACACCCTGCTCGACCCCGGCGCCCTGCCCGAGGTGCTGGCCCGCGCCTTCGCGGTGTTCCGGAGCGCACGCCCGGGCCCGGTGCATATCGAGATTCCCATCGACCTCTTCGATGCACCGGTCACGCCGCCCGACAGTTGGCAGGCCGCGAGACTCTACCGACCGGTAGCCGACCCGGAGGGGCTGGCCCTTGCCGCCGAATGGCTGCGCGAAGCCGAGCGCCCGCTGGTGCTGCTCGGCGGCGGCTGCGTCGACGCCCCCGAGGCGACCCGCGAGCTGCTCAACCGCCTCGATGCCCCCGCGGTGACCACCATCAACGCCAAGGGGTTACTGGGCCGCGACCACCCCCTCGACCTGGGCGCCAACGCTAGCCTGCCCGCGGTGCGAGAGCTGGCCCGCGACGCCGACGTGATCCTGGCCGTGGGTACCGAGCTCGGCGAGACCGACTACGACGTGGTCTTCGACGACGGCTTCGCGTTGACCGGCCGGCTGATTCGCATCGACCTGGACGCTCAGCAGCTGGTTCGCAACCAGCGGGTGTCGCTGGGGCTGGTGGGCGATGCCGGGCGCAGCCTCGAACTGCTGCTCGCCCACCTGCCCGCGCCGCTGGCCAGGGGCGGTGCCGAACGCACGGCCCGGACCCTGGCGACCCTCGACCTTGCCCACGATCCGACCTTCGCCCCCTTCGTGCCGCTCTACGCCACCCTGCAGGAGGCGCTGCCCGAGGCGGTCCTGGTCGGCGACTCCACCGCCCCGGTCTACGCCGGCAACCACCTGCTCAGCCAGCCCGCGCCGCGGCGTTTCTTCAACGCCTCCACCGGCTACGGCACCCTCGGCTACGGCCTGCCGGCGGCGCTCGGCGCCCAGCTCGGCCAACCCGGGCTGCCGGTGGTGGCGCTGGTCGGCGATGGCGGGGTGATGTTCACCCTGTCGGAACTCGCCACCGCCGTGGAGGAGCGCCTGCCGGTGGTGATCCTGCTGTGGCACAACCAGGGCTATGAGGAGATCCGCCGCTACATGGATGCCCATGGCGTCGAACGCCTGGGGGTGGACATCCAGGCCCCGGACTTCCAGACCGTGGCCGCCGGCTTCGGCTGTCTCGCCACCCGGGTGGGTGCCCCCGTCGAGCTGGCCAGCGCCCTGGCCGCCCGCCCCACCGATGGCCCCCTGCTGATCGAGGTGGATGCCGCCGCCTGGCAGCGGGCTATCGGTTAGCAAACCAATCGGTGAGCGGCGCCAGGGGGACGGTAAAGCGAAGGTCCTTTTCCAGGGAAGGAAAAGGTAGCGTCCAGGGAGGGATTCACAGCGCCTTCGCGGCACCGTTCCCCTGGAATAGCCGCGGTTCCCAGCCTCCAAGGGTGTCTTGCTCCCATGGCCAGATAAAGAGAGTCCCTCCCCATGCAACGCCTCGACCAGCAATTTATCGACAATCACTGGGTGAGCTCCCAAGGGGAGCGCCACCTGCCGGTGACCAATCCCTACACGGAAGCGGTGATCGCCAAGGTCACCGCCGGCCATCCCGCCGACGTGGACGCCGCCGTGGCCGCCGCCCGTCGCGCCCTGCCTGCCTGGCGGGCGCTCGCCGGTGCCGCGCGCGCGACCTATCTCGACGGCTTCGCCGATGTCCTGACGCGGCGCCGCGACGACCTGATCCATCTCTCCAGCACCAACAACGGCAAGGTACTCGCGGAAGCCGCCATCGACCTCGACGACGCCATCGCCTGCTACCGTTATTATGCCAGCCAGGCGCGAGCCCTGGACCAGCGCCAGGGACGGCTCGTCGAGGTGGCGATGGAGGGGGTGGAGGCACGCTGCTACCACGACCCGGTGGGCGTGGTGGGGCTGATCACCCCCTGGAACTTCCCGCTGGTGACCAGTGCCTGGAAGCTCGCCCCGGCACTCGCCGCCGGCTGCACCGTGGTGCTCAAGCCTTCCGAGGTCACGCCGCTGCCGGAACAGGCCTTGGCCGAGATTGCCCTGGAGATTGGCCTGCCCACCGGGGTCTTCAACCTGCTGCTTGGCGACGGCGAGGGCATCGGCGCCCCGCTCAGCCGTCATCCTGGCATCGACAAGCTCTCCTTCACCGGCAGCAACCGAGTAGGCGAGGCGGTGATGCACGCCGCCGCCGATCGCACCGCCGGCGTCTCGCTGGAACTGGGGGGCAAGTCCCCCATCCTGGTGATGGAGGACGCCGACCCCGACCAGGCCGCCGACTGGGTGATGGCCGGCATCTACTTCAACGCCGGCCAGATCTGCTCGGCGACCTCGCGGCTGCTGGTCCATCAAGCCGTCGCCGAGCCGCTCTATGCTGCCCTGGGCGAGCGCATCGATGCCCTGGTGCTGGGCGATCCGCTGATCGCGGGCACCACCATGGGCCCGCTGACCAGCGCCCGCCAGCGTGACAGCGTGCAGCATTATCTCGCCATCGCCGAGAGCGAAGGCCTGACCGCGGTGCGCGACGCCCGTCACCGCCCCCTGCCCGAACGGGGCTTCTTCCTCGCCCCGACCCTCTACCGCGACGTGCCGGTGACGAGCCGGCTATGGCGCGAGGAGATCTTCGGTCCGGTGCTGTGCGGGTGCAGCGTGGCCAGTGAGGAGGAAGCCATCCGGCTTGCCAACGACAGCGACTTCGGCCTGGCCGCCACGGTGATCAGCGGCGACGCCGAACGCGCCCGGCGCATCGGCCGCCGGTTGCAGGCCGGCTGCATCTGGTTCAACGGCGAGCAGCTGGTGCTGCCCGAAACCGGCTGGGGCGGGTTCAAGCGCAGCGGCATCGGCCGCGAACTGGGCCCCGGGGGGCTCGCCGCCTATCTGGAGGTGAAACACCTGATCGGCCCGGCCTGAGGCGTGCCCCCCATACGACGAGACGCGGCGGCCCGGCCCCGGGCCGCCGCCTCCTCGCGTCGGCATCCCGATGGCGGTTGACGCCCCCGCGGCCAGCCCTCAGGCTGACCGCAATGCCACTTCACGAAGGGATTCACCGTGACACGACCGACCCGCTTCGCACGGCCCATCGCCGCCGGCCTGAGCCTCGCCCTGCTTGCCGGCTGCACCACCTACACCTTTCCCGACGGCAGCCGCGAGACCCTGTGGGGGGTGCCCACCGAGGACGAGACCAAGACCCGCGAGGAGCGCCAGGCGGAGCCGATCGAGTACCGGGTGCCCGGCGAGATGCCCGAGTGACGAACGTCACGGCGCGTTGACGTCAGGCGCCCTTGCGGAAGACCACGCTGAGGTTATTGGCGGGCATCTCCACCACCCGCTCGAGGGAGAACCCACGACCCTCGGCCTCGGCCGTCACCACCCCGAGATCGCGAATGCCCCAGCGCGGGTCGCGGGCTCGAAGGTCGGCGTCGAAGGCCGCATTGCTGGGCGCCGTATGGCGTCCCGACCGCATGAAGGGGCCATACAGATAGAGCACGCCACCTGGCGGCAGTCGCTTCCCGGCACAGGCCAGCAGCGCTTCGGTCACCTCCCACGCTGAGATGTGGAGGAGGTTGATCGCCACCATGGCGTCATGGGGCCCGGCCGGACAGATGGTGGTCACATCCAGCGCCATGGGCTCCAGCAGATTGGCCAGGCCGGCATGCTTTCGCCACGCCTCGATCGACCGACGCGCATGGGGGTTCGGGTCGCTGGGCTGCCACGTCCAGCCCGGCATGGCGCCGGCGAAGTGCACGGCATGCTCACCGCTACCGCTGGCCACTTCCAGGATACGGGCGCGTTCCGGCAGCACCTGCTGCAATACCTCGAGGATCGGCTGACGGTTGCGTGCCGTGGCGGGGCTTTGCAGCCGAGGGTCATTCATGGCATCACTCGCTTTCATCGGACATGGGGTCAGCCCTGCTGCGCCAAGGCCTTCTCGACGAACTCATTCGCACGCCGGTGTCCCGGCCGCTCCTTCAGTCCCGCCCAGTAGGCCTCGAACTCGGGCGCCTGTCGAGGGTACCGCACTACACGCCCCCATCTACTGCCCGCTCACGGCGACCCCTCGGGGCTGCCGCCCCGCATGGGCACTCCCGGGATGTCCCCGCCGCATACGCGGGGTAAACTGAGAGGCGATCCGCTCCTCGACACCTCTCAACGAAAGGATTCACGGCCGATCATGGGCAGCTCCCCTCCTCTCTACCTGCAGATTCAGCAGCACCTGCTGGAGAAGATCCACAACGGCGCCTGGCCGGCTCACCACCAGATTCCGCCGGAGGAGCAGTTGGCACGCGACTTCGGGGTCAGCCGCATGACCGCCAACAAGGCGATCCGCGATCTGGTGCAGCAGGGCTACCTCACCCGCCAGCCGGGGCTCGGTACCTTCGTCACCGACCGCAAGGCGGAGTCGTCGCTGGTGGAGGTGCACAACATCGCCGAGGAGGTGCGTAGCCGCGGACACGGCTACAGCAACGACGTGCTGCGCGCCGAGGCCATCGAGGCCGACGACGAGGTCGCGCTGCGCCTGGGCGTACGGCTGGGCACCAGTGTCTTCCATACCCTGATCGTGCATCGCGAGAACGGCGTGCCGATCCAGCTGGAGGACCGCTATGTCAACCCGCGCTGGGTACCCGACTACCTGGAGACCGACTTCTCCCGCCATACACCCAACGAGGTGCTGGTGGCGGCCTGCCCCATCTCCGATATCGAGCATGTGGTCGAGGCCGTGCTGGTCGATGCCACCACCGCCCGCCATCTGGACACCGAGGTCACTCGGCCCTGTTTGAGCATGATTCGCCGCACCTGGTCCGGCGACCACCTGATCAGCTATGCACGGCTGATCCATCCCGGCGAGCGCTACAAGCTGCGCTCCTCGGTCCATCGCGATCCGCACTGAGCCGGCAGGCCCGAAAGTGGCGGGAGCCCCCCCGGCGAACTAGCCTGATGGTCGTCGATCCTGTCGCGCGCCACTATGCACCACAAGGCACCACAAGACTTCGCAAGCCCAGAAGAATGCAGGATCGATTGACTCCAGCAACCTTGCCGCAGGGGAGGTAGCAGTCATGAATGCACGTAATGGTACAGGCCCCATGGCCGCCGGCATTGGAAAGGCCGGGCTGACGGCGCTGGCGCTTGGTCTCGCCACCGCCGCCGTCGCTCAACCGCCGGCGATCACGCTGGGCCAGATCGCCCCCTTCACGGGTGCGGGTGCCGAGTTCGGCGAGTACTACCGCGACGGCGCCGCCCTCGGCGTCCAGCACATCAACGCCGCCACCGAAGAGGTACTCGGCGGTGCCATCATCGGCAACCATATCGCCGAGGACAGCGCGACGCTGCCGAGCCCCGCCATCGAGGCGGCCCGCGGGCTGGTCGAGGTGCACGGCGTACCGGCCATCATCGGCGGCTGGTCCAGCGGTGTGACGGTCGCGGTGGCGACCTCCGTGACCATTCCCTCCGAGGTCCTGCAGGTCTCCAACGGCTCGACGTCGCCACTGATCTCGGTGCTCCCGGAGGATCGTGACGCCGACCTGCTGTTCCGGACCACGGCGTCCGACGCCCTGCAGGGGGTGGTCGCCGCCCAGCTCGTCGCGGGCGAGATCATCGACGACTACCGGTTCGACAGTGCGTCGTCCATCTTCATCAACAACCCCTACGGCCAGGGCCTGTCGAATGCCTTCGCCCGGTCGTTCCAGCTGCGCGGCGGGGTGATCCACGCCCAGGTCCCGCACCCCGAGGAGGTCCAGCCGACCTATACCTCGCAACTCGCTTCGGCCTTGCAGGACGAACCGGACCTGCTGTTCGCGGCGAGCTATCCGGCGCATACCGCGACCTTCCTCGCCGAGGCCCGGGATCTCTTCGATCCGGTGGCCTGGCAGTTCGTCGACGGCAACCGCGCCGACGAGGTCGTCGAGGCGCTCGGTGCCGACACCGTCGAAGGCGTGATCGGTACGGCGCCCGGACAGGACCCCAGCATCCCGGGCTTCCAGAACTTCTCCGAGCAGTTCAGGGACGAGTTCGGGCACGATCGCATCCCACCGTTCACCGAGTCGGCCTATGACGCGGCGATCGTCATCGGCCTGGCGGCGGTCAAGGCGTACGCGGACGGTCACGAGTCTGCCGACGCCATCACCGGGCCAGTGCTGCGCGATCGGCTGCGTGAGGTCGCCAATCCGCCGGGGCTGACCATCACGGCAGGCGACTACGACAGCCTCGTGGCCGGCATCGAGGCGATCATGGCCGGTGAGGACGTCCAGTACAGCGGCGCGGCCGGGCCGGCGGACTTCGACGACAACGGCGATGTCCTGACGCCCATCGCCATCTGGCAGTACCGCAACGGCGAGAGCGAGACCCTGGCCATCATCAACCCGGACGAGATCCCCGAGGAGTAACCCGCAGGCGGAGCCCTGGCGGTCAGGGCTCCGCCGCCTCCCGCCGCCGGGTCGGCTGCCGACGGCTACGTGAGTCGCGCAGATAGTTGGACACCCGCATCTCCTCGGGAAGCAGCCCCTGCGGTCGGAACAGCACCACGGCGGCCAGCAGCAGCGACACCAGCAGCCAGCGGATGTACTGGGCGCGACCGGGAAGCTCCTGATGGATGGCGGCCAGCACCGGCCCCAGGGCGTTCGCGATGAAGGCCGTGCCGGCCCATACGCCCCAGACCAGGATCGCCCCCACGATGGCACCGCGGTGGTTCCCGCTGCCGCCGAGCATGAGCATGATCCAGACCAGGAAGGTGCCGAACAGCGCATGGAAGTGGCTGTAGTCGATGGCGACGGTGTAGTGCGCATACAATGCGCCGGCGACCCCCATGACCATGGCACCGACCACGAACGCCTGGACTCGGGAGAAGGTGACGTTCTTGCCGTTCATGGCCGCCGAGGCCTCCTCATCGCGCACCGCCCGCAGCATCCGCCCCCACGGCGAACGGCAGGTACGCTCGAGCACCACATACATCAGCGCCAGGAAGCCCGCCACGATCATCAGGTAGAAGGCGGTGTAGTCGCGCGTACTCAGGGGCTCGACGATCCATGCCAGGGATTCGGGTATCCACTCGCAGTGGCGAGTCTCGAACAGGCAGCGGCCCGGCTGCGGAATGCCCCGCAGGGGCTGGGGGCCATTGGCCAGCCAGCGCTCGTTCTGGAAGATGAGCCGGATGATCTCGGCCACGCCGATGGTAGCGATGGCCAGAAAGTCCAACCGCAGGCGCAGCACGGGGACGGCGACGATGAGCGCGACCACCCCCGAGACCACCGCCGCCGCGAGCACGCCAACGAGGAACGGCATTTCCAGCCCGAACAGCACGTGCGTGTACTGGGCCGCCAGGCCGGTGGGCGACTCGATGGTGAACAGCGCCGAGGTGAAGGCGCCGACCGCGAAGAAGCCCGCCACGCCGAAGTTCAGATGCCCCGTGTAACCCCACTGGGTATTCAGGCCGAGGCTGAGCATCGCGTAGAGACTCGCCATGGTCATGAAGCTGATGAAGTAGGACAGGTAGCCCGATGGCACGCTCGCCGCGATGCCCAGGCCGGCGGCGAGCCCGAGCACGATGCCCCCCGGTACCCGCCACCTGGCCCCGGGAGGCAGCAGAATCGGCAGGATGAACGCCAGGGCAACCCCCAGCATCAGCCCCTTGAGGAAAATCACCTGAGACATGGTGGATCACCCCTCTGCACGGCCGAGCAGCCCCTGCGGGCGGATAAGCAACGTCAGCACCATGAGCACGAACGCCACCGCGGGACCGTAGGTCGGGTCGAGGAAGGACGTCGACACCTGGTGGGCGATGCCGATGATGAGCGCCGCGATCAGGGCGCCATAGGGATTACCGATGCCGCCCATGATGGTGGCCGCGAACATGGGCAGCAGCAGCCAGAACCCCATCTCCGGCCGCAGTTGCGAACTCAGGCCATACATGATGCCGCCGGCGGCGGCGAGCCCGCCGCCGAGCATCCAGGTCCAGGCGATGACGCGCTCGGTGTTGATCCCGCGGATCTGGGCGAGCTCGGGATTGTCGGCGGTGGCACGCATCGCCTTGCCCAGCCGGGTCCACTCGAGCAGGGCGTAGACGGCGGCGACGAAGACGAAACCGAGCAGCAGGATGAACAGCTGATCGGCGCGAATGCGCATGCCGAACGGCAGGTAGAGCGCGGGATTGGGCCGGCCCGGATAGTAGAAGTGGAAGTCGGGCCCCCAGGACAGATAGATCATGCTGCGAACGAAGAACGCCATCGCCAGCGAGGCCATGGCGAAGAACACCAGGTGCGAGCCGGTGCGTCGCAGGCGCCGGTACACCACGCGGTCGATGGCGACCGCGACCACGCCGACCACCGGCATGGCGACGACCAGCGCCACGAGAAACTCGTAGCCGAAGGAGAACGGGCGCAGCGGCTCGCCCTGGGGCAGCAGGGGAATCACCGAAAAGGCCACGTAGGCGCCCAGGGTCACCAGGGCCCCATGGGAGAAGTTGGGGAACTTCAGGACGCCGTAGACCAGCGACAGGCCGATGCTGCCCAGGGCGATGATTCCGCCGAGCATCAGTCCCCAGGCCGTCAGTGCCAGCAGACGCTGTCCACTGGCGCCGGCTATCAGACCGGCGAGGTACATGACGACCAGGACCATCAGGAGGGTACCGACCAGGAAACCACGCGTGCGGATGAAGGCGCGCACGCGTTCCCCGACCCGGCGCTCATCGGCGGATGCATCCCGTGCCGCGTTGCGGGTATCGGGCATGCCCATCGCTTATCCCCCCAGGTAGAGGCGAGCCACGTCGGGGTCGGCGAGCAGCTCCTGCCCCGTCCCGTCAAAGCGGTTCTCGCCGTTTGCCAGCACATAGCCCCGGCTCGCCATCTCGAGCGACTTCCTGGCGTTCTGCTCGACCATCAACACGGCCAGGCCGGCGGCATTGATGCGGCGGATGTTGTCGAATATCTCGTCCACCAGCTTGGGGGACAGCCCGGCCGAAGGCTCGTCGAGCAGCAACAGGTCAGGCTCGAGCATCAGTGCGCTGCCCATGGCCACCATCTGACGCTCGCCGCCGGACATCTTGCCCGCGCGCTGACGCCGCCGCTCGCGCAGCTTGGGAAAGAACTCGTAGACCCGCTCGCGGCGTGGTGGGAGCTTGCGCTCATCGAGCAGGTAGCCCCCCATGTCGAGGTTCTCCTCCACCGTCAGGGCGAGAAAGACGTTGGCGACCTGGGGCACGTAGCACATGCCGAGCGTGACGATCTCGTGCGGCTTGCGTCCGTGGATCGCTTGCTCACGGTAGGTGATGGTACCGGACCTGGGAGTGAGCAGGCCGAAGATGGTCTTCATCAGCGTCGACTTGCCTGCCCCGTTCGGCCCGATCAGGGAAACGATCTCGCCGGCATCCACCGTCAGATCGACGTCATGGAGGATCTCCATGTCGCCGTAGCCGGCGGTGACCCCTTCAGCCTTCAGCAACGGCATACTGGCCTCCGAGATAGGCCTCCAGCACCCGGCGGTCGCGGCGCACCTCCTCGGGCGAGCCTTCCATCAGGTAGCGGCCCTCGCTCATCACGATCACCGGGTTGCACAGGCGCATGATCAGGTCCATGTCGTGCTCGATGATCAGGAAGGTGATGCCCCGCTCGCGATTGAGACGCTCGATGTTCTCCAGCAGCCGCCCCATCAGGGTCGGATTGACCCCTGCCCCGGGCTCGTCGAGCAGCACCAGCTTGGGCTGGGCCATCAGGGTCCGCGCCAGCTCGAGCAGCTTCTTCTGGCCGCCGGAGAGGTTGCGGGCATACTCCTGGGCCAGATGCGCGAGATCGAGGAACGCCAGGACCTCCTCGGCCTGCCGGCGATGCGCCAGTTCCTGTTCTCGTACCCGGTCGGGCCGCAACAGGCTGGTGAAGAAACGCTCGCCGATCTGGTCACGGGGCACCAGCATCAGGTTCTCGAGTACCGACATGCTGGCGTGTTCCCGCGGGATCTGGAAGGTCCGGCACAGCCCTCGCGCGAAGATCCGATGCGGCGGCAAGCCGGTAATATCGTCGCCATCGAGGTAGACCCGCCCCGCCCGGGGTTCGTAGTAGCCGGCCACGACGTTGAACAGCGTGGTCTTGCCCGCGCCGTTCGGGCCGATCAGGCCCGTGATCCGTCCCTGCTCGACGCGAAGCGTTGCCCCATCCAGGGCGCGCAACCCACCGAAGTCCATGACGAGGTTGCTGACCTCCAGCAGGGGCCTGGTCACGCCGGTGGTGTCGGTCGCTTCCGAGGGAGTGGTCGTCATCCGCAGCGGCTCCGGCAAGGGGAGAAACGAGTCTTCACGAGCCCGGATACATGCATTGACGTTAGCAAAGCCCCGTGGGGGTGTCGAACGGGTCCGGCATCAAGGAGCGCCGGATAGCCCGCCCGACAAGTGCGCCGACCGACGCCCGTTAGCCCGCCGGCGGGATGTTGTGATTGACCCGGAACAGGTTGCCGGGATCGTACTCGGCCTTGATGCGTGCCAGCCGCGCGTAGTTGTCGCGATAGGTGGCCCGCACCCGCTCCTGGCCCTCGTCATCCATGATGAAGTTCACATAGCCGCCACCGGCGGAATAGGGGTGCAAGGCGTCCCAGTAGTCCCTGGTCCACTGGGTGATCCTCACCTGGTTGGCGGGATCGGGATCGACGCCGACGATGACCTGCGACCACTTGGCCTCGCGGTGGCTGAACGCCGTGTCGTGGCGCCCGACCCGGTGCACGGCACCGTCGACCGGGTAGAGGTGCATCGTCGACAGCGGCGTCGGAACCTCCGCATACTCGACGTGGCGCTCGATGGCCGCATCGCTGAGCTCGGTGACGAAGTCGCCGCGCCAGTACCACTGTAATCCGGGTTCATAGAGGCCATCGAAGGCACTCTGCAGCATCGGATAGGGCATCGGCTGGACAGCATGCAGGGCCGGCTCGGCAGGTTCGTGCACCGCTGCGAGCAGTCTCTCGGCCTCCTCCTCCGGCCCGGTATGGCACCAGACGACGCCGCACATCCGCTTGTCATGCAGATGCGCGGGAAACGGTGGCCCCGGCGGCACGCTCAGGAAGGCGAAGAAGCCGTTCAGCGACTCGGGGGCAGCGGTAATGAAGTCGCGGTACCAGCGCAGCACGGCGGCCGAGTGTTCCAGCTCCCATAGCGTCGGGCCGGCGTTCACGATGCTTACCGGATGCAGCTGGAACAGGAAGGAGGTCGCCAGGCCGAAATTCCCCCCGCCGCCGCGGATGGCCCAGAACAGCTCCGGATGCTGGGTCTCGCTTACGGTGACGAAGCGGCCGTCGGCCAGCACCAGATCGGCCTCCAGCAGGTTGTCGATGGTCAGCCCGTAGCGGCGGCTCAGATGGCCGTGGCCACCGCCCAGGGTCAGCCCGCCCACCCCGGTGGTGGAGATGATGCCGCTGACCGTGGCCAGGCCGAAGGCGTGGGTGGCGTGGTCCACGTCGCCCCAGGTGCAGCCCCCCTCGACCCGGGCGGTGCGCATCGCGGGATCGATGCGGATGCCCCGCAGGGCCGAGAGATCGATGACCAGGCCGTCGTCGCAGCCGCCCAGGCCGGCGCCACTGTGGCCACCGCCGCGTACCGCCAGGAGCAGGCCTTGCTCCCCGGCGAAACGGACCGCACTGACCACATCGGCCACATCGGCGCAGCGAACGATCAGCCGCGGGCGCTTGTCGATCATGCCGTTGTAGAGCCGGCGGGCCCGATCGTAATCGGGATCGCCGGCCTGGAACAGCGAGCCGCGCAGCGACGCTTGGAAGCTGTCCAGTGTGGTAGTGGCGTTCATGTCGGTGCCCTCCTCGGGGTCAATACCTGGCCAGAAAGTCGAGGATGGCGGCGGTAAAGTCCTCGACGGCATTGAATGTCCCATCGTGATTGACGCCGGGCAGCACCTGCAACTCGGCCTGGGGCTGGCACTGAGCCATGGTGTCGGCGACCGACGCATTGAAGAGGTCGCTATGCTCGCCCTTGAGGACCAGGGTGGGCTGCTCGATGGTCGCCAGATCCTCACAGGTGATGTCGGGCGGTGTAATGGCGACCCAGTGTGGCACCGTGCGGGCGTTATCCAGCCAGATGGCACGCATGTATTCGGGTTCCTGCTCGAAGCCACCCGGCGACCGCTGGAACACGGCCTCGATAAACAACTTGGTGGCCTCAACTTCATCGCCGGACTCCACCGCTTCCATGGCAGGACCGTACTTCTTGCTCTCCTCGCCGATGGCGGCCTGGCTTTCCTCCGGCAACTCGGCAACCAGCGAGGGGACATGCGGTTCATAGTGCACCATGCCGCGCACCAGCTCCGGGTGTTCCAGCGCCAGCAGCGGAACGATCTGACCGCTGTACGACCAACTGACCAGATAGACCGGACCGACATCCAGCGCCCGGATAAAGGCGGCCAGATCGGCGGCATGGGTCTCGCTGGAGAACTGCTCCCCGTCGTCCGGCCAGGGCTCGGTGCCGAAATAGCGCTTGGTATAAGAGATGAAGCGGTGCTCGCGGGCGATGGCCTCGCGGTACGGTTCCCAGACCCGGTGATCGACAATCGCAGCAGGTACAAAGAGTACCGGACGGCCCTCGCCCTCATCGATATAGTGCAGGGTGACGCCGTTGACCTCGACGGTACGAGTCTGCTCGGCGGACACGGCGGCCGATGACACGGCCAGCGCCAGGGCAGCCGTCACTAACGGAAAAGTCAACCATCGACACATGACACTCTCCCCTTCGATCCAATCGATCGATCATTTATTACAGGAGCAGTTTAGAGTGCGATGTCGGGAGACCACATCGACAAGGTTGATTATTCTCGAGCCAGCACCCAGTCGAAAAAATAGTTAGAATTGACTAGCGCAACGCCCCTCCAGCGATATATACGGCATCCTGAAGGCCGCGTATTTCGCTGGAGAGTCCTGAGGCGACCATTCACTCACTGATGGCTATTCTTCCTGGGCTTCCTGGCCCGCCGGCAGTAAGCTGAGGGACAGGCTCATCGATCGCTAGCTCATGGCCGCGGGGACAGAGGACCAGGCGCTGGAGCGGGGTCGGATAGGCATCCTCGTTCCCACTACACCGCTGCGCATAGGCCGGCGCCTCCGGCCCGCCCAACACGACCACCGAGCCGGCGTCGTTGCGGACGGTGAATTGCACCGGCAGACCGCGCTCGATCAGCGACAGGCTATAGCGCTGGCCAGGCTCGAGGTAGGCGATATGGCGCATCAGGACCTCCTCTTCACCCACCCAGGTGGTGACGACTTCATAGCCAGCGCCTCTCTCGGCGTAATACAGTACCGCGCGTTGATCATCACCTCCCAGTCGATAGGCATGAATGGGTTTCAATATCTGCTCGGCGGCCACCCCGAAGGCCAGTACCAGAGCGATAACCATGGCACAGGTGACAGTTATGGTTTTCATGGCATTCTTCTCCTAAGGCTGAATCACACGTCTCGCTACCGACGTGTCAATCAGTCTAGGGATCGGCCATCTTCGCAACATCGACAGGACGGATCATTTTCCGGCCCCAAGCACAAAACCTCGAATGGTCAGGGTTGGCCATCGAGTCGAGCCATGACACACGCTCACCCGTCACATGAATATCGCGGCAAATGTTACATGTTCCCCGCTCACCGGTGGGCCTATAGTGAAAAGATCATTCGTGCTTTACCTGACCGCAGGGAGGAATCACTCATGCCTTTGTTTCTTATCGAGCGAAACTTTGCCGAACAGCTCGAGTTCACCACCGACTCGGTAAGGGAAGTCACTGAAATCAATCAGGAGATCGGAGTCCACTGGCTGTTCTCCTTTCTCAGCGCCGACAAGAAGAAGACCTACTGCCTCTATGAAGCCACGGATCCCGAGGCCATCCGCGAGGCAGCGAGGCGAGCCGGGGTACCGGCCGACGTGATCGTCGAGGTCGACCAGATCAACCCCTCGGCCTTCCTCTGAAGGAAATACCCGCCTACTCTTCCACCAGGCCATGCCGGATGGCATAGGCCGCCGCCTCGGTGCGGTTGGCGGTGTTGGTCTTGGCCAGGATGTTTCGCACGTGATTGGCGACGGTGTTGGGACTGACATACAGCCGTTCGGCCACCTGACGGTTGCTGCGCCCTGCGGCGAGCAACTTCAGCACCTGTACCTCGCGCCGGCTCAGACCGCCCGGATAGACCGGTCGGGTCGAGAGTGTCTCCCCCAGCGTGTCGCAGCGCCGTGCCAACGCCTCCATGCCGAGTTCGCGGGCGGCCAGCAACGCCGCGTCCAGCTGCGCCCGCGCCTGCTCGGGCTGCTGGCGTTGCGCCAGCAAACGGGCGTACTGGTATCGGTCGTGGGCCAGCCAGGGTCGGCCGCCGGTGCGTTCATCCATGGCCAGTGCGATCTGGAAATGGCGTTCGGCGGCGTCCCACTGCTTCAGGGTGACCGCCAGCATGCCGAGAAACCGGTCTGCCGAACCGTAGCACACCGTATGGGCGCCGGACACGATATTGCGGCCGGCATAGGGCGAGAGATGGCGGTAGAGGGCGGCAGCGTGCTCCGTGGCATCCAAGCGAGCACAAATCTCGGCGAGATAGGTCACGCTGGTCAGCCACATGGCATCACGCGGGATGACGCCCAGATCGTCGGCAACCTGCGGATCGAACTCGGCCCGCGCCTCCTCCGCCATGTCCAGTTCGGCATACACCAGTCCCAGGGCCGGGCGCCAGGTGGCGACCCGCGTCCTGGTGGCGACGAAGTGCTGCAGTACCGCAAGCAACTCGCCCAGCCGCCCCTGCTCCCGGCGCAGGCTGAACATCTGCATGCCGAAGACGCCCTCGGCAGGCTCCGGGGAGAAGCGCTGCCCCGCCTCGCGGTTTTCCTGGGCCAGACGTTCGGCTTCGGCGAAGTTCCCCGCGTGGAGGGTCATCATGACCCGTGCGCTCAGGCCGACGGCCTGCAGGAAGGGCTGGCGCCAGGCCTTGGCTTCCCGCTGGTGCAGGTCGAGCACGTCGCGGGCGGCCACCACGTCCCCCTGCTCCATCAAGTCACCGACATACCAGCCGGTCAGCTCGCCCACCGCCCATTCCGGGTGCCCCGCCTGCTGTGCCAGTTCCAACGCCTCACGGCCGGCGGCCAGGCGCGCCTCCAGTTGCTCCGGCCATGAGCGCCCCGGGACGATGGCGCTGAGTGCCTCGAACAGGGTGCGTGGCTCCCCCAAGCGGCGCGCCAGCCTGACCGCTTGTCGAAAGGCGAGGTTGGACGCCTGCGGTCGATCGCAGTAGATATTGGCCCGAGACAGCGACGCCAGCAGTTCGGCCCGCAGGCGCTCCTCCGATGGCTCCAGGGCTCCCAGCGCCTCCTCCAGCAGGGTTACCGCCTGCTTCCCGTGATGGCCGACCCGCCAGCCGATGCACTCGTATCCGAGGGCAGCGCGGGCCAGCAGTCGAGCGGCGGAGGGTTCGGATGCCTTCAGGGTGCGGGCCAGCTCGGCGACCCGCAGAAAGGTATCCCGGGCCTCCTCGCCCCTGCCGCCGGCCCGAATGCGCGCATGCGCCTGCGCCAGCAGCAGCCGACAGCGGCGCTCGGCGTAGTCGACGGCCTGCCCGGCCGTGCCGATGGTGGCCGCCTGGGCGAAATGGTGGGCCATCTGAGGCAGGTAGGCCTCCACATCCTGGCCGTGCAGCGCCTCCAGCCGCTCGCCGACCCGCTGGTGCAGGCGCAGCCGACGGGTCGCGGCCAGTTCCTCGTACAGGGTTTCGCGGATCAGGGCATGACTGAACTGGAAACGCCCCGGCTGGGGGAGCTCCTCGATGATGTGCGCCGCCAGCGCCTCGTCCAGGATGTCCAGCAGCCCGGTTTCCGGCGATGTCAGCCCGATCAGCAGATCCAGATCGAAGCGGCGCCCGATCACCGCGGCCATGCCCAGTACCCGATTGCAGGCTTCCGACAAACAGTTCAGGCGATGGCCGATGACCTCGCGGATGCCGGCGGGGATACGCTGCACCAGGCCATCGAGGGGCACCCCCTCCTGCAGCAAGTGCCGGGCCAGCTCGCGCATGAACAAGGGATTGCCTTCACTGTGCCGATGTATGGCGGGCGCGACAGCAGCCAGCGGGAGCGCCCCGGCCAGGGTGTCCAGAAACTGCTCGGTCTCATCGCGCGACAAGCCGCCCAGCGGCAGGCGCCGACAGTGAGAGAGTCTGGTCAGCTCGCCCAGGGTATCGGTCAACGGATGGCGACGCCCCACCTCGTGGTCACGATAACTCCCCACCAGCAGCAGTGGGCTGGTGGCCACCTCTCGAGCCAGATGCTCCAGCAGCCTGAGTGAGGCGCTATCGGCCCAGTGCAGATCATCCAGGATGAGCACCAGCGACTGATGCTGCGCAGCCCTCTGCCAGTACCGCGAGATGGCATCGAACAAGCGGAACCGCGCCTGGGCCGGATCGGGAAGCGGCGGCGGAGAGGGCAAGTCGGGGTGGCGCTGGCGAAGCTCCGGCAACAGTTCGGCGATGACGACGGCATCACCGTCCAGCAACTCGGCCGACCACTCGCGGTCGCTGTCGTCCAGACAGCCACGCAACAGCTGCAGCCAGGGCCAGTACAGCGGTGCGCCCGGTTCCTCGTAGCAACGTCCCCACAATACTCTCAGCTCTTTCCGCTCGGCACGCGTGGCGAGTTCCTGTGCGGTACGGGTCTTGCCGATGCCCGGGTCACCACTGAGCAGCAGGAGTCCTCCCTGCCCGGTAGCACATTGCGCCAATGCCTCATCGATGACGGCAAGCTCACCCTGGCGGCCGACGAAACCCTCCGCCGGCCCCATGATATGCGTCAATGCAACACCGCACCTGTCGCAGCAGGCGACACCGTCCCGGTTGATCCGACCGCAATGGTGGCATTGCATGGTGGACGTCACTCGCGGGCTCTCGAACTGTCATCCTTTAACCATAGCCCAGTTATATCGGCAGCCCCGCCGCAGACCGCACGCGACTCGATACCAACGACGGTGCTTCTCGAATGGCGGCCCCGGCAGCCAAGTGCCGGGCGCCGCCAGGCCGTTGCCCCGGTCCGGTGGCGCCCAGGGGGATCGCTGGGCGGGTCAGCCACCCAGCGCCTGGACCAGGTAGCCCGCCGGCACCGCCAGCAGCAGGCTCAGCGCCACGCGGATGAACCACACCACCACGATGCGCCCCACCGAGAGCGGGATGCTGGTGGACAGAATGCAGGGGATCGACGCCGAGAAGAACAGCACCGCGGAGACCGAGACCACCCCGGCGGCGAAGCGCGCCACGAACTCGGCGTCGCCCATCAGCAGCGCCGGCAGGAACATCTCGGCGAGCCCCGAGGCCACCGCCTGGGAGAGCACCGCGGCATCGTCCAGGCCCCAGATCGCCACGAACGGATAGAAGAGCCAACCCAGCCACTCGAACAACGGCGTGTACTTGGCGGCGAGCAACCCCAGCAGCCCCACCGACATGATCGACGGCAGGATGCTGATCGCCATTACCAGCCCTTCGCGCACGTTGAGCGCCACGCTCGCGGGCAGGCTCGGTGCCCTGGCGGCCACGCTCAGCCCGGTGTGCCAGGCGGTCGAGAGCCGCCTGCCCGGCACCGCCTCGGGCTCACCGTCGCTCTTGGCGTCGTCCATGCCCGACAGCGGCGGCAGGCGCACGGTGATGGCGGTGACCGCGAAGGTGATCGCGAGGGTCAGCCAGAAATAGAGGTTCCACACGCTCATCAGGTCCAGGGTGCGCGCCACGATGATCATGAAGGTGGCCGAGACCGTGGAGAAACCGGTGGCGATGATCGCCGCCTCCCGCGCCGAGTACTGCCCCGCCTGGTAGACCCGGTTGGTGATCAGCAGGCCGATGGAGTAGCTGCCGACGAACGACGCCACGGCGTCGATGGCGCTGCGCCCCGGGGTCCGCCAGATGGGGCGCATGACCGGCTGCACCAGCACACCGATCAGTTCCAGCAGGCCGTAGCTGATCAAGAGGGCCAGGAAGACCGCCCCGATCGGCACGATCAGCCCCACCGGGATCACCAGCTTGTCGAACAGGAACGGCAGCATGTCCGGCTCGTGGAGGAAGCCCGGCCCCCAGCCGGTCAGCGCCATCACCGCCGCGGCCACCCCGGCGATCTTGAGCAGCGTGAAGAGGCGTTCGGTGAGGCTGCGCCGCCAGTACCCCTTGATCAAGGGGTAGGCGGCCCCGGCCACGATCAGCGCCAGGGCATAGAAGCCGCTGAGATCCCCCAGCAGGGAGCGTGCCCCGGTGACCATATGGTCGAGCAGGATGGTGGTGCGTTCACCGAGGGTGAGCGGCACGAAGAAGATCACGATACCCAGCGCACTGGGCACGAACAGCTTCAGTACCGTAGTGAGTGATGGGCGACGGGTGATGTCCGTCGCCTGCTCCTGGCTTGCCATGGGGGTCTTCCTCCCTCTCGTTGTCGTGTGGGGTGACGTTTCGTCGGGACGTCTCCATATGTATATACAATAGAGTTTCGACCGGCGCCAACCGCCGTTCGCCCATCTGCCCTATACTTTAGTCAAACCTCGTCTTCGCACGCGTCTGGAAGCCTTATCGATACATTAACTTAATATATTGTTTTATAGGGTTTTATTTATTCCTTTCGCGCCGCGCCCGCACTCACGCACCAAGGCGTCCTTCCGGGACGCGAGGCGAGGGGTTGACGCCGCCAGGTGTATCCACTAATTGTATATACATTACGCAACCAGCAGGAGGCCCCCGATGGCAGGCACCCCGAAGACAGCCCGACTCTGGCGCGATGTGATCCTCTTCGACGGGCTCGAGACCCGGCCCGAGCCCATGGCGGTCATCGTCCGGGGCGAACGCATCGCCTGCGTCCTGCCCATGGCCGAGCTGGACGACGGCCTGGCCGCCGGGTGCGAGGAGATGGGTCGCGGCGGGGTGATGACCCCGGGCCTGGTGGATTGCCACACCCACCTGGTGTTCGGTGGTTCCCGCGCCGACGAGTTCGAACAGCGGCTGGAAGGCGTGAGTTACGAGGAGATCGCCCGCCGCGGCGGCGGCATCCTCAGCACCGTCACCGCCACCCGCGACGCCAGCGAGGACGCGCTGTTCGACGCCGCCCGGCCGCGGTTGGCGGCGATGATCGCCGATGGCGTCACCACGGTGGAGATCAAGTCCGGTTACGGGCTCAGCGTCGCCGACGAACTCAAGATGCTGCGGGTGGCGCGCCGCCTGGGCGAAGCGCTGCCGGTGCGGGTGATGACCACCCTGCTCGGTGCCCACGCCCTCCCCCCGGAGTTCAAGGATGACAGCGACGCCTATATCGAGCTGGTCTGCCAGGAGATGATTCCGGCGGCGGCCGAACAGGGCCTGGCCGATGCCGTGGACGTCTTCTGCGAGACGATCGCCTTCTCGGTGGCCCAGTGCGAGCGGGTCTTCGCGGCGGCCGAGGCCCATGGCCTGCCGATCAAGGCCCACGCCGAGCAGCTCTCCAACCTCGGCGGCACCGCCATGGCGGCGCGGCACGGGGCGCTCTCGGCCGACCATATCGAATACCTCGACGAGGCCGGGGTGGCGGCCATGCGCGAGGCAGGCAGCGTCGCCGTGCTGCTGCCCGGCGCCTTCCATACCCTGCGCGAGACGCAGCTGCCGCCCATCGAGGCGCTGCGCGAGGCCTCCGTGCCCATGGCCATCGCCACCGATGCCAACCCGGGCAGTTCGCCGATCTTCCACCCGACGCTGATGCTCAACTTCGCCTGCACCCTGTTCCGCCTCACCCCACGGGAGGCCCTGGCCGGCATGACCGCCCACGGTGCTCGGGCCCTGGGGCTCCACGAGAAGGGCCTGGGCCGAATCGAGGCGGACGCCCCGGCGGATCTCTGCCTGTGGAACGTCGAGTCCCCCGCCGCCCTGGCCTATGCGGTGCAGCCCGGCCGCCTGCGTCAACGCATCTTCAATGGGGAGGTGACCCATGACCCTGTACACGCTTGACCCCATCGACATGTCCCCCTGGGCCGGCCGCGAGGACCCGGAGCCCGACAGCCTGCGCTGGCATCAGGTCGTCGAGCCCCTGACGGTGGACAGCCCCGTCGGCGTGGCGCTGCTGGGTTTCGCCTGCGACGCCGGAGTGGCCCGCAACCAGGGGCGCATCGGTGCCGCCGGCGGGCCCCGGGCCCTGCGCAAGGCACTGGCCAACCTGGCCTGGCATCGCCGGGCGCCGGTCCATGACGCCGGCGACGTGGTCTGCCACGGACACGGCCGCGACGACGGCATGGAAACCGCCCAGAGGCGCCTCGCCGAGTGCCTGGCTACCCTGCTGGCGGCCGACCATCAGCCCATCGTGCTGGGTGGCGGCCACGAGGTCGCCTTCGGCAGCTGGTCGGGGCTGGCACGCCATCTCGAGGCAGAGGGCGACGAGGCGCCGAGCATCGGCATCGTCAACCTCGACGCCCACTTCGACCTGCGCGACCCGGCCCATGTGCGCTCCTCCGGCACCCCCTTCGCCCAGATCGCCAGCGAGTGCGAGGCCAGGGGCTGGCCCTTCCGCTACGCCTGCCTGGGAGTGAGCCGCGCCGCCAACACCCGGGCGCTGTTCGCCCGCGCCGCCGACCTCGAGGTACTGGTCCGCGAGGATCACGAGATCACCGCCGCCAACCTCGAGGCGATAGTGGGTGAATTGGACGCCTTCATCGCCGGCTGCGATCACCTCTACCTGACCATCGACCTGGACGTGCTGCCGGCCAGCGAGGCCCCGGGCGTCAGTGCCTCGGCCGCCCACGGCGTCTCGCTACCCCTGATCGAACGCCTGGTCGAACGGGTGCGCGACAGCGGCAAGCTGCGCCTGGCCGACGTCGCCGAACTGAACCCGAGCTTCGATATCGACAACCGCACCGCCAAGGCGGCGGCGCGGCTGATCCATCACCTGACGCTCGAGCCCTGATACCGAACCCGAACCCTCACCACCCACACGAGAAGAGAGCACCATGACCCAGCACCAGCCCATCGACCGCGATCCGCGCCACGATCCCGCCCGTAAGATCGCCGCCCCCACCGGCCCCGAGCGCAGCTGCAAGAGCTGGCTCACCGAGGCGCCGCTGCGCATGCTGATGAACAACCTCCACCCGGACGTCGCCGAGCGCCCCGAGGACCTGGTGGTCTATGGTGGCATCGGCCGCGCCGCCCGCGACTGGCAGTGCTTCGACACCATCGTCGAGACCCTCAAGCGCCTGGAGGACACCCAGACCCTGCTGGTGCAGTCCGGCAAGCCGGTGGGCGTCTTCGAGACCCACAAGGACGC
>NZ_JCAKFQ010000029.1:0-56650 GCF_059509875.1 Halomonas sp. LMYGS-3 | reverse complement strand
GGCGGAGCCAGGCTCCAGCCTTCGCCAAATGCCTTCGCCAACGCCTCCTCATGTCCTCCAGATCCGCGGTACGCAGGCCTCGCGGCCGACCAGCCTCGGCCGCAACACCTTCCAGGCCGCCTCGCGTGGCCAGCGAACACGCATCAGGCGATGCGCCCGAGGTCCTTGAGGGTCTGCAGCAGGTGGCTGACGCTCTCGGCGGGCTGGGCGTACTCGCTCATCAGCGTCTTGAGGCGTTGCTCGAAGGCCTGTTGACGGGCTTCTTCGTCCTGCTGCTCCTGGGCTTCCAGGGAACGCACGGGCGGCCCGGTGGGGATGTCGAGCTTGCTGTCGGGACTTTCGAGTTCGCGCAGGGCTTCGGCGAAGGCGTCGTCGAGTTCGCGAAACTTGCGCAGTTTCTCGCGCTCGTCCATGGGTTTTCGAGAAGTCTGATGTTTCATTCGCTACCAGTGGTGTCAGGAGGTCGACGGGGAGGGAAAGCAAACAGGGTCGACGCTCACGCTTGATGTCCTACCCTGAGTATACCGCCAATGGTGCCCATGGCGAAGGGCATTCTCCGCTCGCCCCGGGCCAGCTCCGCCGCACCGGGCCGTCGTTCCCGTCGAGAATGTGCCCAATCGATCATTATCCGGCAAGCAACTTGCCTTTGCTCGGTCATGGCAAGCATAAAGGCCTAATATAAAGGAACGGGACAATCGAACCGGTCGTTTCCCCGCAGGAGGTGTTCGGAGCGAGGCGCCCCCGAGCGGTGATGAGCACGGATTACCCGTCGGCGGGACCGGCAAGAGAGGCCGTCTCGTGAATGTACAGCAAGGATGAGGCCAGGCAGTGTGAACGACATGATGCGAGCCGAGATCTGGCTTCAGGAGACCCTCGAGAGCCAGCTTGGTATCGAGGACCTTACCACGCGACTGGGCTACTCCTCCTCCCAGATCCGGCGCCGCTTTCGTCAGTGCTTCGGCATGTCACCCGGGGCCTATCGCGACATGCTGCGCCTCGAGAAGGCCGCCCGCTTGCTGGTGCACACCCCTTACGGCATCAAGCAGATCGCCGAGCAGAGCGGGTATCGCAACCACTCGGCGTTCAGCCGCGCCTTCCTGCGACGCTACCAGTGCTCGCCGCGGGACTTTCGGCGTCGGGAGCGGCTGCAACTCCGCCGCGCCACCGCCGCCACGGAGGAGAGCTTTCGCGTCGAGCTGCACCGAACGCCGCCCCGGGAGGCGGTCGTGGCCCGGCTCTACGAGCCGAGCACGGCGATCGACGACCCGGCCCGGTGGCAACGCCAGCTGGAGGTCAGCGAGGCGCTGCCCAGCCGCCTGGGCGAGACCACGCCCATCGCCATCCTCTACGACCAGCCCCTGGCCAGCGACCTGCCGCGCACCGATCTCGGCGTCCAGGTAGCGCACGGCACCACCAACGACCTGGCCCTGCCCCTGCCCTTCCGGGTGATCGACCTGCCCCCCAGGCGCTGTGCCTGCGTCGCCTTCGACGACATGACGCAGTTGCCTTCGGCGATACGCTTCCTGGTCGGCCGGGCACTGCCCGAACAGGGCGAGCACATCAGCGGCGAGCCGGCCCGGCTGGTGCGATCGGCATCGGGCCTGCAGCTGCAGCAACCCCTGCTGGCGCAGAGCGCGCGCCCTTGACGCCCTTTACGACAGCGCCGCCTCGAGGGCGGCGCTTGACGTGTCACGGGTGAAACGGAGGATCACTCCTCGACGCGCACCAACCAGGACTCGACGGTGTCGTTACCGTACTCGTCCTTCCACGCCTTGAGCGTCTTCTGGTTGCCACCGCGAGTCTCGACCACTTCGCCGGTATTGGGGTTCTTGTAGATCTTCAGCTTGCGCTTGCGACGGCCAGCGGCGGCGGCAGACTTCGGCGCGGCGGCAGCGGTGGTCTTGGGGTCGAGCAGCGCGATGACATCGGCGGCACTCTTGTCGAACTCACGCATCAGCGACTCGAGTTTTTCCTTGAACTCGAGCTCGGCCTTCAGACGCTTGTCGTTCTGCAGCTTCTCCATATTCTCCTGGAGTTTCTTGAGCTGCTGTTCCATCTGCATGTATTCGCTGAGCAGTGACATGAATAGTTCCTTCTTTCGGGTTTCAGGATGCGGGTGTGATTATGAACTGTCGATTGCCGGATGACAACAGTGTGGATATAGACTTGTTTCATTTCAAGCGCCAGGTTTTCCAGGGCGGAAAACATATTGGCAGACGCTTGCTAGAAGTTATACCCGGCTTACCATCAGGACAAACGTAATGCTGGCCTGGATAACCCGCCTCGATAACCGGCACCGATAACGGTATTGGCGAACCGGGCAAACAAGTTTCAAGTCGAAAAAAAAACGCCGCCCTTGCGGGCGGCGTCTTTCATGGCTGGCGAGAGAACCGGAAGCGGGCCGTGGCCGGCTTTCCCGTTCCCGTGGCTCAGTCCTGACCCATCTGCTGCTTGATGAGGTCGCCGATGGTGGTCGGGCCACCGCTCTCGGAACTTTCTTCGCGCAGCTTCTTGAGGTTCTGGCGGGTGTCGTCCTGCTCCTTGGCCTTGATGGAGAGGTTGATCGCGCGGTTCTTGCGATCGACACCGATGATGCGAGCCTCGACGCTGTCGCCTTCGCTCAGGACGTTACGGGCGTCCTCGACGCGGTCGGCGCTGATCTCGGAGGCCTTGAGCACGGCGACGACATCGGTCGCCAGCTCGACGTGGGCTTCCTTGGCATCGACCTCGACCACGCGGCCGGTGACGATGGAGCCCTTGTCGTTGACGGCCAGGAACTCGGCGACCGGGTCGGTATCGAGTTGCTTGATGCCCAGCGAGATGCGCTCACGCTCCGGATCGATGGAGAGGATCACGGCCTCGGCCTCGTCGCCCTTCTTGAAGCCGCGCACGGCCTCTTCGCCGGTCTCGGTCCAGGAGATGTCGGAGAGGTGCACCAGGCCGTCGATACCGCCTTCGAGGCCGATGAAGATGCCGAAGTCGGTGATCGACTTGATGGTACCGGAGACGCGGTCGCCCTTGTTGTACTCGGCGTTGAAGGTCTCCCAGGGGTTGGCGGTGCACTGCTTGATGCCCAGGGAGATACGACGACGCTCCTCGTCGATGTCGAGGATCATGACGTCGACGTCGTCACCGACCTGCACGACCTTGGACGGGTGGATGTTCTTGTTGGTCCAGTCCATCTCGGAGACGTGGACCAGGCCCTCGACACCCTCTTCCAGCTCGGCGAAGCAGCCGTAGTCGGTGAGGTTGGTGACGGTGGCATGCACCTTGGTGCCTTCCGGGTAGCGATCCTTGATGTTGACCCAGGGATCCTCGCCCAGCTGCTTCAGGCCCAGGGAGACGCGATTGCGCTCGCGGTCGAACTTCAGCACCTTGACGTTGATCTCGTCGCCGACGGCGACGATCTCGCTCGGATGCTTGATGCGCTTCCAGGCCATGTCGGTGATGTGCAGCAGGCCATCGACGCCACCGAGGTCGACGAAGGCGCCGTAGTCGGTGAGGTTCTTGACGATACCGGTGATCTGCTGGCCTTCCTGCAGGGTGGCGAGCAGGGCCTCACGCTCGGCGCTGTTCTCGGCCTCGAGCACGGCACGACGGGACACGACGACGTTGTTGCGCTTCGGGTCGAGCTTGATGACCTTGAAGTCGAGTTCCTTGTTCTCGAGGTGCGTGGTGTCGCGCACCGGACGCACGTCGACCAGCGAGCCCGGAAGGAAGGCACGGATGGAGTCGACGTCGACGGTGAAGCCGCCCTTGACCTTGCCGTTGATCACGCCCTTGACGATCTCGTCCTTCTCGAAGGCCGCTTCCAGGATCTTCCACGCTTCGGCACGCTTGGCCTTCTCGCGGGAGAGGCGGGTCTCGCCGAAACCGTCCTCGACGGCTTCCAGGGCGACGTGGACCTCGTCGCCGACGGCGATGTTGAGTTCGCCGTTGTCGTCGCGGAACTGCGCCGCGGGGATCTGACCTTCAGACTTCAGGCCGGCATTGACGGTGACCCAGTCACCATCGATGTCGACGACGGTAGCCGCGACGATGGCGCCCGGCTCCATGTTGATGTCCTGGAGAGATTGTTCAAACAGTTCAGCAAAGCTTTCGCTCATGATGTTCCTACGTGATCAACGTTGAGTACGGCGTTGCCGCCTTCTCCGCACCACCAGCGAGTGCGGGCCTTATTCACCATGCCTCCGGAGATGTTAACGCTGGTTCGACCTGGCCAGGCTCACGGAAAGTCGAAATGCCGGACCACGTCATCACATCCTGCCGAAGGCGCCGCAAGGGAGTGTCAGGTGTCGGTAGCCAAACCCCGTTCGGTCAGCAGTTCCGTCAGCCGATCCACCACTTCCGGTATCGTCAGGCGCGTGGTGTCAAGCGTGATGGCGTCATCGGCCGGCTTGAGCGGTGCCACGCTGCGCTGCATGTCGCGCGCATCGCGTGCCTGAATCTCCTTTAAAAGACTCGATAGACTAGCATTCACGCCGCTCTCCTGCAACTGGAGGTGGCGCCGCCGGGCGCGCTCCTCGGCACTGGCGGTGAGGAAGACCTTGAGCGGCGCATCGGTGAAGACCACGGTCCCCATGTCGCGGCCGTCGGCCACCAGGCCGGGCGCCTTCTGGAAGTCGCGCTGGCGCGTGAGCAGCGCCTGGCGCACGGCGGGCAGCGCGGCGACCTGGGAGGCCGCGTCGCCGATCTGCTCGGTGCGAATGGTGGTGGTGGCGTCACACCCTTCCAGCAGCACGGTGGTGGCATCGCCCTCGGCGCGAAACACCACGTCGAGCTCGCGCGCCACCTCGGCCAGGCCGGCCTCGTCGTCCAGGGGCACCTCGTGCTTGGCGGCGGCCAGGGCCGTGAGGCGATAGAGGGCCCCGGAGTCGAGCAGGTGCCAGCCGAGCCGCTCGGCGATCAACCGGCTGATGGTGCCCTTGCCGGCCCCGCCGGGGCCGTCGATGGCGATCACGGGGGCTGCGTGTTGACGCGGCGTCGTGCTCATGGCACCTCCTCGCCCACTTCCTCGACCGGGCGCATGCCGACCTTGCGCGCCAGCTCCAGGAAGCCGGGGAAGGAGGTGGCGACGTTGGCGCAGTCGTCGATGACGATCTCGCCGCCGGCGCGCAACGCGGCCACGGCGAAGGCCATGGCGATGCGGTGATCGCCCAGGCTGTCGATGCGACCGCCGCCGTAGCTCGGGCCCTTGGCCTTGCCGCTGCCGACGATATCGATGCCGTCCGGGTAGAGGGTGTTCTCGACACCCAGCACGGTGAGGCCGTCGGCCATGGCCTGCAGGCGGTCGGACTCCTTGACCCGCAGCTCATCGGCGCCGCGCAGCCGGGTCGTGCCCTCGGCGTTGGCGGCGGCGACGAACAGCGCCGGGAACTCGTCGATGGCCAGCGGCACCTGCTCGACGGGGATCTCGATGCCGTGGAGCGGCGCGTGGCGGATGTGCAGGTCGGCCACCGGCTCGCCGCCCACCTCGCGCTCGTTCTCGAGGCGCAGGTCGGCGCCCATCAGCGTGAGGATGTTGATCACCCCGATGCGGGTCGGGTTGATGCCGACGTGCTCGAGCACCAGGTCCGAGCCCGGGGTGATCGCCGCAGCGACCAGGAAGAAGGTGGCCGAGGAGATGTCGGAGGGCACGTCGATGGGCGCGCTGGTGAGCCTGCCGCCGCCGCTGAGCCAGCAGGTGTCGCCCTCGCGGCCGACGTCATAGCCGAAGCCGGCGAGCATGCGCTCGGTGTGGTCACGGGTCGGCGCCGGCTCGCGCACCCGGGTCTCGCCCTCGGCGTAGAGCCCGGCGAGCAGCAGGCAGGACTTCACCTGGGCGCTGGCCATGGGCATGTCGTAGGTGATGCCCTGCAGCTGGCGTCCGCCCTTGATCTTCAGCGGCGGCCGGCCACCCTCGGCGGTGTCGATCTCGGCGCCCATGAGGCGCAGCGGGTCGGCCACCCGCCCCATGGGGCGCTTGGTCAGGGAGGCGTCGCCGGTGAGCTCGGTGTCGAACGCCTGGCCCGCCAGCAAGCCGGCGAACAGGCGCATGGCGGTGCCGGCGTTGCCCACGTAGAGCGGCCCGGCGGGCGCCTGGAGGCCGTGCATGCCGACCCCGTGGATGGTCACGCGGCCCTGGTGGGGCCCCTCGATGGCCACGCCCATCTCGCGGAAGGCCTGGAGGGTGGCCAGGCTGTCCTCGCCCTCGAGGAAGCCCTTGACCTCGGTGACGCCCTCGGCCAGCGCCCCGAGCATGATCGAGCGATGGGAGATCGACTTGTCGCCGGGCACGCGGATGCGGCCGGTGACGCCGCCACCGGGGGCGACCCGGTAGCGCAGCTTGCCTTGTGCTTGCATCTGGTATTCCGCCTGATAGCTGGTCTGGTTGAGCAGGGATTCGAAATAGTGTCGCGCATGGCTGGCGCGGTCGAAGATCGCCAGCATGGCGTCGCCGTCGCCAGCCTCCACCGCGCGCCGCAGCCGGGCCACGCCGGCCTCGAAGTCGTCGAGCGAGGCGAGCACGGCGTCGCGGTTGGCGACGAAGATGTCGCGCCACATCACCGGGTCGCTGCCGGCGATGCGGGTGAAGTCGCGAAAGCCGCCGGCCGCGTAGCGGAAGATGTCGAGGCGCTCGTCCTGGCGCGCCAGGGTATCGACCAGCGAGAAGGCCAGCAGGTGAGGCAGGTGGCTGGTGCGGGCGAGCACCTGGTCGTGGCGCTCGACGCCCATCTCCAGCACCTCGGCGTCGCACGCCTCCCACAGCGCGCGCACCCGGGCGAGCGCCGCGGGGTCGGTGTCCGGCTCGGGGGTCAGGATCACCTTGTGGTGGGCATAGAGGCGCGGGTTGGCGGCGGCCACGCCGCTCTTCTCGGAGCCGGCGATGGGGTGGCCGAGCACCAGGTTGGCCGGCACGCGACCGAAGGCGTCGACCGCGCAGTCGCGGATGGTGGCCTTGGTGCTGCCCACGTCGGTGATCACCACGTCCGGCGCGGCGTGCCCGAGGCACCCGGCCAGCTCGCGCATCACGCCCGCCATGGCCAGCACCGGCACCGCCAGCACGATCAGCGAGGCGTCCTCGACCAGCGGTGCGAGCCGAGTGTCGCCGCGGTCGATCAGCCCCCTCTCGATGCCCAGCGCGATCTCGTCGGGATCGGGGTCGCAGGCGAGGATGGCCCCCCCCTCTTTTTCCGCCCCGAACCCGGCGGCGCGCTCTTTAGCCGCCCCGAACCCGGCGGCGCGCTCTTTAGCCGCCCCGAACCCGGCGGCGCGCTCTTTAGCCGCCCCGAACCCGGCGGCGCGCAGGGCCGCGGCCAGCGAGCCGCCGATCAGCCCCAGGCCGACGATCAGGATCCGCGACTCCTCGACCTGCCTGTGCGATGTCTGCCCCATGCCTAGAGCACGCCCACCGGGTAGGAGCCGAGCACCTTGAGCTCGGCGGCACGCAGCTGGACTTCCTCCAGCACCGCGGCGACCCGGGGCTCCTCGCGGTGCCCCTTGAAGTCGATGAAGAAGACGTAGTTCCACACCCCGGTACGCGACGGCCGGGTCTCCAGGCGCGTCAGGTCGATCTGGTGGCGGTGGAAGGGCTCGAGCAGGTCGTGCAGGGCACCGGGCTGGTTGCGCATGGCGACGACGATGGAGGTCTTGTCCTCGCCGGACATGGGCACGTCCTGGTAGCCGATGATCAAGAAGCGCGTGGAGTTGTCCGGGCTATCCTCGATCTTCTCGGCAAGCCGGGTCAGGCCGTAGAGCTTGGCGGCCATGTCGCCGGCGATGGCCGCGCTGTGCCACTCGGTCTTGACCAGGCGCGCGGCCTCGGCATTGGACGACACCGGCACCCGCTCGGCGTGGGGGAAGTGGGCGTCGAGCCACTTGCGGCACTGGGCGAAGGACTGCGGATGCGAGTAGATCCGCGAGACCTTGTCCTGGCGGGTGGTCTCGGCCACCAGCAGGTGCTGGTGAATGCGCAGCACCACCTCGCCGCAGATACGCATCGAGGAGTCCATGAAGGAGTCGAGGGTGTGGTTGACCACCCCCTCGGTGGAGTTCTCGACCGGCACCACGCCGTAGTTGACGGCACCGGCCTCGACCTCGCGGAACACCTCGTCGATGGCGGCCATCGGCATGCTCGTCGCGCTCTCGCCGAAATGCTTGAGGGCGGCCTGCTGGGTGAAGGTGCCCTCGGGGCCGAGATAGGCCACCTTGATCGGTTGCTCCAGCGCCAGGCAGGCGGACATGATCTCGCGGAACAGCCGGGCCATCTCCTCGCTGTCGAGCGGCCCCTTGTTCAGCGCCATGATCCGGCGCAATACCTGGGCCTCGCGCTCGGGACGGTAGAAGACCGCCTGGGGATCCTCGGCGGTCTTGATCTCGGCGACCCGCTGGGCGCAGGTCGCACGCTCGCTAATCAGGCGCAGGATATCGCCGTCCAGCTCGTCGATGCGCTGCCTCAGCGCCTCGAGATCCTTGGGGGTGTCGGTCATGCGTTGTCCCCTGGTCTAAGGTCTAATGGGGGACAGACCCCCATTTCTCTCTATGTCGGCGACATGGCCCCTATGGGGTCAGACCCCGGCCAAATCGCCATGCCTGTCATCGTGCACCTTACTCCAGCCAAACCGGCATCCGCCGGGGTCTGACCCCATAGGGACCGCCAGCGCTGGCTGAGCGCTCGGCGCTTCTACCCCCGCCGCTGCTCGAAATCTGCCATGAACTCGATCAGGGCGTCCACGGCGGCCTCGGGCACGGCGTTGTAGAGGCTGGCACGCATGCCGCCGACGCTGCGGTGGCCCTTGAGGTTGAGCAGCCCGGCCGCCTCGGCCTCGGCCAGGAACGGCTTGTCGAGGCGCTCGTCGGCGAGCACGAAGGGCACGTTCATCCGCGAGCGGTTGCGCAGCACGATCGGGTTGGCGTAGAGCTCGCTGCCGTCGATGGCCGCGTAGAGCTTCTCGGCCTTGCGGGCGTTGATGGCGTCCATCGCGGCCAGGCCGCCGATGTCCTCCTTGAGCCACTGGAACACCAGGCCGGCCAGGTACCAGCTGTAGGTGGCCGGGGTGTTGATCATCGAGCCGGCATCGCTCAGCGCCTTGTAGCCGAACAGTGACGGCATGTCATGGCGGGCGCGGTCGAGCAGGTCGTCGCGCACGATCACCACCACCAGGCCGGCGGGGCCGATGTTCTTCTGGGCGCCGGCGTAGATGACGCCGAACTTCGACACGTCCAGCGGCCCCGAGAGAATACTGGAGGACATGTCGCAGACCAGCGGCACCTCGGTGCCATCGGCACGGCGCAGCTCGCCCTCGGCACCCGGCACATAGTCGAACTCCAGCCCGCCGATGGTCTCGTTGGCGGTGTAGTGCAGGTAGCCGGCGTCATCCGAGAGGGCGATGTCCGACGGTCGCGGCACGGCGCTGTGGCCGTTCCCCTCGCTGCTGGCGGCGACATGGGCGGTGCCGAACAGGTGGCGCGCCTCGGCCATGGCCTTGTTGCCCCAGATGCCGGTGTGGAGGAAGTTGGCCGTGCCGCCGCCACCCAGCAGGTTGTAGGGCACCGCGGCGAACTGCAGGGTGGCCCCGCCCTGGGTGAAGAGCACCTTGTAGTTCCCGGGGATGGCCAGCAGCTCGCGCAGGTCGGCCTCGGCCTGCTCGGCGATGGCGACGTACTCCGCGGCGCGGTGGCTCATCTCCATCACCGAGAGCCCGCGGCCCCGGTAGTCGAGCAGCTCCTCTCGAGCCCGTTCCAGCACCGTGGTGGGCAGCGCGGCCGGGCCGGCGCAGAAGTTGTAGTGGCGTGTCATCGGCGTCTAATGGGGGACAGACCCCCATTTCCTTTTCCAGTTATCTAGAATCAAGCCTCTGTCGACGGCGGGAAATGGGGGTCTGTCCCCAATTCCTCGGGGTCTGTCCCCAATTCCTCCGGCTCGTCGACGCGCACCGTCTTGACCAGCTTCTCGTCGTTGCCCAGGCGGATCAGCATCACGCCCTGGGTGTTGCGCGAGGTGATCGAGACCTCGTCGACCCGGGTGCGCACCAGGGTGCCGCGGTCGGTGATCAGCATCATCTCGTCGCTGGCGTAGACCTGCATGGCGGCGACGAGGGAGCCGTTGCGGTCGCTGGTCTGCATCGCGATGACACCCTGCCCGCCGCGGCCGCGCAGCGGGAACTCCTCGAGGCGGGTACGCTTGCCGTAGCCGTTCTCGCTGGCGGTGAGGATGTAGATCTGGCCGCCGTTGCCGTTCTCGATGACCACACCGTTCTCGTCCTCGCTCTCGATGTCGGCCTCGGCGTCGATCTGCTGGCTCTGGGGGATGATCAGGCTGATCACCTCGGCGCCACCGAGCAGGCGCATGCCGCGCACGCCGCGGGCGGTACGGCCCATGGCCCGCACGTTGCCCTCCTCGAAGCGGATCGCCTTGCCGTTGGACGAGAGCAGCATGGCGTGATCACTGCCGGAGGTGATGGCCGCCCCCACCAGGCGGTCGCCCTCCTCCAGGTCGATGGCGATCAGGCCGACGCTGCGCGGCCGCGAGAACTGGTCGAGGCTGGTGCGCTTGACGGTGCCCTTGGCGGTGGCGAAGAAGATGTAGCTGTCCTGGCGATACTCGCGCACCGGCAGGATGGCGTTGATCGCCTCGCCCTCGTCGAGCGGCAACAGGTTGACCAGCGGCTTGCCGCGGGAGCCACGGCTGGCGTTGGGCATTTCGTAGACCTTGAGCCAGTACACCTTGCCCCGGTTGGAGAACAGCAGCACGGTATCGTGGGTCGAGGCCACCAGCAGGTGCTCGATGACGTCCTCGTCCTTCATGGCGGTGGCCGACTTGCCGCGGCCGCCGCGGCGCTGGGCCTGGTAGTCGGAGAGCGGCTGGGTCTTGGCGTAGCCGGAGCGGGACACGGTGACCACCATGTCCTCCTCGGCGATCAGGTCCTCGAGACGCAGGTCGAGGTGGCTGGCCTGGATCTCGGTGCGGCGCGGGTCACCGAACTGGTCACGCACGCCGATCAGCTCCTCGCGGATCACCTCGAGCAGGCGCTCGGCGGAGGCCAGGATGGCGGAGAGCTCGGCGATCTTCTCGAGGATGGAGAGGTACTCGTCGAGCAGCTTCTCGGTCTCGAGCCCGGTCAGGCGGTGCAGGCGCAGCTCGAGGATGGCCTGGGCCTGGGCCGGCGAGAGGCGGTACTCGGTACCGGCCTGGTTGAGGCCGAAGCCCTCCTCCAGGTCCTCGGGCTTGCAGGAGGTGGCGCCGGCGCGCTCGAGCATGGCGGTGACCTGCCCCGGCGGCCAGGTCTTGGCCAGCAGCTTCTCCTTGGCCTCGCTGGCGTTCGGCGAGGCCTTGATCAGTTCGATCACCTCGTCGATGTTGGAGATCGCCACGGCCAGGCCTTCGAGGATGTGGCCGCGCTCGCGGGCCTTCTTGAGCTCGAACAGGGTGCGGCGGGTGACCACTTCGCGGCGGTGGCGAATGAAGGCCTCGAGCACCTCCTTGAGGTTGAGGATCTTCGGCTGCCCGTCCTCGATGGCGACCATGTTGATGCCGAAGACGTTCTGCAGCTGGGTCTGGGCGAAGAGGTTGTTGACCACCACCTCGCCGCTCTCGCCGCGCTTGACCTCGATCACCACGCGCAGGCCTTCCTTGTCGGATTCGTCGCGCAGCTCGGCGATGCCGTCGATCTTCTTGTCCTTGACCAGCTCGGCGATCTTTTCGATCAGCCGCGCCTTGTTCACCTGATAGGGCAGCTCGTGGACGATGATATGGTCGCGGCCGGTCTTCTCGTCGTGCTCGATGGTGTGCTGGGCCCGCACATAGACCCGCCCCCGCCCGGTGCGGTAGGCCTCGAGGATCCCGGCGCGGCCGTTGATGATGCCGCCGGTGGGGAAATCGGGCCCGGGGATGTACTCCATCAGGTCGTCGACGGAGAGGGTGTAGTCGTCGATCAGCGCCAGGCAGCCGTTGATCACCTCGACCATGTTGTGGGGCGGGATGTTGGTCGCCATGCCCACGGCGATGCCCGAGGAGCCGTTGATCAGCAGGTTGGGCACCTTGGTCGGCAGCACGTCGGGGATGCGTTCGGTGCCGTCGTAGTTGTCGACCCAGTCGACGGTGTCCTTCTCGAGGTCGGCGAGCAGCTCGTGGGCGAGCCGGGCCATGCGCACCTCGGTGTAACGCATGGCGGCGGCGTTGTCGCCGTCGATGGAGCCGAAGTTGCCCTGGCCGTCGACCAGCACGTGGCGCATGGAGAAGTCCTGGGCCATGCGCACGATGGTGTCGTAGACGGCGCTGTCACCATGGGGGTGATACTTACCGATGACATCGCCCACCACGCGCGCCGACTTCTTGTAGGCCTTGTTCCAATCGTTGCCGAGCTCGTGCATGGCGAACAGCACGCGCCGGTGTACGGGCTTGAGGCCGTCGCGCACATCGGGCAACGCCCGGCCGATGATCACGCTCATCGCGTAATCGAGGTACGACTGCTTGAGCTCGTCCTCGATGTTGACTGGCAGAATCTCTCTGGCGATGTCACCCATGGGTCGTCGAATCCTTTGCACTGCAACGGGTTGGCGCCCGCACCCGCCTCGGCGGAGGGCACCACAACAGCCTCACATCATACCACCGTGGACCGCGCAAAGGCAGCGCCTCACTCGCCGCGATGGGCCAGGCGCATCAGGTAGAAGGCGCCGGCACCGAGCGCGCCAGGCGGGAGGGTCTCGAAGGCTCGCCGCCGAGCAAAGTTAACTTAAGGGTCAGACCCCTAAGCAAAATTAAGGGTCTGACCCTTAAGTGAACCTGGCCTGCGAACGAGCGTTTGCTCGAATAACGCAAGCCACAACGCCACTGGCACCCCCGCTCCCCCTTGTCCATAATGTGCCTCCTTTTCGCTCGAGAAATGCTTCATGTGGTTCAAGCACTTGCACCTGTATCGTCTGCACGGCGCGCCGGCGCTCGACGCGGCCGCCCTGGAAACCGCCCTGTCCGAACAGGCGTTTCGCCCCCTGGGCGGCAACGAGCCACGCCGCCTGGGCTGGTGTGCCCCGGCCGGCCGCGCCGGCACCCAGCTGCTCCACGAGTTGCAGGGCCAGCGCCTGATCACCGCCCTGCGCCAGGAACGCCTGCTGCCCGCCTCGGTGGTGCGCGAGGAGGTCGAGGAGCGTAGCGCCGACCTCGAGGCCCGCGAGGGGCGCAAGCTGCGCCGCCAGGAGAAGCTCGGCATCAAGGAGCAGGTCTACGAGGAGCTGCTGCCGCGGGCCTTCGTGCGCACCCAGAAGGTCGACCTGTGGTGGGACGTGCGCCGCGGCCTGATCGGGGTGAACACGAGCTCACGCAAGCGCGCCGAGGAGGTGCTGGACCTGCTGCGCGAGACCCTGGGCAGCCTCAAGGTCACCCCGCTGGCCAGCCAGACCCTGCCGATGCGGGCGATGACCGGCTGGCTGGTCGACCCCGGCGAGCGGCCGGCGGACATGGCGCTGGGCGACCAGGTGGAGCTCAAGGCCAAGGGCGACGACGGCGTGCTGCGCGCCCGCCAGGTCGACCTCGACAGCGACGAGATCCAGCAACTGCTGGCCAGCGGCCGCCAGGCGAGCAAGCTGGCGCTGGAGATCGAGGGCCGGTTAAGCTTCGTGCTGCATGACGACCTCGCCCTCAAGTCGCTGCGCTTCGGCGATGCGCTGATCGACGAGGCCGGCAACAGCGACGACGGCGACGATGCCCTGGTGCGTCTCGAGACCGATTTCCTGCTGATGGCGCAGGCGCTGGGCGAGAACATCGACCGCCTGGTCGACTGGCTGGGCGGCGAGGCCGGCGCATCGCGCGACCAGAACGTTGCATGAACGCTTCCGGCGACAAGACAACCGACAATGTTCCCGACAACCATCATCACAAGCGCATGAGCGAACCCCGAACCGACGAGCCGCAGGCCGATCCGTGGGCCGACATTCGCCCCTACCACGACGACGAGGTCGCCGAGGTACTGGCGCGCCTGGCGCACGACCCCGAGCTGCTCGACGCCCTGACCCGCTTTCGGCTGCCACGGCTGTCGCGCGTCATGCCGCGGCTGTCACGCACCCTGGCCAGCATCGTGATTCGCCGCGAGGTACGCGGCGTGGCCAGCGTGCGCGACTTCCAGATGCGCATCGCCGCCTACATGCAGCGCATGATCCGCACCACCACCGACGACTTCCGGGTCGACGGGCTGGAGGCGCTCGACGATGGCAGCGCCTACCTGTTCATCGGCAACCACCGCGACATCTCGCTCGACCCGGCCTTCGTCAACTACGCGCTGTACCTCGCCGGACGCGACACGGTACGCATCGCCATCGGCGACAACCTGCTCAAGAAGCCCTACGTCACCGACCTGATGCGGCTCAACAAGAGCTTCATCGTGCCGCGCAGCGCCCGCGGCAAGCGCGCCATGCTGGCGGCGTACAACAACCTTTCCGCCTATATCCGCCACTCCATCCTCGAGGACAACCACTCGATCTGGATGGCCCAGCGCGAGGGCCGCGCCAAGGACGGGATCGACCGTACCGACCCGGCGATCGTCAAGATGATGACCATGGCGCGACGCTCGCAGGATCGCGACCTGCCGATCGGCGAGGCGATCCGCGAGTTGCGCCTGGTGCCGGTGTCGATCAGCTACGAGTACGACCCCTGTGACGTCCAGAAGGCCAGGGAACTGCATGCGGTGCATTCCAGCGGCAACTACAAGAAGACCGAGTTCGAGGACATCATGTCGATCGTGGCCGGCATCACCGGCCACAAGGGCCGTGTCCACCTGCGCTTCGGTACGCCGCTGACGGCGGACTTCGACAGCGCCGACGAGGTGGCCGCCGAGATCGACCGCCAGGTGCTGGAGGGCTACCACCTCTTCCCCAGCCACTACCTGGCCCTCGAGACGCTGGGCGACGCCCCGGAACTGCTCGACCTCTCGGAAGTCACCGACGCCGACCGGGCGACCTTCCGGGCCCGGCTGCAGGAGGTGCCCGCCGAGCTGCGCGAGTGGTGGCTGGCCCAGTACGCCAACCCGGTGCGCAACCGGGCGGGCAGGATCGACGGCTAGCCGACACCCCCCTGTGGGAGCTTGGCTGCACAGGGGGTAGATGCCCGCCCCGGTAGAGGAGCTTGGCTCTACAGGGGGTAGATTCCCCGCCTGTGGGAGCTTGGCTCCGCCGAGCGATTGGCGCCGCAGGCGCCTTGGCGGTGCCGCCAGCGTGGCCGACAACCGCCCAGCGCCGCTACGCGCCGCATCGCCCCGCAAAGCGTGGCTCCCACAGGGTGGTAGATGCCTGGCTCGGCCGCTGCCGATCTCCCTTATCAACCGGATGATGACCACCATGGGCCATTCCCACATGCATCCCCACCCTCTGCCGCCCGATCGCGGCGCCCAGACCCGCGAAGCCCACAAGGTCACCCTGATCGGGGCGCTGGTCGACCTGGTGGTCGGAGTGGCCAAGATGGTCACCGGCTTCATCGTCGGCTCCGCGGCCCTGGTGGCCGATGGCATCCACTCCTTCTCGGACATCCTCACCGACGTCTTCGTGATCGCGGCGACCCACTTCGGCCGCCAGGAACCCGACAGCAACCATCCCTACGGCCACGGGCGCATCGAGACCCTGGCTACCCTGTGGCTGGGCAGCGTGCTGATCTTCGTTGCCGGCGGCATCGCCTGGGCCAGCCTGACCCGGCTGATCACCGGCGAGCCGATCCCCGCCCCCGGCCACTGGGCCATCGGCATCGCGGTGCTCGCGCTGGCCGCCAAGGAGTGGATCTTCCGTTACACCCTGCGCGTGGCCAAGCAGGTCAACTCCCGGTTGCTCGAGGCCAACGCCTGGCACTCCCGCTCGGACGCCCTCTCCACCGTGGTGGTGCTGATCGGCCTGGTCGCGGCCCAGTTCGGCGCCGGCTGGATGGACGCCCTGGCGGCGGTCGTGGTCGGGGTGATGGTCGGCCAGGTCGGCGGCCGGTTGCTGTGGGAGTCCAGCCAGGAGCTGATCGATACCGCCCTGCCCGCGGAGGAGCGCGACCGCATGCAGCAGGTCGCCGAGCGGGTCCCGGGGGTCAAGGGTGTGCACGACCTGCGCACCCGCACCCTCGGCAGCCAGGCACTGCTCGACCTGCATATCGTGGTGCCGCCGCGGGTCACGGTCTCCGAGGCCCACGAGATCGGCAACGCGGTCAGCCGTCGCCTGCGCGAGGCCTTCCCCACCCTCACCGACGTGACCTTCCACATCGACCCGGAGGACGATTCCGGCGAAACCGAGCACAGCCTGCGCCCCGGCATGCCGCTGCGCGGCGATGTCGAGGGGATGCTCGACGACATCTGGGGCGATCTTCGCGTCTGGAATGCCCGGGTCGCCCTCGACCTGCACTACCTGGACAACCAGGTGGACGTGTCGATCTACGTCAACGAACTGCCGAGCGGCCAGAGCCTCGACGAGGCGGCCGACGAGCTGCGGCTGGCCGCGCACGGTCTCGCCTGGGTCGGCCGGCTGCGGGTCTGGAAGGGACCGGGCAAGGGTTGAGCTTCGTTGGTATCAAGCTTCCCCTATCTCTCGCATTAGAGAAGCCATACCCCTAAACTTGAGCGATCGCTCATCCAGCCACGAGTCACGATGCCCGAGCCTCGCCACCGGACCCTCGCCTCGCCTGGTCGCCGCCGCTTTCTGGCCGGCCTGGGCAGCCTGGTGCTGGCCGCCGGCCTGGGGCTGCGCGCACCGGGCGTCGGTGCCAACCTGGATCCACCCCGGCTACGCGAGACCATGCGGCGCCTCTACGGCCAGCGTGGGCTGGCCGTGCTCGAGGAGTGGTTCGCGCTGCTCGATCGGCTCGGCGGGGCGGAACTCCGTACCCAGCTCCGCGAGGTCAACGACTTCTTCAACCGCCGCGTGCTCTGGGTCGACGATATCGACAACTGGGGGCACGAGGACTTCTGGGCGACGCCGCTGGAGACCATGGGCCAGGGCAAGGGCGACTGCGAGGACTACTCCATCGCCAAGTACGTGACCCTCAAGCAGCTCGGCGTGCCCGGCGCACAGCTGCGCATGATCTATGTCCGGGCGCGTATCGGTCGCAGCCGGATCACCCAGGCTCACATGGTGCTGGGCTACTACGAGACGCCTGCCGCCGAACCGCTGGTGCTCGACAACCTGGTGCCATCGATCACCCCGGCCTCGCAGCGTACCGACCTCGATCCCCTGTTCAGCTTCAACAGCAGCGGACTCTGGGCCGGTGGCTCCACCGAGTCGCGGGCCGACCCGCTGGCGCGGCTGTCACGCTGGCGCAACGTGATCGACCGCATGAAGCAGCAGGGATTCATCTGATTCGGGTCTTGAACCCTTGGGGGGGAACACCGAGATGTCGCTCATCAAGCAACTCTGGCTGACCATCGTGGCACTGCTGTTGCTGGCCTTCGTCGGCAGCCTGTTCGTCGGCGTGAGCACCAGTCGGCACTACACCGAGCAGGAAGTCCGCATCAAGAATGCCGACAACGCCAATGCCCTGGCGCTGTCGATGAGCCAGCTCGACAAGGATCCGGTCAACATCGAGCTGCTGATGGCGGCCCAGTTCGACACCGGCCACTACCGCCTGATCGAGTTGCGCGCCCCGGACGGCGAGATCCTCGAGCGCCGCGAAGGCGGTGAGCACATCGACGACGTTCCCGGCTGGTTCGTCGACCTGGTGCGCTTCGAGGTGCCGCCCGGCCAGGCGGTGGTTCAGGACGGCTGGCGCCAGTTCGGCACCCTGACCCTGCAGAGCCAGCACAGTTTCGCCTACCGCTCACTGTGGCAGAGCGCCCTGAACCTGGCGGGCTGGTTCGCCATCGCCGGTGCCATCAGCCTGCTGCTTGCCTGGTGGATCGTGCGCAGCATCCGCCGCCCGCTGCACTCGGTGATCGCCCAGGCCCGCGACATCGGCGTGCGCCGCTTCACCACCTCCCAAGAACCCCGCACCCGGGAACTGCGCGAGGTGGTGCAGGCCATGAACCAGCTTTCCGGCACGGTGCGCGAGATGCTGAGCCAGGAGAGCGAGAAGCTCGACCTGCTGCGCCGTCGCCTGCTGCACGACCCCGTGACCGGCGTGCTCGACCGCGACGCCTTCCTCAACCAGTTGCGGGCCAGCCTGCGGAGCGACGGCCACCGGGCCAGCGGTAGCCTGGCCATGGTGCGCTTCGCGCGGCTCGCCGAGGTGAACCAGCGACTGGGACACGCGCGCACCGATGAACTGCTCAAGAGCCTGGCCCATAGCCTCGACCAGCTCGGCAAGGTGCGTGGCGGAGGCCTGGTGGGACGCCTGAACGGCAGCGACTTCGCCCTGCTGATGCCGGGCAACAACGACCTCGACGGACTCGCCCACGAGTTGTCGCAACGGCTCCAGACCCTGCAGCAGGAGGAAAAATCGGTGATCCTCGGCCTGCCCTCGGCGTTGATCGACTATGCCCAGGGCGACCACCGCAACGAGCTGCTGGCGAATCTGGATGGCGCCCTGGCCGGCGCCGAGGCCAAGGGCGATCGTGGCCAGTCGATCGTCCAGGGCGCCGAACGCGACACGCTCTACGCCAGTCACGCCGATTGGCGCTCCGCCCTTCACCAGGCGATGGTGCAGGGCGTCTACCTGGCTCACTATCCGGTGCTCGATGCCCACGAAAAGCTGCTGCATCACGAGTGCCCCTCGCGGCTGCGGCTGAAGGGCGAATGGCGGCCGGCGGGGGTCTTCCTGCCCTGGATCTCGCGACTGGAGCTCGATACCGAACTGGACCTGGCGGTGGCGCGAGCGGCGATCAAGGACATTGCCCAGCGCGGCAAGGCGATCGGCATCAACCTGTCGCCGGCGTCGATTCGCGATTCGCGCTTCGTGATGGACCTGCGTGCCCTGCTGCGTTCGCACCCCGAGGCCGCCGAGAAGCTCTGGCTGGAACTGCCCGAGTCCATGGCCATCCACGACCTGGCCAGCTTCCGCAGCCTGTGCCGCGAGCTGCAACCGCTCGGCTGCCGGATCGGCCTGGAGCATGTGGGCGCCGAGTTCAACCGGATCGCCGACCTGCACGACCTGGGGCTCGCCTACCTCAAGCTCGACGACTCCCTGGTCAAGGGCGTCGATGCCAGCGCCGAGCAGCAGACCATCCTGCGCGGCATGGCCACGCTCTGTCATTCGCTGGGGATACTGGCGATCGCCGAGGGCGTCGACAACCTCACCGAGGCCAGGGTGCTGTTCGAGCTGGGCATCGACGGCGTCACCGGCCCGGGCGTACGCCAGCACGACAAGCCCGCCTGAGGTGGGCCGATAGCGAACTCGGTAAGCGCCCGGCGACGCCGGGCGCCAGGCTCGCGGCCTTCGCCTAGATCACCCCGCCACTCTCGTCGTCGGCGCCCGACACCAGGTTCAGGCCATTGAGCCGGCGACGCAGCGACTGACGCTCCATCACCTTCTGCTGCGCCGCCTCGGGCAGGTCGGTGAAGCTGATCACCCCCTTGTCCATCAGCAGCTCGATCACGTCCTCGAGCACGCGAACGAAGGCCAGATCCGAGGCCTGGAAGTGCGCCTCGCCCTGGCGGCTCTCCCCTTCCATCAGGAACGACAGCAGCTCCGGTGAGTCCGCAGCCAGGAACTCCTTGCAGTCGGGTGTCGCCTCCCGGCTGACCAGCTCGATGCGGTCGTCGTCGTCGCGCTTGATGTACATGGCAGTGGCCTCAAGAATCCCATGGCGTGCATGGGCATCAGAATAGCAAGCGCCCCACCCGGTGTCTCCAGGCGGGGCGCTCGGCGGGCCCGCGGGTTACTGGTCGATATTCAGCTGATCGTTGCTGAGCAGTTGCTGGATGAAGTCTTCGGACGTCATGCCACCCATGCCATGGTTCTCCAACACGATCTTCTGATCCGCATTGGCGCCTCCCGCGCCGAGGCCTCCATCGTGCTTGATGTAGAGCGTCGTGTGATCTCCCTCCTGCTCGGCGAAGATGAAGTCGTTGATATCACCGGACTCCTCACCCTGCAGGAGATCGGCGAGATCGAGAACGTTGTGGCCCTCGCCGAAGTCCTTGACGACGTCGGTGGCCGCGGCCTCCTCCTCGCCCTGGTCGCCGAAGTTCCACTGGAAGACATCATCGCCCAGACCGCCGTAGAGGATGTCGTTGCCGGCACCGCCGATGAGGATGTCGTTGCCGGCCCCGCCAACCAGGGTATCGCCGCCGGACGTGCCAGCGATGACATCGTCGCCTGTGGTGCCGTCGATTTGGGCATCGGACGATTCCGTACCGAGAAGCGTCACGCTCAGCGTCTGTGAGGGGGAAGCATCCCCATCGCCATCGGTGCCATGGATTTCAAACTCGAAGACCGTATCGTCGGGCAACAAGAGCTCGGCATACCCGACACCTTCGATCTTTGCCTTTCCTTGGTCGATCGTGAAAGTGATAGAGGTAAAATCCTGGGCTGGATCGATGGTGACCCAGCCATCCTGGGTCAGGGGATCAATAGTCCCTGTCTCCCCGCTATCGGTCACCCAGCTCATCTTGAAGGCCGTGGCGCCCTGTTGCTTGATCGATAAGCTCACGCTGTCGACTGATGTATCATTGGCGAAACTGATGGCGAATTGCTCACCGGGATCCACATTACCCTCTCCCACGCCGAAACCGGCGCTCGTGGGCTTGATCTTCTCATCGTTGCCGATACTGCCATTGCCATCGGTATCAACGGCACTGAAGGTGACATCTCCGATCACGAGATGCTCGACGGCCTTCTCCCCCTTCACGCCGCTGAAATCCACGGACTGGGAAATTGACGGCCGCGCCTCGTGCAACGTGAAGTCATAGGTACCGTCGGGATTGACAGTGAGGGTGAAGAAGTCCTCGCCATTGAGCTGCGCCAGCTTGGTTACCGAGCCGTCGAGATTGGTGGTCGTGGTATAGGTCACTGCACCATTGAGCGAGTCAGTGGTCGGATCGGCGACAGATATCGCCCCCAGTCCGTCAGCACCGAATGCAAGATCATGGAGCCCCGTTACCGTCGTACCACTCTCATTGGCAATGATCGCGTTCATGATGTTGGTGAAGGTCGGGACGTCGTCGATGATGTCGATGGTCAGGGTGCCTGTGGCGCTACTCCCGCCCACCCCGTCGACTTGCAACGCGACCGTGTCGGCCAGGCTCGTGTCATCGTCTGGTTGTTCGTGAGTCTGGGCGGCCTTCAGGGTATAGGTGTAGTCAATGGTTGCCGCCTTGTCGCCATCCGAGCTGTGATAGCCGGTCAACTGCAGCATCCCTTCTCCCGTATCGATCACAGCGGAAGGGGATGACGCTGACAGCGCCTGAAGCTGTGCCAGGGTGAAGGTCGTGCCACCCACGGTGACGCTGGCGATGGTGTCGGTGGCCGAGACCTGGAAGGTGCCGGTGACCGCGTCGCTGCCATCTCCCTCGTTCGTACCACCCGGCAGGCCGGCCTCGTAGACAGTGCTCGAAGCACTTACCGTGATATCGGCAGTATCGGTGGCACCATTGATGGTGATGGTCAGCGCGGCGGTGCTGGTGTCGCCGTCGGCGTCGGTGATGGTGTAGCCCAGCGTGAAGTCGAGGGTGTCGCCGTCGTCGAGCGCCTGCACCGCGGCCAGGCTGTTGTCGAGGGTGAAGCTCCAGCTGCCGTCGGCATCGAGCACCAGGGTGCCGTACTTGGACAGCTCGGCCATGGCATCGGCGTTGGCCGCGTCGTTCCAGGTCAGCGAGCCGGCGCCGTCGGCGCCGAAGCTGTCATTGGCGAGCACGTTGCCGCTGAGCACGTTGTCACTGGCATCCTCGGTGACGGTGCCACCGTCGACATCCCTGGCCTCGGGAGCGTCATCGAAGAAGGCAATGGTCAGGGACCCCGTGGCCTCGGTGCCATTGCCATCGATCACCGTGAAGGTCAGCTCGCTGCTGGCGTCGTCGGTTCCCTCGGCGTGCAGGACATTGTCGAGGAGCGTCAGGGTGTACTCGCCGGTGGTCGGGTTCACCTGGATAGTGAACAGGTCCCCACGCGGGCCGGTCGCGGTCAGGGTGTTGCTACCGGCATCCCAGCCGTAGGTGACGGTCTCGGTGCCCACGTCGCCCGTGGTGCCATCCATGCCGGCGAAGCCGATGCGACCCACGCCATCATCGCCGAAGTCGAAATCCAGAGTACCGGCTGACACCGAACCGCCCTCTTCCTGCAACTGCGCATCGAAGAGTTCCGCCGTAGAGGTCCCCGCCTCCGGAATGGCGTCGTCGACTGGCGGCTCTTCAATCGGCGGCTCCTCTACGGGAGTTTCGTCGACCGGCGGTTCCTCTACGGGAGTTTCGTCGACCGGTGGTTCCTCTACGGGAGTTTCATCGACCGGCGTCTCGTCTTCCTCCACCGCCTCCAGAACGGCCCCCTCCTCGATGTCCGGCGGCCCATCGAACTGGCCGACGCTGAAGTCGAAGGCCAGCGGGTCGGTATCCTCGGCGATCCGGGCCAGGCGCACGAAGTTGTGGCCGTCGCCACCGCCGCCACCCGCGCCGGCTCCGGCGGCGGTCGCATCGAACACGTCGAGCAGATCGACGTCATCGTCGTCCAGTGCCGCCAGCAGCGCCTCGAGATCCTCATCCAGGGCGCTGGCATCCTCCACGGCGACCGGCCGATCGGCATCGAGATCCGGGGTCATGGCGATTTCCTGGCCACCCTCGATCAGCGTGGGGTCGAGGTTGTCGCCGAAGTCGAGCTCGACCCGGGCGTTGTCGGCGGTGACGAGGGTCTCGCCCTCGAGGAGGGTATCGCCGACGTGCAGTTCGCGCAGGTTGCCGTCGGCGTCACGCGCCCAGGCCTGGCCGGAGAGGGAAACGACGGTTGCGATGCTCATGGAACGACTCCTGCGTAATTGATCGTGATCGGTCGCCGCATCCGGTTCCGCCCAGACAACGCGGGAACGGCACGAACACTGGGGCGGCTTATACCGTCACATTAAGTAACAGAGCCCCGGTTGCGTATTGGACCGATGGACAGGTAGGAGAAACAGCTCACCGCCATCAAGGATGGCGGCCGAGAAGAGTGCTGTGGGCTTGTCAGGGAAGGCGGCAAAAGCGAGTGCGTCGCCCTGCCTGATCGAAGTCGGCATTCATCGCCCCGAATCGGCTATGCTCGCGTCCTGATGCGAGAGCCGCAGGATCAGCTGCATGCGGTCCCGCACCCCGAGCTTGCGGAACACCGCGCCCAGGTGGGCCTTGACGGTGCGCTCGGTGATGTCGAGCCGCCGGGCGACCTCCTTGTTGCTTTGCCCCTCGGCCACCGCCAGGGCCACCGCCCGTTCCCGCTCGGTGAGCGCGGAGAGGGTCTCCTCCTGTAGCCGGGACTCGCCCCCCAGCGCCTTGAAGGTGCCGCCCACGACCTGGGCGAGCAGCTCGGGCCAGACCCAGATCCCCTGGTTGGTGGTCACCACCTCGACCTGGCGCAGCAGCTCCGGTGGCGAGAGCGCATGGGCGTAGCCCCGTGCGCCGGCATTCAACGCCTGGAAGGCTTCGAGGGAGTTCGGCGCATAGCTCAACACCGTCAGGGTGGCGCCTCGCCCGCTGAGGGTAGACACCAGGGCGGGCCAGTCCTGGAGGTTGCTCATCACCCAGGCCCGATCGCCGCGACCGGTCCGGGCCCGAGCCTGCTGCGGGCTCACCAGGCGCGCCTCGGGAAAGGCCGTTCGCCAGCGCGGGATCTCGTCATGCCCCTGACAGACGAAGAGATGGGCCATCATCGCTCTCCCATGGAGTCACTCCAGGCCCGCAGCACGGGCTTGAGCAGGTACTGCATCACGGTACGCTTGCCGGTCATGATGTCGACCTGGGCGGTCATGCCGGGGATCACCGCCAACTCGCCGGCAATGTCATCGCCCTCGCGGGTTCGCACACGCACCAGATAGAAGGTGTTGTCGTTGTCATCGGTGATGGTGTCGGCGCTGATGTGATCGAGCTCGGCCGACAGCCCGCCATAGATGGCGAAGTCGTAGGCGGTGAGCTTGATGGTGGCCGGCTGACCGGGGCGCAGGAAGGCGATGTCCTGCGGGGCGATGCGCGCCTCGACCAGCAGCTGGTCGTCGCTGGGGACGATCTCCACCACTTCCTGCCCGGGCTGGGCGACCCCGCCGATGGTATTGATGGCCAGGCGCTGCACCACGCCGCTCACCGGCGAGCGCACCTCGGCCAGGCGCACCCGGTCCTGCAGCCCGGCGCTGGATTCGTCCAGGGCGTTGAGGTCACCCAGGGTCTGGGCCAGATCGTTCTGCCAGTCGCTGCGCCGCTCGGTCCTGACCTCGCTCAGTTGGGTGCGCGCCTCCTCCACGGCGGCCTCCAGACGCGATACGGCCGCAGCGGCCTGGTCGCGTTCGCCGGTGGCGCGCGACACCTCCCGCTGCAGGCGCAGTACCTCGACCTCGGACACCGCACCGGACTGCAGCAGGGGGCGCGTCAGGTTGAGCTCCTGGCCGGCCATGTTGGCCTCACGCTGGGCGGTATCCCGCCTGGCTCGGGCCTCGCGCAGCTCCTCCTCGCGCTGTCGGATGCGATCGGCGAGGATGCTCTCCTGCTCGCGCAGCTCCTCGCGACGGCTCTCGTAGACCTCGCGCTCCTGGGCGACGATGCCGGGCGCCTCGACACGCAGCGTCTCGGAGGGGTCGAACGGTGTCTCGGTGATCAGTGCCCGCAGCCGCTCGGCGCGGGCTTCCAGCGACAGCGCCTGGGCGCGGTTCTCGCGGAAGCTGGAGACGAAGCGGGTCGGGTCGATGCTCATCAGCACCTGACCGGCCTCGACCCTTTCCCCCTCGCGCACCCGGATCTCCTGCACCACGCCGCCGTCGAAGGTCTGGACCCGTTGCAGCTGGCTGGAGGGAATCACCCGCCCAGTGCCGCGGGTCACCTCGTCGATGGAGGCGAAATACGACCAGGTGATCAACGCCGCCACCGCCAGCAGCACCACATACAGGAAGGCGCGGGCCCGGATCGGGTCCTGCTGGAGCCGTGCCCAGTCGGCATCGCTGGCCCAGTCGCGGTTGAGATGCGCGGCGGTGACGCGCCTGGCGAACAGCCGGTCGATGAAGGGCCGGAAGGGCTTGCCGCCCACCTCGGAGAAGCGCCCGATCGCCTCGAAGCCCTGCTGCTCGGCGGTGCTGTCTTTCTTCGCCATCAGCCGGCCCTCCCGATCTGCCCCTTGCGCAGGGCCTCCACCACCTTGTCGCGGGGGCCGTCGGCCACGACCTTGCCGGCGTCGATGACCACGATGCGGTCGACCAGCGACAGTAGCGAGGTGCGGTGGGTAACGACGACCAGGGTCTTGCCTTGGGCGTAGGCCTTGAGGTTGACCTTGAAAGTCTCCTCGCTGGCGTGGTCCATGGCGCTGGTCGGTTCGTCGAGCAACAGGATCTGGGGGTCGTGGACCAGGGCGCGCGCGATGGCCACCGCCTGACGCTGACCACCGGAGAGCGCCTGGCCCCGTTCGCCGACCTGCAGGTCGACGCCGTGGGGGTGCCCATTGACCAGGCTCTCCAGGCCGGCGAGTTCGATCGCCCGCAGCAGCGCCTCGTCGTCCACCCCGTCGCTGCCGCCACCGGCCACGATGTTGTCGCGCAGCGACCCGAAGAACAGGCTGACGTCCTGGGGCACATAGCCGATATGGCGACGCAGCTGGAGGGGATCGAACTGGCGGATGTCGACGCCGTCGACCATCACCGCCCCGGCACTGGGGGCATAGAGCCCGAGCATCAGCTTGTTGAGGGTCGACTTGCCGCAGCCCACCCGGCCGAGCAGGGCGACCTTCTCGCCGGGCTCGATCACGAGCGAGACGTCGCGCAGGGCGTCGCGCTCCTCGTCGGGATAGCGCAAGCTCACCTTGTCGAAGCGGATCTCGCCGCGTACCACCGGCCGGTTGACGAACTGCTTGCCGTCGGGGCGCTCCACCGGCCGCGCCATCACCGCGTCGAGCGACTGCAGTGCCGTGGAGGACTGGTGGTACTGGGCCAGCAGGACCGCGGCCTGGCTGACCGGGGCCATGGCGCGCGACGACAGCAGATAGGCGGCGATCAAGCCCCCCTGGCTCAGGCTGCCGTCGATGATCAGGTAGACACCGATGAGGATCACGCAGACGGCGACGCTGTGCTGGGCCCAGAGCGCCACGCTGGAGACCGAGGAACTGACCAGGCGCAGCTGGGCGGCGGTGCGCGACAGGTAGGCCGAGGCCTTCTCCCAGACGCCCTGGATGCGGCTCTCGGCGCGCAGCGCCTTGACCGTCTCCAGGTGCGAGATCGACTCGACCAGGGTGGCGTTGCGCTGGGCGCCCACCCGCCAGGTGGTCTCGGAGAGCTCATGGAGCTTGCCCTGGGCCGCCATGGCATAGAGCAGCACGACGACGATGCCCACCAGCACCGGCAGCACCAGCGGCGGGCCGATCAGCGCGATGATGCCGGCGAACAGCAGCACGAAGGGCAGGTCGACCAGCGCCACCACCGTGGCCGAGCCGATGAAGCCGCGCACCGACTCGAAGGACTGCAGGGTCGCGGCGAACGACCCGGTGGAGGCCGGCCGGGCCTCCATCCTCAGGCCCAGCACCCGGGCCATGATCGACGACGACAGCTTGACGTCGGCCCGACTCGCCGCCAGGTCGACGAAGGCGTTGCGCATCAGGCGCAGCGCCAGGTCGAAGCAGAGCACCACGAAGATGCCGACGGCCAGCACCCAGAGCGTCTCGGTGGCGTGGTTGGGCACCACCCGATCGTAGACGTTGAGCACGAACAGCGGCATCGCCACGGCAAACAGGTTGATCACCAGCGAACCGGCGATCACGTCCCGGTAGAGCTTGCGGTTCTCGCGGATCACCCCCCAGAACCAGTGACGCGCGCGCTGCTTGTTGACCTCGGGCCCGCGGGCATCGAAATGGAAGCGCGGGCGCACATAGATCGCCTGGCCACCGTAGCTCGACTGGAGGCCATCGAGGCCGACCTCGGTCTCGGCCTCGCCCAGTTCGGGGAAGACCACCCGGGCACGGCGTGCCTTGAGATCCAGCGCCACCAGCACGCAGGCGCGTCCCGGCTCGAGCAGCAAGACGGCGGGCAGCAGGGCGGGGTTGAGCTGCACCAGGCGGCTCTTGACGATCCGCGCGGTGAGCCCGGCCCGGGAGGCAGCGCGGGGAAAGATCGCCGGGGTCAGCCGCCCCTCCTCGAGGGGCAGACCCGCGGTGAGGGATTCCGCCGACGCCGCGTGGTCATGCACCAGGGCAATGGTCTGGAGGCATTCGAGAAGCTCATCCCTGACGGCGGCTCTCGATGGCCCCGGGGGCGGGTCCAGATGTTCTCGTTGCGTCACACCTACCTCTGATGTTGCCCCGCCACACCGCGGGAGAGCGCCTCGCCGCCGGCGGCGAGGCCGAGGGAGTGTTCCTGGACGGGCCGGAAGCTCATGTCGAGATTCTCGCCGACCCGCTCCAGGGTCACCTCGACCCGGCGGTTCTGGCGGCGGCCGGCGACGCTGTCGTTGCTCGCCACCGGCTGGCGGGAGCCGTACCCGCGGGTTTCGATCAGGCCGCGGCTGACTCCCTCGCCGACCAGGTGATCGGCGACGCTGTCGGCCCGCGCCTGGGAGAGCGGGTCGTTGATGGCGTCACTGCCGGTGCTGTCGGCATGGCCGGCGATGAAGACCCGCGCCAGGTCGGTGCGATCACGGATCTGCGAGGCCAGCCGGGAAAGCTCGCCGCGGGCATCGGCGGAGAGTTCAGCGCTGTTGACGGCAAACAAGGCGTCGGCGGAAAGGGTGACGTCCGGGGCCCGGGTCGGTGCCGGGGCACTGATGCCCCGCGTGAAATCATCGAGGGTGAAGCCGGTCGGCCCCTGGGCAGGACAGATCACGTCGGGGTTGATCTCCACCCCGTCGCTGCCCATTTCGGCCAGGGTCGGCATGTCGTCACGACGCACATTCAGGGCCTGCATCAACTGGCCCATGGCGGCCAGGGTACGCGCATCGGCCAGGATCACGTCGTACTGGGCGTTGACATGGGCACGGCTGGCCTCGAAGTACTCGTTCTCGCTGTCCAGCACGTCGAGCAGGGTCCGCTGGCCGATGTCGAACTGCTGCTGGTAGGCGCCCCGCACCCGGTCGATGGACTGGCGGTGCTGGTTCAGGTAGCTGAGCTGCTCGCGCAGGCGCTGGGTGTCGTTGTAGGCGATCTGGGTGGTCTGGCGCACGTTGGTGCAAGCCACTTCGCGCTGATCGATCGCCTGCTCGACCCGATCGGACGCGGCCCGGAACGACGCCAGGTCACTGCCGCCGCGGTAGAGGTTCATGCTGGCCACCAGCTCGATGCTGTGCCGGTCGCGACGCCCGTCGATGCCGCTCTCGTTGTTGGTGCCGGTGCGGCCACGCAGGTCGAGGCGCGGGTGGAAACCGGAGCGAGCCCCCTCGCGCTCGGCCCGCGATGCCTCGATGTTTTCGATGGCGGCGTGGAATTCCGGGTTGCCGGTGAAGGCCAGGTCGACGGCCTCGGCCACCGAGGGCGGCAGGCGATCGTCGAGCTCAGGAGCGGGGGCGAGGTTCTCCGCGGGCAACTCGCCGACGATGCGCTGATAGCGCGCCGTGACGTCATGCAGGTTGGAGGCCTCGGTCATCAGGTTCGACTCGGCGAGTGCCAGGCGGCCGCTGATCTGCTCCAGGTCGACGCCGCGACCGGCACCGGATCGCGCTCGCTCCTCGATCTGGTGATAGACCCGCAGGTGATCGGCATAGTTGTCCTGGGCCAGGCGCACCAGTTCGCGATAGCGGCTGACATCCAGATAGGCCCGGGCGGCTTCCAGGGCGACGTTCTCGCTCGCGCCCAGCAGTTCGTAGTAACGCACCAACTTGGCACGGTCGAGGCGCTCCACCTCGCTGCGCGTGGCGAAGCCATCGTAGAGCATCTGGGTGAGTGTCAGTTCGGCGAAGTCGGTATCGTAGCTGCCGCGTCCATCGCCCTCGAGATCCTCGCGCCCGATGCCGGCGGCGACATCGATGCTCGGCAGGTAGTTGCCACGTGCCACACCGACGTCATGACCGGAGGCGCGCAGGCCGTTCCAGGCCGCCTGAACCTCGGGGTTGGTGGTGATGGCACGCTGCACCACCTGCTGCAGGTCGGCCGAGCCGGGTGCCGCCAGGCCGGGTGGCAAGGATTGAGCCACGGCGGCGGCCAGCGGCAGCAGGGTGAGCGAGGCACCCACCACGATGGCCCGCGCCAGTCGGTGAGCGCCCCGGGCACGCAGAGAGTCGGTTGCGAATGTCATTTGAGTTCCCTTTCATGTTTAGCAGGCGTACGACACCCGATGCCGTGAGCCTGTCAGGAGGTTGAGCCTATGTTCTTGTTATTACGGGCCTCATCCGGCTAGAGCGGATGGCGCTTCCCTTCCCGTTTCCCTTACTCGACAGCGGCACCACACCCTGGGGAGGCCCCAGAAAGCTCAGCTGGACCAAGGTGAGGAGCACAGTACTTTTTTATGATCGTTAATCTTTGTAAGGTAGCGTAACCAAATTGGAGGGATTGTCCAATCGCTAATCGATGCTAAAAGCGAAGACATCGCCGACTCTTGATGTAAGACAAAACTTACAAAGCACTCCCGAGCACCACCCAGCCCTCTCTCCCGCCAGGGGCCAAACGTGCTATCGTCACGCCATCGCCGACACGGCAGCATGACGACAAGGAGAACGCCATGTCCTCATCGGAAATCCAGAAGACGCGGGTCATCAACGAACTGCGCGGCTTCATCAAGAAGCTGCTGCAGGACCCCAGGATCCTCGAGCAGTCGCTGGAGATCGCCCGCCGCCAGCTGTCGCAGGGCAGCAAGGCCGAGGCGATGGCACGTATCGCCAACGAGATATCGGACACCACCAGCGTGCATATCCCGGAAGACCCGGCGGAGCACTCCGAAGCCGACCGGCTCTTCCTGGAGGTCCTCAAGGAAGTCGTCGACGAGGAACAGGCCCTCTACTGAACGACTCCGCACCGAGCCAGTGGAACGCCCGGCCAAGGCCGGGCGTTCTGCTTCGGGGAATCCGCCGGCAGGGCAATCGCGGTTGGCGAGGGGCGCCGGGGTAGCCCCGACCCCGCCGGTCGAGGTCGTGCGCTGCCGCACCGGCCCTGATATCATGTCAACAGACTGTTTTTGAATCGCTTTTTACGCATGCACTATCTTGTCAAGCTGTTCCCAGAGATCACCATCAAGTCGCGCTCCGTCCGCCGGCACATGACCCGCTGCCTGGCTGGCAATGTGCGCACCATCCTGCGTCGGCTCGACGATCGGGTCAGCGTCAAGGACACCTGGGACGCTCTACACGTCACCCTCCCGGAAGCGCTTCCCGAACCGCTGGCCCGGGAGGCGGAGGAACGGCTGACACGCATTCCCGGCATCCACGAAGTGCTGGCCATCCACGAAGTGCCCTTCTCCGACCTGGCCGACATCGCCCGCCAGGTGGTGCCGCTGTGGCAGCAGGCCATCGCGGGTCGCCGCTTTCGGGTCAGCGCCCGCCGCCGGGGCGAACATGACTTCAGTTCCGAGGACATCGAACGCCTGATCGGTCGTCGATTGCTCGAGGCGAGCCCCGACGCCAGGGTCGACCTCACCCGCCCCGAGGTGGATGTGGCCGTGGAGGTCGTCCAGCGACGACTGCGACTGATCCACGCCCGCTGGCCCGGCCTCGGGGGCTATCCGCTTGGCCTGCAGGGACAGGCCCTGGCGCTGATCTCCGGGGGGTTCGACTCACCGGTGGCGGCCTGGCGCATGATGCGACGCGGCGTCAAGACACATTTCCTGTTCTTCAACCTGGGGGGGCCGGCCCACGAGGCCGGTGTCCGCGAGGTCACCCACCATCTCTGGCAGCGCTACGGCAGTTCTCATCGGGTGAAGTTCATCACGGTGCCCTTCGAGGGAGTGGTCGCCGAGATCCTGCGCAGCGTGCCGGATGGCGTGATGGGGGTGGTCCTCAAGCGCATGATGGTGCGTGCCGCCGACCGCATCGCCCACCGTGCGCGCATCCCGGCACTGGTCACCGGCGACGCCATTGCCCAGGTCTCGAGCCAGACCCTCACCAACCTGGCCCTGATCGACGAGGCCGGTACGCTGCCGATCCTGCGTCCGTTGCTCACCGAGGACAAGCAGGACATCATCGCCCAGGCGCGCCGCATCGACACCGCCCGCTTCGCCGAGACCATGCCCGAGTATTGCGGGGTGATCTCCCGTCGCCCCCATACCTGCGCCCGCGCCCGTGACGTCGAGCAGGCCGAGGCCGGGTTCGACTTCGCCGTGCTCGAGGCCGCCATCGAGGCCACCGAGACGACCCGCTCCGACCGCCTGATGGAACGCCGATACACCCCCGGCGAGGTGACGACAGTGGACTCCCCGCAGGCCCTCGAGCAACTGGGTGATGCCAGCGTGATCGACATCCGCCCCCCGGACGAGCGCGAGGCCGCGCCGCTGCGACTTCCCGGCGTCCCGTGCCTCGAGATCCCCTTCTACGAGCTCCAGGGACGAGCGGCGGACCTGCCGGGCGACCGCCACTACCTGCTCTATTGTGACCAGGGGGTGATGAGCCGGATGCAGGCCCTGCACCTGCACGACCGGGGGCTGACGCACTTCGGCGTCTATCGCGCTCCCTGACCCGCTCGAACGCTGTTTTTTTCTTTTCGTCCGATACACTTTCGCCTGCCCGCAGACTACGCTACAAAAAGGAACAATCAGTAATCGTAGGTTTCATGGGGGTGGTGCATGGGCGCGCGCGGGTCGTCGTCACACCGGAAGTCCTCTTCCTCCCTCTCATCGCCAGGGAACGGCGCAGCGCATTCCAGTGCCTCACTGCTCATTCTCCAGGAACCGTCGCTGGAGCCGGCGCATTCGCCCGAGAAGCCACGCCACCGGCTGCGCAACTGGGTCCTGTTACTGCTCGCCCTGCTCGCCGTCACCCTGGCCACCCTGCTGGTCGCCGAGGCGCGCACCTCGCACTTCCAGGCCCAGGAGCTGTCGCGCTATGCCGGCACGCTGGGCTACACCCTCGCTCCCGGGCAGAGCGATCGCATCCTCTTCCCCCGCCACGGGCCCTTCGACCAGCGCCTGGGCTATGCCCGGCTGTCACAGATCGAGGAACGCCTGCTCGGTCGCGGCTACGACATCGAACGCCAGGCACGCTTCTCGCCGGCGCTGCTGGAGTACACCCGTCGCGGCTTCTTCCCGCCCTACCCGGAGAAGACCCGCGCCGGCCTGACCCTGGAAGAGTGCCGTGGCGAGACGCTGTACGAATTCCGCCATCCCCAGCGTCACTATCCGCACTTCGATGCCATCCCGCCGCTGATGCTGCAGGTGCTGCTGTTCATCGAGAACCGCCAACTGCTCGATGAGAACACCCCCCACGCCAACCCGGCGGTGGACTGGCCACGCTTCACCAAGGCCGCCATGTCCCAGGTGGGTCGTGCGCTGGACATGTCCGGCCAGGCCTCCGGCGGGAGCACCCTGGCCACCCAGGTCGAGAAGTACCGGCACTCCCCGCGCGGGCTGACCGGTTCGCCGATGGAGAAGATGCGCCAGATGGTCTCGGCCAGCGTACGCGGCTACCAGCAAGGGCCACAGACGCTGGCCGCACGACAGGACGTGGCGCTGGACTACCTCAACTCGGTGCCGCTGTCGGCGGCACCCGGTTACGGCGAGGTACACGGGGTCGGCGACGGACTCTGGGTCTGGTTCGGCGCCGACTTCGACGAGCTGAACCGGCTGCTGGTCCCCGACTTCAACTCGTCCGCCACCCTCGAGGCCCAGGGCCTGGCGCTGCGCCAGGTGGTCGCCCTGATGATCGCCCAGCGCCGCCCCTCCTGGTACCTCACCACCGGCCGTCAGGCGCTCGAGCAACTCACCGACAGCCACCTGCGCCTGCTCGCCGCCGAGGGGCTGCTCAGCCCGGAGCTGCGCGATGCCGCCCTGGGCCAGCGCCTGCAGTTCCGCGACTTCGCCCGGGACCCGGTGCGCCTGCAGGTCGAGCTGGACAAGGGCCTGCAGATGGCCCGCAGCCGCCTCGGCGGCCTGGTCGGCCTGCCGTTCTACGACCTGGACCGTCTCGACCTGAGGGCTCGCACCACGCTCCACGGCGACCTGCAGCGTCAGGTCACCGATTACCTGCATCGCCTCGCCGACCCCGACTTCGCCCGCGAGATCGGGCTGTTCGGCGAACGCCTGCTGTCGCCGGAGAAGACCCACGAGGTTCGCTACAGTTTCACCCTCTTCGAGCGGGGCGACGACGGCTTCCGCGTGCGTGTGCAGACCGACAATACCGACCAACCCTTCGACATCAACGAGGGCAGCAAGCTGGAGCTCGGCTCGACCGCCAAGCTGCGGGTACTGGCGACCTACCTGGAGGTGATCGCCGAGCTGCACCAGCGCCATGCCGGCAAGTCCGTGGAGGCGCTGCGCGAGGTGGCGGTGGATCGTCAGGACGTGCTCAGCCGCTGGGTACTCGATACCTTGATCGCCCGCCCCGACATCGGCCTCGACGAGATCCTTGCGGCCGCCATGGAGCGGCGTTACTCGGCCAGCCCCCACGAGGCCTTCTTCACCGGCGGCGGGCGCCATACCTTCAGCAACTTCCGCCGCGAGGACAATGGCCGTAACCCGACCCTCTCCGAGGCCATGCGCGAATCGCTCAACCTCCCCTTCGTGCGCGTGCTGCGCGACCTGGTGCGCTACAGCACCCACCACAACGACCATCGCAGCCAACTGCTCGCGGACGACGGCGACCCACGCCGGCTGGAGTACCTGCAGCGCTTTGCCGACCGGGAGGGGCGTGTCTTCCTGCAGCGGTTCTGGCGCAAGTACCGTGCCCTGAGCAGCGACGAACGCCTCGACGCCTTCCTCGGGGGCCTGCGCATCACGGCCTCACGCCTCGCCGCGGTGCACCGCTACCTCTTCCCGGAGGCCGACCGCGACACCTTCGCCGCCTTCCTCGCCGAGCGGCTGCCCGGTGAGACGCTCGGCGATCGGCGCATCGACGAGCTCTACGAGGCCCATGCTCCCGGCAAGCATTCGCTGTCGGACCAGGGCTACATCGCCAAGGTGCACCCGCTGGAGCTGTGGTTGCTCGGCTACCTGCTGGACTATCCCGAGGCCTCCTTCTACGAGGCCGCCGCGGCCAGCCAGCTGGAACGCCAGGAGGTCTATGGCTGGCTGTTCAAGACCCGCCACCGCAGTGCCCGGGACGTGCGCATCCGCACCATGCTCGAGGTCGAGGCCTTCAGCGACATTCACCAGCGCTGGCAGCGCCTGGGCTACCCCTTCGAGCACCTGGTGCCGTCGCTCGCCACCGCGGTGGGCACCTCGGGCGACCGTCCGGCGGCCCTGGCCGAGTTGATCGGGATCATCCTCAACGACGGCGTACGCCTCCCGACCCTGCGCATCGACGACCTGCACTTCGCCGGTGCCACCCCCTACGAGACCCGCTTCGTGCCGGCCGAGGGCCGTGCACGACAGGTGATGGCCCCGGAAGTGGCCGCGGTGCTGCGCGAGACGCTCTCCCAGGTAGTGGATGGTGGCACCGCCCGTCGCCTACACGGCAGCTTCGCCCTGGACGACGGCACCGCCCTGACCCTGGGCGGCAAGACCGGTACCGGCAACAACCGCATCGAGACGGTGACCCGCGGCGGCCACGTCATCGACTCCCGGGCGCGCAATCGCACCGCGACCTTCGTCTTCTACCTCGGCGACGACCACTTCGGCACCCTCACCGCCTACGTGGCCGGCAGCGAATCGGACAACTTCCGCTTCACCTCGGCCCTGCCGGTCCAGGTGCTCAAGGGCATGGAGCCAATCCTCACGCCGCACCTCGATCCCACGGCCCACCGCCAGTGCCTGCCGCCGGCGACCCGGGAGATGCTGATGGCCCGGCGCTCGATGTGAGCTCTCCTCGTCCGAGCGTCGGCGGGCACACACGGCAAAACGGGAAGGGAGGGGGCACCCCCTCCCTTCCCGTTCATGGCAGTATCGGCTTGAGTGTCGGTTCAGCAGATCTCTTCCCAGAGCCGTTGGCGAAAGTCCTTGGGCAGCTCGGCCACCTTGCCGAGCCGCGAGAGATGGGCATCGGTCATGTCCCTGGCGACCTCGTGATAGCAGCTGCTCAGCAGAGTGGGATTGCGCAGCGTATCGGGGTCGGAGAAGCATTTCGACATCTTCTCGCCCGAGACGGCACAGGCGGTCAGGAACTCGGCCTCGACCTGGATCGTCTCGAGAATGGATTCCATCCAGGCCTGTTGCATCCTGACCAGCGGATGCGAGGCATCCATCCAGTGATGCATCCACCAGTCGAACATCGGCTGCGAGGCAATGGCGACGCTCTCCGGCAGGGCGACGAAGGTATCGAAGTTCGCTGCGGGAATCTCGTGAACCGTGGGCACTTGTGTAGCTTTGGCGGTTGACATGTTAAACGCCCCTCAAGAACGGAATGGTGGTGCGCCCTTGAGTGTAGCGAGGGTGATTCGAACCGATCAGACTTTTTTGTCACGAGGTTATCCTGTCTCGCTGTAGAACCCCGTCCCGGCGCCTGCCACGGTTCTCGGTGAAGCTTCTACGCTAGATGGGGGAGGTCAGTACACCGTGACGTCTCACGGTTGTCATGCGCCGCCGCCACAGTGGCCTCACCCCTCGACGCCAACAAGGAAGAGAGCGAGACACGACATGAACAAGAAATTCTTCACCATCCTGGGATGCCTGACGGTCCTGGCGCTCGGCCCTGTCGCCCACGCCGCCCCTCCTCCCCTCGCCGATGCCGACGACGCCCTGATCACCGCCGCCAGGAACGTGACCCTGGGCCCTCGCCCGCTGTTTCTGGTCAACGACATGAGCGAAGAGACCGCCCGTGAGGGTGAACTCAAGTCCACGCTGATGAACTGTGCCGCGGAACACCGTGACTGGCAGCCCTCCGAGCTGACCATCTCCCACCGTGGCGCCCCCCTGCAGTTTCCCGAGCACACCCTGGAGGCCTACCTGGCCGGCGCCCAGGGCGGTGCCGGCATCATCGAGTGCGACGTCACCTTCACCAGCGATCACGAGCTCGTCTGCCGCCACTCGCAGTGCGACCTGCACACCACCACCAACATCGTCGAGACCGATCTCGCCGAGAAGTGCAGCGTGCCGCCGGCGTTCGACCCCGACAGTGGCGAGCTCGTGAACGCCGCGGACATCCAGTGCTGCACCAGCGACATCACCCTCGCCGAGTTCCGCACGCTGGAGGGCAAGATGGAGGGCGCCAACGACGAGGCACGCAACATCGAGGCGTATCTCGCCGGCACCCCCGGGTGGCGTACCGACCTCTACGACACCCGCGGCACCCTGATGAGCCACGCCGACACCATCGAGCTGTTCAAGGCCCTGGGCGTGAAGATGACCCCGGAGCTCAAGGAGCCCAGCGTGGAGATGCCCTTCGATGGCTTCTCCCAGCAGGACTACGCCCAGAAGATGATCGACGAGTACAAGGCCGCCGGCGTGCCCGCCGGCGACGTCTACGCCCAGTCGTTCCTGCTCGACGACGTGCTCTACTGGATCGAGAACGAACCCGAGTTCGGCGAGCAGGCCGTCTACCTGGACGGCCGCTACGATGACGACGGCTTCGATCACACCGACCCCGCCACCTGGTCGCCGAGCATGCAGGAACTGGCCGATCAGGGCGTGAAGATCCTCGCCCCGCCGATGTGGATGCTGCTCGCCGCGAATCCGGAGTTCGGTGACGGCGACAGCCGCGTGGTGCCCTCGACCTATGCCGAGCACGCCAGGGAGGCCGGGCTCGAACTGATCACCTGGACCTTCGAGCGCTCCGGCCCGCTGGCCGAGGGCGGCCAGTGGTATCACAGCACCACCGAGGAGGTGATCCGCCGCGAGGGCGACAAGCTGATCTCGCTCGACGTGCTCGTCCAGGACGTCGGCGTGATCGGCATCTTCAGCGACTGGCCGGCGACCGTGGCCTTCTATGACAACTGCATGCAGCAGCGCTGACTGAGGCCGGCGCTCCGGGCCGTATGCCCCATGGCCCGGAGCGCCGCCCGACTATGCTCCGTCCTGTCGTTTACACCGCCGGGCAGCCTTGTCGCCAGCTCATGCCATCGCGGCCACCTGCCGCTCCCGGTAGGTGGCCATCTCCACCTTGCCGAGCCCGGCTGCTTGAAGGAGGTGTCCTTCAAGGTCGCCGAGGCGGGCCAGCATCTGGGGATCGTCGGCGAACAATAGCCCACCCTATCGCTCAACTGGCATCTAGCTTGGCAATGTCGATCTTCTTCATCCCCAGCATTGCCTGAAACACCTTTTGCGATTTCTCATGATCGGGATCGCTGAGCATTTCGATCAGCACCCTGGGAATCACCTGCCAGGAAAGGCCGTACTTATCCTTGAGCCAGCCGCACTGCTGGGCATTCGGGTCGCCACCTTCGGAAAGCTTCTCCCAGAAGTGATCCACCTCGTCCTGGGACTCGCAGTCGATCTGTAGTGAGATCGCCTCATTGAACTGGAAGGCCGGCCCACCATTGAGAGCGGTAAACGCCTGCCCTTCGAGCTCGAAGGCCACGACCATGACACTTCCCGGCGGCTTGCCATGGACCTCCTGCCCCGCCTCTCCATAGCGGGAAATATGCGTGATCCTGGAATGCTTGAAGATACCGGTATAAAACTCTGCCGCCTCTTCGGCTTGGTCGTCGAACCACAAGCATGGGGTGATCTTCTGGATTGTCGCCATGTCGCACCTCCTCCGTCAGGGCCAATGTCACTCGCGTGACTACCGGATGGTCGTCCGAGGAAGCCCAGGATCGACACATCCGGGCGGCGTGCCGGGGCGATAGCGACGGCGGCCGAGATGAAAAAGCCGGCAGGGGTGTGCGACCATGCCGGTATCCGCTCGCGCGCTCGCCGAGGACATCGCCGCCATGATCGATCTCTGGACCTGGACCACCCCCAACGGCCGCAAGGTCTCCATCATGCTCGAGGAGCTCGGGCTGCCCTACCGCAGCCACGCCGTGGATATCACCAACCGCGAGCAGTTCGCCGAGGCCTTCCTGGCCGTCAGCCCCAACCACAAGATCCCGGCGATTCGCGACAACGACACCGGCATGGTGCTGATGGAGTCCGGCGCGATCATGCTCTACCTGGCCGAGCAGACCGGCCGCTTCCTGCCCGAGGACGCCGAGGGCCGCTACCGCACCCTGGAATGGCTGATGTGGCAGATGGGCGGCGTGGGCCCGATGCTCGGCCAGGTCCACCACTTCCTGAAGTTCCACCCCGGCAAGGCGCCCTATGCCGAGCAGCGCTTCCACGCCGAGGCCGAGCGCCTCTACCGGGTGCTCGATGCCCGCCTGGCCGATCGCGCCTTCCTGGCCGGCGACTACACGATCGCCGACATGGCCACCTGGCCCTGGATCTCGCGCCACGAGTGGCAGCGCATCGACCTGAACGACTACCCCAACGTCAAGCGCTGGTATGTCGAGATCGCCAACCGCCCCGCCGTGCAGCGCGGCTACCACTGCCCGAAGCGGGTCAACGAGATCCCGATGCCGTGACCATGGCCCGTCACCCGGCACTGAAGGCCGTGGGCACGCTGCCATACTGTAGGCATCGCAAGCGAGTGGACCGGGTAACGATGCTGAGGATACTGCTGGCGATCATGATCACGGCCCTGGCGGGCCACTCCCAGGCCGTCGCACGCGAGACGACGGTGTGCGGTCCCGTCAAGGAGCGTTTCTTCTTCTGGCAATGGAGTCGCGTGGCGCCCTCTCCCGACCCCGCCCGCGTGGCCGGGCTCGAGCACGTGGAAGCCACGACCTTCGTCACCGGCGACGGCAAGCGCCTGGCCGGCTACCGGTATGCCGCCCATGGCAACCTGAGCGAAGCGGGCGAGCCGCGCGGCTATCTGCTGATGGCCATGGGCAATGCCATGGTCGCCGACATGATGATCCGGCACCTGGCCGACTTCGCCGCCGCCGGCTACGACAGCTATGTGTTCGACTATCGCGGCTATGGCGACTCGGAGGGACGGCGACGCATCAACGCCATCATCGAGGATTACCGGGAACTCGTCGACGCCATGAACGCCCGGTATCCCCATGGCCTGCTGTACGGCACCTCGCTGGGCGGCGCCGTGCTGATGAACGTGATCGGCCGGGGCGGCGCCTACGAGCGCGCAGTGATCGACTCCAGCCCCAGCCGCTTCTCTCCCTACGGCTGCCCACGCCGCATCGACCCGCTCGAGCACCTCCCCGATGACGCCAGCCGCCTGCTGGTGATCACCGGCCAGCGGGACTCGGTACTCGATGACGACATGACCCGCGACCTGCGCCTCGAGGCCGAACGGCGCGGCGCGACGGTCATCCACGGCGAGGCGTATGACCATCCGTTCATGGATCGCCACGAGGCGCATCAACAGCGCATGGCCCGCATCCACCGCTTCCTGCTGGGCGACTAGAACAGCCCCAGCTGGCGGTCGATCAGCGCCGTGAAGTCATCGCCCACGAACGGCAGGATGGCGTCGGCCACCGGCTGCAGCTGGCGGGTGAGGTAGTGGTGGTAGTCGATGGCCGAGCGGCGCGTTTCCAGTGGCTCCGGCCCCGCCACCGTGATCACGTAGCTGATCCAGCCGCCGCCCTGGTACTGCCGCGGCCGGCCCAGCTGGTCGTTGTAGTCGTCGGCGAGGCGCGCCGCGCGCACATGGGGTGGCACGTTGCGCCGATAGTCGTCGAGCCGCCGCCGCAGTCGCTTGCGGTAGATCAGGCGGTCGTCGAACTCGCCCGCGAGGGTGCGGCGCACGTAGTCGCGCACGAACTCGCGGTGTGGCTCGCCGGTGAAGATGCGCCGGTAGAGCTCCTGCTGGAAGACCTTGGCCAGCGGCGACCAGTCGGCGCGCACCGTCTCCAGCCCCTTGAAGACCACCCGCTCGCCGCCATCCGCCTCGCGCACCAGCCCGGCGTAGCGCTTCTTGCTGCCCTCCTCCGCGCCGCGGATGGTGGGCATCAAAAAGCGCCGGTAGTGGGTCTCGAACTGCAGCTCCAGGGCGCTTTCCAGGCCGTAGGCCTCGCGCAGGTGCTCGGCCCACCAGGCGTTGACCCGGGCCGCCAGGCGCCGACCGATGGCGTGGGCCTGCGTTTCATCGTGGGCGCCGCCCAGCCAGACGAAGGTGGAGTCGGTGTCGCCGTAGATAACGGTATACCCCTCGGCCTCGATCAGCTCGCGCGTGCGGCGCATGATCTCGTGGCCGCGCAGGGTGATCGACGAGGCGAGCCGCGGGTCGAAGAAGCGGCAGCCCCGGGAGCCCAGCACACCGTAGAAGGCGTTCATGATGATCTTCAGCGCCTGGGCGAGCGGCGCATTCCGCTCGCGCTTGGCGGCCTCGCGGCCCCGCCACACCCGGGCCACGATAGCGGGCAGCGCATGGCGGGTACGCGAGAAGCGCGCCCCCTTGAAGCCGGGCACCGCGTCGGCGTCGTCGGGGTGGCGCAGCCCCTCCACCAGCCCCACCGGGTCGATCAGGAAGGTGCGGATGATCGACGGGTACAGGCTCTTGAAGTCGAGCACCAGCACCGAGTCGTAGAGGCCGGGCCGCGAGTCCATCACGAAGCCGCCCGGGCTGTCCTCCCCCGGCCGCTCGCCATGGCGTTGCACGAGATTGGGCGCGACGAAGCCGAGCCGGTGCATGCGCGGCAGGTAGAGATGCGAGAAGGCCGCCACCGAGCCGCCCATGCGGTCGACGGGCAGCCCGGTGACGGTGGCACGCTCGAGCAGGAAGTCGATCAGCTCGGTCTTCGCGAAGATCCGCGTGACCAGCTCGCAGTCCTTGAGGTTGTAGCGGGCAAGCCGAGGCTTGTCCTCGGCGAACATCCGGTCGATGGCGTCCATGCGCTGGTAGGGGTTGTCGACGGCCTTGCCCTCGCCGAGCAGCGTCTGGGCGACGTTCTCCAGGCTGAACGACGGAAAGCTCCAGGTCGCCTGGCGCAGCGCCTCGATGCCGTCGATGATCAGCCGCCCAGGGGCCGAGGCGAAGAAATGGTTGGCATTGCCGGCGTGGGCGCGCCACCCCAGGGGCTCGCCGCCACGCCCAAGCAACAGCGGCACGCCGAGACGCTCGGCGTGCCGCTGTAGCATACGCAGATCGAACTGCACCAGATTCCAGCCGATGATGGCATCCGGGTCGTGCCGGGCGATCCAGCCGTTGAGACTCTCCAGCAGCGCCTCATGGCTGTCGCAGTAGGCGAGCGCGAAGTCCCGGGCGGCATCGGCCTCGCCACCCTGCCCGTTGGCCGGCCCCAGCATATAGACCTGGCGCTCGCCGCAGCCCTCGAGCGCGATGGAGTAGAGCGCGCCGCGGGCGTCGGTCTCGATGTCCAGCGAGGCCAGCCCGAGCCGGGGGCGATAGTCCGGTGCGGGCTTCAACTGGACATCGACCAGGGTGCCACCGGCCTCCACGCCATCCGTGAACCACACCGGCGCGGTGATGAAACGCTCCATCAGGTAGCGCTCCGGCGGACGGACATCTGCCTCGTAGACCTCGACACCGGCCTGTTTCAGCCGCCTGGCGAGGTTCATCGACTGGCGATGCTGGCGGCAGTAGAGGCCGAGCACAGGGCGATGGTGGAAGTCGCACAGGTTAAGCTCGCGCAGCTCGACGTCACGCTCGCCGCGCAGCAGCGCCTCGGCCTGCTCGCGCCGTTCGGCGGGCACGAAGGCCACCGAGGGTTGCACCGGCAGGCGCACATGCCGGGGGCCGTCATCGGTCGCCAGCCAGAACGACACCTCGGTACCCACCTGCGTATCCTGCCAGTGTCGAGTGAGTACGAATCCCTGCTGCTGTCGCGCCACCGACACCTCTCGACTGCCTGCTCCTGGGGCGAATGTTACCCGGTGTCATGGAGAAAGTCCCCGGATGGGCAAGCGCAGGCGGTTGTCAGGCAAGGCCTACAGCGTCTTGTGGGTGCCGTTGCACAGCGGCGGCGTGCCGGTCTGCTTGCAGCCGCAGAAGTAGAGCGTCTCGTCGCGTTGCGCCTTGTAGACCACCGGCCGCAGCTCGGTCACCTTGTGGGACCCGTCGCAGAACGGCTGGGTGGCGCTGCGACCGCAGGCGCACCACACATAGGTCTTGCCGGCGACCACGTCGACGGCATAGGGCGCCTTCTGGGCAATGCGGGCTTCGGTCATGGCGTTCTCCCCCGGTCGGGTGATGAGCCTGTTTCTACCCTACTGCACACATGGCAATGTCCGCCAACGCGCCATCGACGCTGCCCGGCCGGGCATTGGCTTCAGGCATCTTCCCACCGGGCCCAGTTGGGGGCCTCGGCAATCGCCTCGGCATCCGCAGGCAGGGCGAAGTGGAACCCCTGCCCCTGGCGGCAACCGAGCCGCAGCACGCAATGCCCCTGCTCCTCGCTTTCGATCCCTTCGGCGAGAACGGTGAAGCCCAGGCTGGCTCCCATATCGGCCACCGCGCGGATGATGGCCTGGTCCCGGGGGTCGTCGAGGACGCCATGGACGAAGCTGCGATCGATCTTCAACTTGTTGATCGGCAGATTCTTGAGATAGCTCAGCGCGGAGTAGCCCATCCCGAAATCATCGATCGCCAGGGATACCCCCATGCGCCGGAGTTCGTGCAGCCTCCCGATGGTGCCCTCGTCCGAGTGCATCAGGGATGACTCCGTGATCTCCAGCTCCAGGTATCGGGCGGGAAAATCGGCAGCTTCCAGGATACGGCGAAGCTGCGTGACGAACCCCGGGCGCGCCAGTTGGGGGGCCGTGACATTGACGGCGATGCGCCCGAACTCCAGGCCGGTATCCAGCCAGGTCCGCCCCTGGTGGCAGGCCCGCCGCAGGGCCCATTCGCCGAGCGACAATGCCAGGCCGGTGCGCTCCGCCAGGGGCACGAACGTGGTCGGCGGGATATCGCCTTCCCGGGGATGCGGCCAGCGTGCCAGGGCTTCCACCCCTGTCCACTGCCCGGTTTGCAGGTTGACCTGGGGCTGGTACTGGAGGAACAGCTGATCCTGCTTCAGGGCATCCCGCAGGTCGTTTCCCAGCCGCACCCGCAGCATCGCCCGGTCGGTCATGGCCTTGTCGAAGAAGTGATAGCCACAGTCATGGCGCTTCGCCCGGTACATGGCGGCATCGGCCTGCTGGATGAGTTCGTCGGCCTGTTCACTGTCATCCGGATAGATGCTGATGCCGATGCTGGCCCGGACATGCAGTTTCCAGTCATCGAACTCGATCGGCGCATCCATGGCCCGCAGCAAGCGCTCCGCGGTCTGGACCGCGTCCTCCGGCGTGGTCAGGTCCTGGACGAGAACGATGAACTCGTCGCCACCGAAGCGTGCCACCGTGTCGTCTACGCGAACGGGAGCGGTGAGTCGCCGCGCAAACTCCTGGATCACCCTGTCTCCCGTGGCATGGCCGAGACTGTCATTGATCGTCTTGAAATCATTCAGGTCCATGAACAACACGGCCAGGCGCGAACCATGCCGGTGGCTGAGGGAGAGCGCCATCCCAAGGCGTTGCCGAAAATGCGTCCGGTTCGGCAGGCCGGTCAGGGCGTCGGTGTTGGCGAGATGCGCCAGCATCCGCTGGAGCGCCTTCTGGCGGTCGACCCAGCTCGCCAGCAGACTCAGGCCCAGAATCAGGCCGGCGATGCCACCGATGGTCGCGGCCATGCCGCCATGGGACAGCAGGGAGTCATGGGCGGTGGTCACGGGAGTTCGATAGAAGCGAGAGGCCCCCATCGCCGTATAGTGCATGCCGGCCACCGCAAAGCCCATGAAGACCCCGGCCACCAGCGTCATGCCGCTCTCCGAGAACGCCGGCAGGCTGCGCACGCGGAAGTGCAGGTAGAGTGCCGCCAGGGCCAGCAGAAAGGCCACCACGATGGAGAGCGCGAAGAAGAGGACATCATAGCGCAGCCCCTCCATGCGCATGGCTTCCATGCCGGTATAGTGCATGCTGCCGATGCCGACGGCCATCAGCAGTGCCCCCACGAGAAACTGGTGCATCTCGGGCTTCGGGTGTGCCATGAAGTGCAGGGCCGCGCCGCTGCCCAGCATCGCCGGCACCAACGACAGCACCGTGAGGCTCAGGGCGTATTCCATGTGCTCGTGCCCTTCCACGGAGAAGGCGAGCATGGCACTGAAGTGCATCGCCCATATGCCACAACCCATGGCCACCGCACCGCCGATATGCCACCAGGTCTTGCTCCTGGCCGAGGGCGACGCGACCATGCGGTCGGCCAGCATCAACGCCGTGAGGCCCGCAAAGCAGGCGATAGCAATGGAAAGTGTCACCAGCGGGGGATCGTAGCTACCTTCCAACAGCGGGCCCAGCGAGGGGTCGGAGGTATCGAAACGCCAGAATTCCATCTTGACTCCTGATCGGCCATCTTGAGCCCTTCAACCGCACAGCGAATCCGCTCCATTTCCCTCACCCGTGGCTCCCCCCACGGTAAGTTGAAACGGCTCCACCGACATGCTCCAGGCATCATGCGATAGCGCACCAGCCCTGGATTTCCAACCCGAGTCGTCCTCCCCCTCCATCATTCATGCCAACCAAGCCCGGGCGCCACCTGAGCGACCGCACCGGGCCACCGGCTGCCCCCCTCTGGATCGAGCCTACTAGAGAACTCGTCGGCCTGCCCAGCAGGAACTCGAGTGCAGCCACTCGGCCCGGATGACGCGCTGTCACTTCTTTCGCTTGTCATGAACGTAGATGACCTTCGAGCTCTCGCCCCTCGAGGGTCGCTCCTCGATATCGAACAGCTCGGTGGCCGCCACCAGCTCCCCGAGCTTTCGATAGCCGTAATTGCGCGAATCGAAATCCGGAAACTGCTTCACGATATTGCTGCCGACCGCGGCGAGCGGCGCCCAGCCGCTGTCGTCCGACGACGACTCGACCGCGTTGCGCAGGGAGTTGACGAGCTTGGCATCCGACTTCAGCTCCCGGGTGGAGCGCCGGCTCGCCTCCGGCCCCTCCTCCTCGCCTTCGCGCAGCACCTCGGTATAGATGAACTTGTCGCAGGCCGCGACGAAGGGAAGAGGCGTCTTCTTCTCGCCGAAGCCGAAGACCGTCAGCCCCGACTCCCGCAGCCGGGACGCCAGGCGCGTGAAGTCGCTGTCGCTCGACACCAGGCAGAAGCCCGTGAAGTTGCCCGTATACAGCAGATCCATGGCATCGATGATCAAGGCACTGTCGGTGGCATTCTTGCCGGTCGTGTAGCCGAACTGCTGGACCGGCTGGATGGAGTGCCTCAGCAGGGTCTCCTTCCAGCCCTTCAGTTGCGGCCCGGTCCAGTCGCCATAGATCCGCTTCACGTTGGCGACACCGTACTTGGCGATTTCCGCCAGCAGGCCATCGACGATGCCCGGCTGGGCATTGTCGGCATCGATCAGCACGGCAAGGTTATTGTTTTCCATCACAGCCTCCTGTGTGACCCTGGCCCGGTTGTCGGGCGCCCAGGAGCGGCGCCGGCCATGGGTTACAGCAGCTCTCGCGCCACCTCGAGCACCCGCCCATCGACCGTGCGCTGCAGCTTGTCTTCGATCTGGCTGCAGACCGATTCCACCTTCTGGGGGGAAGTCGCGGCCACGACGAAGGTCCATTCGCTGGCGTCGAGCCGGTCATGTTCGGCGCTCTCGCAGACCGCCACCGCCGGGTTGCGCCCGAAGCGCTCGTGCAGGCCGCCCATGCGCTGGCGCTTCTCCTTGAGGGAACGGCACCCCGGCAGGGAAATCCTCACGGTCAGTACGCCGATGTGCATGCCCCTCTCCTTCTCGGCAGTCGTGCAGACTCATCGAGTGGGTTCATACCCCCTCGCCGAAATGGTACTTCGGGGCGATACTCACGTCTCGAGGTGGCGGACCACCCGGCACGGGTTGCCGGCGGCGAAGACGCCTGCGGGAAGGTCCCGGGTGACCACGCTGCCGGCGCCGATCACACTGCGCGCCCCGATGACGACGCCGGGATTGACCACCACCCCACCACCGATCCAGCAGTCGTCGCCGATGGTGATGGGCCTGCCGGCTTCCAGGCCACTGCGGCGCGCCTCGGCCGTCAGCGGATGGGTGGCAGTGTAGAGCTGCACGGCCGGGCCGAACAACACGTGGCTGCCTATGGTGACCGGCGCCACGTCCAGTACCACGCAGTTGAAGTTGAAGAAGACGTTGTCACCCAGGGTGAGATGGCAGCCGTAGTCGCAATAAAACGGCGGCTCGATCCATAGCCCCGGCCCTGCCCCGGGCAGCAACTCGTGCAGCAGGCCCGCGCGCTCCTCCTCGGCATCGTCGGAGCAGGCATTGAGCGCCTGGATCAGCAACCGGGCGCGGCGGCGCAGGGCCTGCAACTCCGGGTCGCGGGCATCGTAGAGCTTGCCCGCCAGCATCTTCTCGCGTTCGGTCATGGGGTTCTCCCAGCGGCAGCGCGCGTGTGCCGCACGTGTCGCGTGCTGAACATCCTGGTGTGGGCCTTCGGCGTGGAAGCGGCGCGACCGCCGGCCTTGCTTCTGGGCAAGGCCGGCGGTCGAGGTGACATCGACGGCTTCCCGGGAACCGCTGGGGCAGGCTCACACAGGAGTGCCGGATACCCGGTAGATAGAGCCGTCGTTCATGCTCTCGAAGAGCGCGTTCTTCAGCTTGCGGGTGGCATACACATGCTGTGCCTGGGTATTGGCCTCGGCCACGCTGGGCGCCACCAGACTGGCGGCCACCGTGCTGTTGCCGGTGACCCCGTTGATCTGAACCTGCAGGTTCAGATCGCCGGCGCCGGTGTAGCCCTGCACGTCGATGCGTACGCTGCCCTGGTCAATGATGGTGCGAGCCCCGCGCCAGATCGCAGTATCGGTCAGGCTGTTGATGGCCGCCACCGCGTCACTGTGCTGGTTCCGGTTCATATTGCCGTAGGCATTACGCATCGGGCCCTGCCGTTGTACCTGTAACATGGCTGTCTCCCTACTCGGACAAAGCGTAGCAAGGGGTTATCGCGGGTTGACTAGCCAATTGGTACCCAGCCCGACGATGGTGCCCCAGTTGCTGTTGGAGGTGCAGGTAATGGTCTGCCCGTCCACCTTGATGGTGCCCTTGTCCGAGTCGGAGCCACCGGTGCCGCCGAACTCGAACGGTCCGATGAAGAAGCCGCCCTCGCCACTGATTTTCTGTTTCACCTCCTCGGCGAAATCCGAGCCGGAATTGATGGTGATAGTAGGCCGGTAACCGACGATCATCTGCGAGACGATGCGCGCCAGGTTGCCGCCCTTGCCGAAGTAGTACACATCATTGCCATCCTTGAAACCCGAGTGGCCAGGCATGAAGGGACCATTCACGTAGTTGCTCGGCATCGACGAATCGAACCAGTTTTCCGGCGTCACGTTCACCACGGACACATCCTGGAAGGCGAAGGTGATATCGTACTCACTGGAGAAGTGCTCGGTGGACACTTTCTCCACCTTGCCGCCGGCCTCGAAGCCGAAGAAGTCGAACAACCCGCCCAGCTCCCCTTCGGCATAGACGGTGCTATCGGACCACTTCTGAGTGGACGAGCTGAAGGAGAAGGTGCGGGCTGAACCAGCAGAGGCATCGCCGCCGTAGTTGTCATTGGTGATGCGCTGGATGTAGCTCCAGGGGGTTTCACTGAGCTGGAACACCGGCTGGTCTTTCAGCGTCGTACCCGCCTGCCCCACTACCGTGGAGAGGTTGTCATTGTATTGCTTCACGGCATCGGTGATGGGCCCCTTCAACTTCTTCATGTACTCATCATAGGTCGACTGGGCAGTCTGGTACGCCGTTTTCGCCTGTTGAAGTTGCGCAGCCACGGCGATGCCTTCATTTTCCAACCAGCCCGCGAAGGACTCGGTGCTGCCGGTCTGTTGCTGGAAGTTCTGGTAGGCCACATTCACATTGGCCTGCACCTTCCCCATAGCCTGCATCGCGTTGATGACATCCTGCTGCAGCTTCTGTCCCTCATCTCCGCCATCCGTCACCATCAGGGAATTCAGGAACGCCTTGTACTGCTGCCCGAAATTCAGCTTCATGCCATAGGTGTTGGGATCCACCAGCGGACTGGCCGGCACGATATTGAGGAACTGCACCTGTTGGTAGGGAATGGAGCCGATCGGCGGGTTCTTGCCGCCCCAGTTCCAGGGCTGTGGCCCGGTCAGCATTTGCGGCACGCCTTCGATCTTCATCTGATCGTTGAAGGCGGTCATGAACTGGCCCCAAAGCGTTTTCGTCAAGTCGCTCATTGTCTTGCTCCTGATAAAGGGTAAGAGGCTTTTTACGCCCTTGTGGGTAGCCGATTCGTGAATCGGCGATATCAGTGTTGAACAAGAAAATGACCCAGTGAAATTATCACTGCTGATGGTTGCCATCATGAAAGATGAATCATCTACAGTGATGATCACCATTACCAACCATAATGGTTAATTCCTTTTCTGCATGGAAAAACCGATTAGTATGATTGCATAATCATTAAAAAGGATGCCGCCATGATCACCCCGGAGTTATTCGCCGCCACACCGGACACCCTGCTCAACGCCCAGCGCCTGGCCGCCCTGCCCGCCACCAGCGAGCACGCCTTGCCGCCCGTGGACTGGCAGACACTGGGCGTGGCGGACAACCGTATCCCCACCGTGATTCCTCTTACCGACTGGCAGGCCAATTCCCCCCTTCCCGAAGCGGATGTGGCGGTGATCACCTGGACCAGCGCCGAGTGGGCGGCCATGAACCAGGTGCTCACCAATCGCCGCGAACCGCTCACCCCGGAGCAGGCCAAGTGCCACGACTGGCGCCAGGGCTGGGAAAAGTACCAGCGCAATTACTGCCAGATTCATCAGTACATGGTGGACGTGTCGAAAACCTGCCAGGGCGGCGCCCCCTCCCTGTATGACCAGGCGTGGGGCAGCGTGCGGATGGTGACCCTCGGCGAGCTGAAGGTGTTGCTGGTGAAATCCGGCATGCACCTGGCCCAGGACGGCACCGACCTGCCCCTGATCCAGCTGGTCGACCAGCTGTGCCGGGAAGCCAAGCCGCGGCTGGTGCTATCGATCGGCACCGCCGGCGGCGTGCGCGAGGAGGATGCCCTGGGCTCGGCGCTGATTACCAACCAGGCCTACTTTCATTGCCTGAAGAATTTCGCCAACGCCGCCTTCAACCACAGCACCGTGCAATCGCACTGGCAACCCGGTGAGCACTACCTGCCCCAGGCCCAGGAAGGCGTGATCCAGGTCCCCGGCCCGGACATCCTGCCGGTGAGCCCGCAGTACCCCGCCGGCGCCCATATCAGCCCGGATGCGCCGAACAGCCGCATCAAGGTGGTCACCGGCCAGCCCATCATCACCACCGACACCTTCCTGTTCGGCACCACCACCAACGGCCTGCAAGAGTACGGCTGCATCGTGGAGATGGACGATGCCGTGGTCGGCATGGCCTGCGACAAGCATCGGGTGGCCTACGGCTTCGTACGCAACGTGTCCGACCCGGTCATCAATGGCCAGCTACCGGATTCCCTGCAGGACAGCTGGGCCGGCTACATCTATCAGGAGCAGGGGCTGTACACCAGCTACAACGGCGCCCTGGCCACCTGGGCCCTGCTGGCCGCCGAGGCGGACCGCCAGGAGGCGCACCATGACTAAGCCCAGCTGGTACCGGCTCAGCCCCGAGTCACAACGCAACCGGTATCGGCTGGCCCCGGTCAGCCCTACCGGGGCCGGCTTTCTCGATCAGGCCAGCGCCCTGGCCAGCCACGACGGCACGCTGTTCGTCAGCAGCCCCCAGGGCCAGCTGACGGCGTGGGCGCTGACCCCCGATGCCCTGACCTTCACCCAGGGGGCGGACCTCAACGCGAGCCTGGCCTACCAGGTCCTCAGCCCCTTCTGGCTGGGTGGGCAGCTGCACCTGCTGGCCTACGCCAGGGACGAGGGCATCCTCGATTTTTTCCGGATCACCGCCACCGATTTCGAGCACCTGTACCGCTATCAACGCACCTATGGCGACACCACCGCGGGCTTCACCACCGTGCATGCCTTCGGCTACCGCGATCGGTGCCTGTTCATGGGGTACAATGCCGACAGCGGCGCCAGCCGGCTCTATGGCATCCAGGTGCCCCCCCAGGCCCCGCTGAGCATCACCCCGCTATGGCAGAGTGAGTGGGCCAAGGGCTGGCAGGACTTCTGCTTCTTCCAACTCGGCGGCGAGAACTTTTTCTTCAAGCACAACCCCACCTACCAGGCGGTCAATATCGACCACTACATGGATGACCCCGCCCAGGGCTCTCACCCGGTAGGCACCGGCCTGCCGCTGCCCCAGGAGACCAGCGCGGCGGTGACCCTCGCCTTGCAGGAGGGCCCCGGCTTTGCCGGGTATCGGGCGGACAATGGCCAACTGACCGTCAACCGCTTCCACAGCGATTGCCGGGGCTGGCAACAGCAAGCCGAGGTGCCGGCCGGGCGGGGCTACTCGCAGCTGCTCGCCATCCCCTGCGGTGACGGCAAGTCGCTGCTGGCGCTGTACGACTGAGTCATTTATCGGCCACCATGTCGAAGAACCAGTCGATCACCTGCTCCACCCGGCGCGGGTACTCGTGGTCCTTGATGGTAATGATATGGATATCATTGAGCAGCGGCTGACTCGCCTGGTGGCGGTACAGCCGCTCCTGCTCCAGCAGGGGTGCCACGCAATGGCTGGGAATCACCGCCATCCCCAGCCCACCGGCCACCATGTCGATGGCGCCGTTGATGGAGTTGATTTCCCCGGCAAAGGTCAGCGAATAGGTGTTGAGATTACAGCGCTCGGGAAAGACATGCTTGAGCCAGCGATCATAGTAATAGCTGGAGCCGGGATACCAGATGAAGCGCTGCTCCAGAATGGAACTGTCGGTCAGGTCCTGCAGCGACGCCGGATCGCTGGATACCAGCACATACTCCTCCTGACAGAACAGCCGGTAACGCAACAGCGGATGGTTGTTGTTCTCGGTGACGAAACCGAAGTCCGCCTGATTCTCCAGCAGCATGCGCACCACCTCCTGGGTGGAGGTGAGGGTGATGTTCAGCTCGATATCCGGGTGTGCCCGGCGTCGCTCCAGCAGCATGGGAAAGTGCGGCGACATCAGGCAACTGGGCGGCATGGCATAGGACACCAGCCCCGCCACCCGCGTCTCCATGGCGTGCACCCGATCCATGAACTGCTGGGTGCTGTGCATCTGCTGGCGCACGTAACTCATCAAGGCCTTGCCCGCATCGGTGAGCACCACCTTCTTGCCGATGCGCTTGAACAGGGTGACGCCGATCTGCTCTTCCAGCTTGGCGATATGCTGGCTGACGCCGGACTGGGTCATGTGGGCACGGGTGGCCGCATGGGTAAAACTCTGGGTCTGCGCCGCCGCCATGAAGGCCTTGAACAGGCGCTGATCCAGCAGCATGAAGTCCCGGTTGGAAAAGGTCATCAGCGTGGCCCCTCACTGGCCGCCGGTGACAGCGGAAATTGCAGATTGAAGGCCTGCCCCGGCCCCACCGCCAGGCCGGCATAGTCGGCGAAGGGCGACGACGGCACCGCCACCGCTTCGGCACTGCCGGCCCACACCCGTTCGCCAAGGGTGTCAGGCTGCAACACCTGGCCCTGCCGTTGCCAGTGGGACCAGGCCACCAACAGGTCGTCATCCAGATAGAAAACAACGCCCGTCAGCCCCTGCCGCGGCCGGGCACGCAAGTTCCTCATCGTCTCGCACACCCCCTGCCGGAAGCCCGCCACGCCTTGCCCGCTGCGCAGCCAGACCTCGCTGAATACCGCCCCTTGCTGCCAGCTGCCCCCGGAATCGAATAACTGCACCGGTCCCGTCTGCTCCGGCTGGCCCTCGAAGGGCACGGGGAAATCACTGTGGCTGGCGGGCCGGCCCAGCCGGGGTTGAAAACTGAACACGGTCCCGTGCAAGGCCCCGTAGGCACGCCCTGCCACGCTGGCATGGCTGGCCTGCCGGTAACACTGCCGGCTGGGGTAAAACACCAGGGCGATTTCATCGGGCACCCTGGGATAGTCACTGGGCGGCAGTACCGTCGGCACATAGGCCTGCAGGCCCTGCGGGGCCATCGACTGTACGGTGGCGGGGATGAAAATCTCCCCCAGTTGTCGGTAAAAACGCTCCCGGCCGGCCCCCCTGACCAATTCCGGCAGGGCATAGCCCAGCCATACCCGCACCGCCCGCGTCGCCTGAACTTCTGTGGTCATTACACGTTCCCTGCTCACATGATGATAGCTCTACGGTTGAGATTGTTGCGACGATTCTTAACGCCGGATAGGCGAGCGCAGGCAGTTCAAGACAAAGCGTAGGAGCAGATAAGGTAGCAAGGGATAGAGGAGCCAACGCAGCGCGCCCCCTTCTCGTAGACTCACCGGTCACGGGTCTGCTGTCACAGGGCGGCATGGTGTCAACGCCAATGAAGGGAGATCTGGAACGAACGTGAGGTACTGGCCAGGTGCCACGCGGATGTCTCCTTGCCAAGAAAGAAAGCCGCTGTGACGACCAAATATAGCGATGCGCCAGCGACTGCATAGCCACTGTCGCCAAATAACCGAATGCGGGCATCGCCCTCCTCGTGCGGCAGTGACGAACGCAGGAAGAGTAGCGTATGCAAAGACCAAGATGGTCGATAGCGGCACTATTGCCAAAAAAAGATCAGACTGACCGTGTGTATTATATTCTCAGCGCTTCGCGTTATCCGCTATATCGTACGCCTGTGGTTGGCCGACCGGCAGCTCGTCTTTCGGGCTATCCCAAAGCAAAAAGATTTTACCGTAGGTTTCTTCAATGCTCTTCACGAATTCCTCAGCTTCTTCCTCTGTCATATCTGGCAAGGAAGGATCCACCTGCCCTATCTCCTCTTTGTGATAATGCCAAAGTGCCTGTTCGGACTCTGGCAAGGCCGCGTAGGCATCTGCACTAATAATATATTCCACCCCAATCAAGCGAGCATTTTTTTCATCGCTGTCATATAGCTGGCATGCCGTCACGCCGCCAGGAAGTCCACCCTTACAATAGTGATGCGCAATGGCATCAAGATCGCCGGCGATATGGCGTTTCGCATCAATGTGGATCGTCCAGCCTACCGTAGGGGGCTCGTGGGCGGCGGCCGCGCCTGCGCCGGCCAAACATGCGATGCCGAAAGCGATTGACGAGATCTTGTACATGACGACCTCCCTCCGAGGCTTTTTGGAAGTGCCGCGGTGGCTAATTTTACAGTGATGGCTACATTATCATAGGGCACGACGCCAAGGCTCACCAATAGTAATTTTGTCGTACTGCGTATCAGCTTGAGTCATACGATTTTGTGCGAGCGAAGCCAACTTATTCCTGTACATGGCCTGCATCATGGCTACCGGTACGGGCCTTAAAGAGCTGGAGCAAGTTCAACATCCTTTGGAGCCCCTTGTTAGCATTCACTCGTTCTTTCAAGAAATACAATAGATAGCCGTGCAGCAAAAAAAGTCGCTCCAGCACCAATATTCAGGCCAGCGATAGCGTGCGGACGGCCCTCCACCCACCGCGCCAAGGTTGATAAAAAAGCGCCCAACACTGCGAAATTACTGAATGCAAGAAAAGCAAGACAGGCACACAATACAAGCGCTTCATCTCAACTCGCGCAGCGGTTTTACGACCGATTAGGGCACCTTGTTGGGCGGCACTTTCTTGCAATCCCAAGGTGATCCATTCATCATTCGTTAGAATAGCTTTTCGCCAGGCAGCTCCGAAGCCTGCCTGATCCCTTTCGCCATGAGCTCTTCGTCAATCTGGTCGTCCTCGTGGATATGGAAGTAGCGCGTATTCGGGACTTTGGAAATAGCCATGGCCCTCGATGCCATAAAACGGGGTGTTCCACCTCACGGCCTTGCGCACACTGGGTACGGTGCGCACGATGAGCGCGTCGAGGCGGCGACCCACGTCGCTTTTCCAGCCCGGCATGGCGGCGATGTAGGCTTGAACAGGGGCATCGCCATCGGCCTTCGCGATCTGAGGATTACCGCCCGAGAGAAGAACAGGTTTCGTGCTGGATGCTTTCGTAGACGTGGGCGTCTCCGCGCCGGCTGGTTTGGGTTTTTTCGGCATGCTCTCCTCCTTGTTAGCTGGTCTCCAACATGAAAGCACGTAGCTGCCGCTCCTCTCTCATGACGTAGAGTATAAGCACCAGATCCTCATCTTCCCGGTAAAAAATACGGCAAGGCGGCATCACCACTTCTCTGTATATGGAATTGGGAAGCTCGGGAGGAATGCGCCCGGATTGGAGAAAGTCTTCCAGTCGATCCGTTGTGTCGAAAACCTGCTCGACCAGGTGGCTAGCGGCAGCTGGATTATCCAGAGCTATGTACTCGGCAATAGCATCCAGTTGTTGAAGAGCTGGCTCCGTCCAGGCTACTTCAGCCATTTACGCATCTTCTCCCTGGCCTCTGTTTGGCTGTACATCCTTCCTTCGAGCACAGCCCGCTCTCCCCGTGAGAGACCTTCCAGCAACTCGAGGCGGCGCTGCATGAATTCATAGTCCTGAACATCGACGAGATACGCCGATGGCTGACCATGCTCCGTAATCAACACCGGTTCTTTCGACGCGTGTAGGTCTGCCAGGATTTTGGTAGCCTGCCGCTTGAGGTTTGTAACAAGCTCAACTTTCATGGATACGACCCTGAATCTATTCACCAGTGACACTATAGTATCACTTTTTCGCCCAGCGCAATCTCAACCGATGCCCCATGAGGCTTATCGGGGTGTCCGCTCCAATTGGACCACTTCAGAACTCAGTCTGCCGCGGGTTTGCGAGCAACCGACAATACCGGTGGGTGTGCCAGAGTTTGGTACACAACACAGTACCGTTCCGTCAAGCGCAAGAGAGTGGCAAGTTGCTCTTCCGTGGCATCGGTGTCGAGGGTGACTTGCAGCCGAATATTCTGGAAGCCGACGGGAACTTCCTTTGACATGCCAAGAGTTCCCCGGAAATCGAGATCACCTTCCGCCTGGAGCGAGGCATCTCGCAACTCAATGCCGAGTGCCGTGGCGACGGCATTCAGCGTCACCCCCGCGCAGGCCACTAACGCTTCGAGCAGCATGTCGCCCGAGCACGCGCTCTGCCCACTCCCGCCCGTGGCGGGATGCAGCCCGGCGACAACGAGCGCTTTGCCTGTCTCGATGCTGCAACTAACGCCTTCACCGAGACGCCCTTGCGCGCGCAGGGTGATTAGCGCGGCATCCGGCGCCTCGCGATAACGCTCTTTCAGAGGCGTCTGGACGGACCGCAACTCATCAGCCTTCATGAAACACTCTCCTCATGATTGTCCTTGTAACGCCCAACAGCCATTGGACAGCACGCCGGTGGGGCGCGCAGCGAGTCTAAGCTTTGTCCGAAAAGTCGCCGAGCGATGGTCAGACAAGGCAAAAATCGGCGTGAAGACGGACCGGGCTCGCGTGCGAGTTTACGCGGTGTAAATGAGTACTTTGAGCTGATTTTTAACGCCGTATGGCCGAGCGCAGGCAGTTTTCAGACAAAGCGTAAGGGGCGGCGTGTCGCTGCCGCTCCCCCAGGCCGTTGGTCAGGACCGAGGCCGTTGGTGTCGGCGGTATCGCCCCCTCGACAGTCGCAGGGCGCCCTTGCGAAGTCTACGCCACGCACCACCAAACAGCCTGGCAAACAGATCGGCCCGCAATCGGGCATTGCGCTGCTCCAGTGCCCGCATTTTCGGATCCGGATTGTGGAAGGCCATTGTCTCCTCCGCTGTCGCGATCACACTAGGTTCATAGCATAATAGGGGCACCGCGCAAGCTTTTCATGGTTGCCCGAAGGTCAAAAATCGGACAACAGAGGCCCTTCATCATATGCTGATATAATGCTTGAGTTAAGGGGCGCCGGGGAGTGTGCTCCGGATGAACGCGGGTCCGGTCTCGGCGTCCCCTTGAACAAATGGTTAGGCGGATATCACGCCCACTTCTGGCCGAGCTCCTCCAACCCAGCTTTTTGTAAATCTTCCGGGCTCATCAGAATTCTGAATTTACAGGTGGCCTGGAAGTTGAGAAAGAAGGGCTCCGCAAAGAAGGGCACTTCTGATGGAGTTTTTACATCAACCACGAAGATTCCGCCGCGTTTCCCATCTTGCTCAGTGAAATAGGCTGTCTCTGGCTTAATTGATTCGAGTATTCTCCCAATGATCTCGCCAGCCTTGCCATTTCTGACGAGAGAGTTAAAAGGCTCAAGCGGGAATTCGACTGTAAGTAACATTTTCATATAACGGCCTCCATTTGTTGCGGCATTTGTAGGATGTGCCGCATGCGCCTAACTGTATTAGATAGCACGCTCTGATATGGGCTGAACGCACATGCACGTTCAATAATGTTATACTGCACACCACCCTGCATCTTAACCCATTGAAACACCGCAACATTAAGTATAGCTCGGCCACATAACACCTATCAGCACGCCTGCTGCCTTCGCCGGCATGGCCCCTCTGGGTCGTCAACTACTGTAACTTAACCACCCATCAGCATAGGCTAAGGTTCCTTACTCGGCCAGAAAGGTCTGCAACTTGGGGGTGATAGGGGTCGGGAAGGCTTAGCCTCCCCGCCCTCCGAACCGTGCGTGCGGTTCTCCCGCACACGGCTCTCCAGTCGATGGTTTCAGCATCGTGATTGGCTCGCCTTCCGCCAGGCTTCGGTCA
>NZ_JCAKFQ010000028.1:0-57080 GCF_059509875.1 Halomonas sp. LMYGS-3 | reverse complement strand
ATGACCGAAGCCTGGCGGAAGGCGAGCCAATCACGATGCTGAAACCATCGACTGGAGAGCCGTGTGCGGGAGAACCGCACGCACGGTTCGGAGGGCGGGGAGGCTAAGCCTTCCCGACCCCTATCGGGGAAAGTTGATGCCACTTGGCGAAGAACCAGATTACCGCTGCCTCGCCAGCCAGCGATCCAGTGCATTGGCGAACTCGCGGCGGTCGGCGTCGGCGTAGCCCTTGGGGCCGCCGGTATGCTCGCCGCTGGCGCGCAGGGTCTCCATGCAGGTCTTGTGTCAGTCGCATCTGGACCCAGGGTGCAGATGCGTCATGGATCAGGCGTTCTTCGCCAGCCAGCGATCCAGCGCATTGGCGAACTCGCGGCGGTCGGCGTCGGCGTAGCCCTTGGGGCCGCCGGTGTGCTCGCCGCTGGCGCGCAGGGTCTCCATGAAGTCCCGCATCTGGACGCGGGCGCGGATATTGCTCCGGTCGAGCATCTCGCCGCGGGTGGTCATCACCGCGGCGCCCTGGTCGATCGCTTCCATGGCCAGCGGCAGGTCCGAGGTGATCAGCAGGTCCCCAGCGGCCAGGCGCGCGACGATCTCGTTGTCGGCGGCATCGAAGCCGTGGCTCACCGACAGCGACTTCACCCACTTCGAGGGCGGCAACGGTATGACATGGTTGGCCACGAACCAGGTCGGCGTGGCGGTACGCTCGGCGGCGCGCACGATGATCTCGCGGGCCACCTTGGGGCAGGCATCGGCGTCGACCCAGAGACTCGGCATGGCAAACTCCTGACAGCAAGGGGCGCGATGAATGCCAACCTCGAAAAGGCTGGCCAGCGATGAGTGCCGATGGTAGCATGCGCGCTCCTCGCATGTGCTGACCCCGCCATCATGACGATTCGCCTGAGCCGAGTGCCCGAGCCGAATCACCGAGACCTGCGGTCATCTACCGCCAGTGTCCGAGATGTGAAGATGGAGCGCCAACCAGATGCCGCCAGACAGGTGGCATCGGCGCAGAAAGGTCGCCTTAGCGGTTCGCCAGCCTTCGAGGCTCGAACCGGATGCCAGGTGCGACCGGCGTCCCCGATACCGTGACTCGCTCTGCCCCCTGGCCATGACGGCCCAGCGATTGGCGCAGTGCGCCCGACCGTTTGCTTGCGTCGGGGGTGCCTCAATGTGATTTGCCGGCCATCGCCGGCCTACCAAGGTGTGATTGATGACCTCGACTTCTGTCGCTGCGCTGAGCTTCGGCGATCTGGCCCTGCTGCCCGCCGTTCTCTCTGCTGTCGAAACCCTGGGCTACGAGACCCCTTCGCCGATCCAGATGCAGACCATCCCGGCGTTGCTGGAAGGCCGTGACATGCTGGGCCAGGCCCAGACCGGTACCGGCAAGACCGCTGCCTTCGCGTTGCCGATCCTGTCGCGCCTCGAGCTCGACCGCCGCGAGCCCCAGGTGCTGGTGCTGGCGCCGACCCGTGAACTGGCCCAGCAGGTGGCCGTGTCGTTCAGCAAGTACGGCCAGAACCTCAAGGGCCTGGAAGTGGCGACCCTGTGTGGCGGCCAGGAGTACCGCGAACAGCTGGGCGCCCTGAAGCGCGGCGCCCAGGTGGTGGTGGGCACCCCCGGCCGGGTGATCGACCACCTGGACCGCGGCAGCCTCAAGCTCGATGGTCTCTCCGCCCTGGTGTTGGACGAAGCCGACGAGATGCTGCGCATGGGCTTCATCGACGACGTCAAGCGCGTGGTCGCCGATACCCCCAAGGATGCCCAGCGGGTGTTCTTCTCCGCTACCCTGCCGTCGGAGATCGAGCGCATCGTCAATCGCTACCTGGTCGACCCGGTCAAGGTGGCCATCGAGGCCAGGGTCGGGACTGCGGCGAGCATCGACCAGCGCATGGTGCGCGTCGATGGCGGTGCCAAGCTGGAGGCGCTGTCGCGACTCCTCGAGGTCGAGCCCGTCGATGGCGCCATCGTCTTCGTGCGCACCCGAGCCGCCTGTACCACCCTGATGGAGCAACTCTCGGCCCGCGGCGTCAACGTGGCGAGTCTCTCCGGCGACCTCGACCAGAGCCTGCGCGAGCGCACCATCACACGCCTCAAGCGCGGCAAGGTCGACGTGCTGATCGCCACCGACGTGGCCGCCCGCGGCCTCGACGTGCCGCGTATCACCCACGTCATCAACTACGACCTGCCCCAGGATGCCGAGGCCTATACCCACCGCATCGGGCGTACCGGCCGTGCCGGCCGCACCGGCGTGGCGATCACCTTCGTCGGCTTCCGCGAGGGTCGCAAGGTAGGCTGGCTCGAGCAGGCCACCGGTCAGAAGCTGAGCGAGATGCCGCTGCCCGACGAGGCCGCCATCCGCGCCCATCGCGACGAGGTGTTCCATCAGCGGGTGGTCGCTTCCCTGACCAAGGGCGCCGAGGAGCAGAACGCCCTGGTCGCGCGCCTGGTGGAGGAGGGGCACGACCCCATCGAGCTGGCCTGCGCCTTTGCCGCCATGGCCCGCGCCGACGAGGCACCCATCGGTCGCCTGCAGGCGCCACGTCGCGACAATGACCGTGGTGAGCGTGCCGCCCGCGATGGCAAGCCGCCGCGCCGCCGCGAGAGCGGCCCCAGCGAGGGCATGACCCGCTACCGTGTCGCCGTGGGTCACAAGGATGGCGTCAAGCCGGGCCAGCTGGTCGGTGCGCTGGCCAACGAGGGCGGCATCGAGGGGGCGCGTATCGGCCGCATCGATATCCGCAACGCCTTCTCGGTGGTCGAGCTGCCGAGCTCGCTGCCGGCCAGCATCCTGGCCAAGATGGCCCGCGCCCGGGTGGCCGGCCGTCCGCTGGAGATCAGCGAGGACCGTGGCGTCCCCGAGCGTGCGCCGCGCCGCCGCCACGACGACGGCGATGCACCGATCCGCCGCCAGTCGCGTGGCTGAAGGGCAGGATAAGCCGATCGCCACACCGTGACGATCGGCAGGCCACCAGGCAACGGGCCCGGGGAGGATTTCCCCGGGCCCGTTTCGCGTTCTGGCCTCACCCGGTGAGGGAGGGAATCAGCGACGCTGCTGGCTGGCCAGCCAGGCACGAATGCCGAAGGTCCAGGGCGGCAGGCGGTCCGAGCGGTCGACGCGGTTGATCAGTCCCCCCAGCGCGGGGGTGGCGATGGTCACGGTGTCGCCGAGGTGATGGGTGAAGCCCTGTCCCTCGCCGTCGCGATCCTGGATCGGCGAGAACATGGTACCGAGGAACAGCAGGAAGCCGTCCGGGTACTGGTGATGGGCGCCGATGGTCTGGTCGACCAGCTCCAGCGGGTCGCGGCTGATCTGGCGCATGTCGCTGCTGTCGTCGAGGATGAAGCCGTCGTCCTCGCCCTCGATGCGTAGCGACACCCGCGCCTCGCGCACCGTGTCGATCGTGAAGGCGTCGTCGAACAGGCGAATGAAGGGGCCGATGGCACAGGAAGCGTTGTTGTCCTTGGCCTTCCCCAGCAGCAGGGCGCTGCGCCCCTCGATGTCGCGCAGGTTGACGTCGTTGCCGAGGGTCGCGCCCTTGGCCTGGCCATTGGCATCTACCGCCAGCACGATCTCCGGCTCGGGGTTGTTCCACTGCGACGCCGGGTGCAGGCCGACGCGGTCGCCGAAGCCCACCGCCGAGAACGGCTGCGCCTTGGTGAACACCTCGGCGTCCGGGCCGAGGCCGACCTCCATGTACTGCGACCAGGCGCCGCGCGCCTGCAGCGCCGCCTTGAGCGCCATGGCTTCTTCGGAACCGGGCACGATCCGCGACAGGTCGCTGCCGATCAACGCCTGCAGCTCGGCGCGCAGTTCACCGGCCCGGCCGGGGTCGCCGCCGGCCTGCTCCTCGATCACCCGCTCCATCAGGCTCACGGCGAAGGTCACGCCGCAGGCCTTGATCGCCTGGACGTCGCAGGGGGCGAGCAGGTAGGGGGCGCGCCGCGGTTCGGCGAGCGAGTTCTCCAGCAGCGCCTCGACGGGGCCGAGGGATTCGCCCTCGGCGCGCGAGACGAATTCGACGGCATCGTCGCGATCGAGCAGGTCGGCCATGCAGCCGCACTGCGCGGAGATGTCGATGACCTCGCCGCGGCGGACCACCACCAGGGCCGGCCCCTCGTCCGGGGCCGACCGCCATACCCGCCCCACCAGCCGGGCGCGCTCCAGGTCCTCGGGAAGTAAGCGTTCGTTGTTCAACTGGCCACCTCGCATGGGTTGTCGTTTGCGTCACGCCTCACGCCGGCCGTCCACCAGCCGAGTCACGCCCAGCGGGTTGCCGTCGTGCAGCGCCTCGGGCAGCAGGGCCGCTGGCAGTGCCTGGTAGCACACCGGGCGCAGGAAGCGCTGGATGGCCGCACTGCCCACCGAGGTGGTGCGCGAGTCGGCCGTGGCCGGGTAGGGGCCGCCGTGGACCATGGCGTGGCACACCTCGACGCCGGTGGGCCAGCCGTTGGCGAGAATCCGCCCCGCCTTGCGCTCGAGCACCGGCAGCAGGCGGCGGGCCAACGGCAGGTCGCCGTCGTCCACCTGCAGGGTGGCGGTGAGCTGGCCTTCCAGGGCCTCGGCCACACGCTGCATCTCCTCGGCGTCGGCGCATTCCACCACCAGGGCGCTGGCGCCGAACACCTCGGCCTGCAGCGCTGCATCGGACAGGAAGTCGGCGCCGTTGGCGGCAAACAGCGCCGCCTGGCACTCGTGCGGTCCGGCGCCGGCCTGGCCACGGGCGATCTCGCGCACCTTGGGGTGGGCGGCCAGGGCACCGACGCCATCCTGATAGGCGGCGTGTATCCCCGGGGTGAGCATGGTCTGGGTGGCACTGCCCTTGACCGCCTCGCCGGCCGCCTTGACGAAGGCGTCGAGCGAGGGCCCGCTCAGGCCGATCAGCAGCCCGGGGTTGGTGCAGAACTGGCCGGCGCCCAGGGTGAGCGAGCCAACAAAGCCCTCGGCGATGGCTGGGCCGCGCGCGGCGAGCGCCTCGGGCAGCAGGAACACCGGGTTGATGGAACTCATCTCGGCATAGACCGGGATCGGCTGGGGGCGGGCCTGGGCGGTGGCCATCAAGGCGGTACCGCCCGTGCGCGAGCCGGTGAAGCCCACCGCCTGGATGCGCGGATCGGCGACCAGCGCCTGGCCGATCTCGCGGCCCGAGCCGAACAGCAGCGAGAAGACGCCCTCGGGCAGGTGGCACTGGGCCACTGCGGCCTGCACGGCGCGGCCGACCAGTTCGGAGGTGCCGGGATGGGCGGAGTGGCCCTTGACGATCACCGGGCAGCCGGCGGCCAGTGCCGAGGCAGTGTCGCCGCCGGCCACGGAGAAGGCGAGCGGGAAGTTGCTGGCGCCGAACACGGCGACCGGGCCCAGGGCCACGTGGCGCTGGCGCAGGTCGACGCGCGGCATCGGCTCGCGCTCGGGCAGCGCCGGGTCGAGGCGCACATCGAGCCACTCGCCGGCGCGCACCACCGCGGCGAACAGGCGCAGCTGGCCGCAGGTGCGGCCACGCTCGCCCTCGAGGCGTGCCCGGGGCAGGCCGGTCTCGGCCATGGCGCGCTCGATCAGAGGCTCGCCGAGGGCCTCGATCTCGCTGGCGATGGTTTCGAGGAAGGTCGCGCGCTCTTCCAGCGAGGATTCGCGGTAGCTGGCGAAAGCGGTCTCGGCCAGTTCACAGGCACGTTCGACCTCGGCCTTGCTGCCGCCGGCATAGGTGGGGGCGAGTGTCTTGCCGGTGGCGGGGTCGACGGCGGAGATGGGGGTGGAGTTGCCGCTGACGGCCTCTTGGCCGATGAGTAGCTTGCCTTCCAGTGTCATGGGGAACTCCTGCTTGTCAGAGTGCATGGATGTCGATGGGGAGGGCGTCCGGCTCCAGGCGCAGCGGGTTGCGCAGCGGGCGTCCCAGAGCGGGCAGGGCGATCTCGAAGCGGTCGCCGTCGCGAGTACGGAACCCGTCGGCGAAGCTCAGGGTGGCGGTGCCGAAGAAGTGCACATGGACGTCGCCGGGACGCCGGAAGCCCGGGTACTTGAAGTGATGGTGCTCGAGGTTGGCCAGGCTGTGCGCCATGTTGGCCTCCCCGGTGAGGAAAGGCTTTTCCCAGAGCGTCTCGCCATCCCGGACGATCCGGCTGGCGCCCTCCAGGTGCTCGGGCAGCTCCCCCACCAGCAGCTCCGGGCCGAAGCTGCAGGCGCGCAGCTTGGAGTGGGCCAGCCACAGGTAGTTGAAGCGCTCGGTCACGTGATCGGAGAACTCGTTGCCGATGGCGTAGCCGACCCGCCAGGGGGTGCCGTCGTCACCGATCACGTAGAGGCCGGCGAGTTCCGGCTCCTCGCCGGCATCCTCGGCGAAGGCCGGCACCGGCAGCGCCGCCTCCGGGGCCACGATACAGCTGCCGTCGCCCTTGTAGAACCACTCCGGTTGGGCGCCCACCTCGCCCGGTGTGGGCTTGCCGCCATCCACTCCCAGCTTGAACATGCGCATGGAGTCGGTCAACTCGCCCTCATCGACCTGGGGCTTGGCATGCATGGCCGAGCGGGTGTCGGCGCTGCCCAGGTGGGTGAGTCCGGTACCGGTCACCAGGCAGTGGGCAGGGTCGGGGTGCAGCAAGGGGGGCAGCAGGCGGCCATCATCGACCAGGCGTTGATAGTCGAGTCGGGTCTCGGTCGCCGAGGATTCGACGATGTCGGTGAGTGACTGCGCGCCAGCGATGGCGCGATGGGCCAGCGTATAGGTGTTGGCGTCGAGCAGCCTGACCTGTTGCTCGTTTTCGACCAGGGCGGCACGCACCTGGTCCTGATAGTCGCATTGAATCAAGCGCATGGCGTGATTTCCTCATAGTAGTTGAAAGGGCGGCATCGGCATGAACGGCAGCACCACTGGCAACCGTGTCGTTTGACACCGTTTGAATGCTTCTCAATGTTTAACATACAACAATCATGTTTAACATATACTTTAGTAGTGTCGCGTTTTACGCGGGCCATGAATTGGCCTCAGAATGCCTCCTCACTACAACGACAGGCTATCCGTATGAGTAGCATCGATATCGGCCTGGTGGGGGTTGGCAAGATCGCACGTGACCAGCACCTGCCGGCCATTGACTCCAGTCCTGACTTTCGCTTGGTAGCGACCGCCGATCCGTATGCCCGCTTGGAGGGTATCGACGGCTATGACTCACTGGCGGCCATGCTCGATGGTGTGCCGGACTTGCAGGCGGTGGCGATTTGCACGCCGACGCATCTGCGCCACTCCCAGGCGCGGCTCGCCTTGGGGCATGGCAAGGCGGTGCTACTGGAAAAGCCGCCTGGTGCCACGCTGAGCGAGGTCGAGGATCTCATGGCTCTGGCCGAGCGGCGGGGCTGCCCGATGTTTGCGGCCTGGCATTCACGCTTCGCTCCCGGTGTGGCCCAGGCACGGGAGTGGCTGGCCGAACGAGAAATTCATCGCATCGAGATCGAGTGGAAGGAAGACGTGCGGGTCTGGCACCCGGGCCAGGCATGGATCTGGGAGGCCGGTGGCATGGGGGTCTTCGATCCGGGAATCAACGCCCTGTCCATCGTCACCGAGATACTGCCGCAACCGTTCTTTCTGCGTTCAGCGAGGCTTGCGGTACCGAGCAACTGTCAGACGCCGATTGCCGCCGAGCTGGCATTCAGCGATGCGCAAGAGACGCCGATCCAGGCAGCTTTCGAGTTCCGTCAGACTGGTCCCCAGACCTGGGATATCCATGTCGATACCGAGGACGGTCGACTGAGCTTGACCCAGGGGGGCAGCCGGCTGGTCGTCGACGGGCATATCGTGCTCGACGCCGAGGAGCGGGAATACGCCGGGTTGTATGCCCGTTTTGCTGAACTGGTCGCCGGCCGAATCTCCGATGTCGATGTCGCGCCGCTGCGCCATGTGGCGGATGCCTTCCTGCTGGGGCGGCGTGAGACGGTGGATGCCTTCGTGGAGTGAGCTCAGTTCGCGCTTGCCGCACGCTGATGCGCGATGATCTCACGCAGCGTTCTCATTAGGGCACCGGCGCCTGGCGACAGGCGCTGGTCGCGCAGGCTCACCAGGCCGTAGGGCTGAACGCTGAGCGCTTCCCGAAGAGGCAGGATGCGAAAGCGCTGCGGCGCGCATAGCAGGCCCGCCACCTCGCGGGTGGTGGCGGTGATGGTATCCGACTTGTCGACCAGTGCAAGGGATACCAGCACGTCCGGGGTGTCGACGATCCGTGACGGAGGGGATACCCCGTGGTGAAGAAACAGGCTGTCGACCCGCTGGCGCATCAGGGCGCCGGGAGACTGAAGCGACCACGGATAGGCCGCCATGTCCTCCAGGGTCAGGGGAGAGCGCCCCGTCAGGGGGTGGCCTTCCCGGCACACGAAGCAAATATCTTCCTCGCCGATTTCCTCGAACACGAAGCGCTCCGTCGGGAAGCCGGCGGGGATGCGTGTGATGGCGAAATCCAGTTCCCCCTCCAGCAGTCGTGGCACCAGCGCCTGGCTGACGTCCACGGCAACGCTGACCTTCAGCCCCGGCCGGTCGCGGTGAACCCGCTCGATGGCGCTGGTCAGCAAGGTAACGGCCGGGGCCATCACGGTGCCAACTGCCACCATCCCGGCATTGCCCTCGCGTAGCGCGTTCAGTTCTTCGCCGGTATGACGCAGCTCGGAGAGCATGGTGCGGGCATGACGCACCATGATCTCGCCATACCAGTTGGGGGCCAGGCCCCGGGCATGTCGGTCGAAAAGCTTCACGCCCAACTGAGACTCGACATCCCCCAGCAACTTGGAGGCTGCCGGCTGGCTCATGCCTAGCCTGGCAGCGGCGCGATGCAGGTTACGCTGCTCGTCCAGGGCCAAAAACAGCTGCAGATGGCGCAACTTTAGTCGCACGCGTAGAAACCAGTCATCATCCAGGATCCGCACGGCAGCGCTCCTCTCGCTGTTCTGATAACAAAAAATATATCAAAAATGGCCAATTTTGACATTGGTTGATTATCTGATGGCCTGGCTAGCTTGAACCTTGGGCGCACCGGTACTGTGGTGCGCCACCCAAATACAACAATCCCCGGGCTCGGGGGCGACAGGAGAAAGCAGCATGTCACTCTCTTCCATCTTCATGGTCACGACTATTGCTCATCCAACTTCAAGAACAGACATGGCATCGGCAATGTTTTCAAATCGAGATGGCCATGGTGCAGCCTCATGCCGTCAGCCGGGGGCTCGCTAGCGAGGCAAAAGGTTTGGAGTTGGTCCTGCGTTTTTTTCTGATAACAGTACAATGAAATGGAAAGTCATGATATGAAAAATAAAGTAATGAAGAGAAAGCTGTCACTAGGTGTAACCTCTGCGTTGCTGATTGGCTCGACTCTGACGGTGGAGGCATGGGCCCAAGAGACTATCCGTATCATAAGCCACCGCCAGCCAGCTTTAGAATATTATACATCACAGATGAAAGGGGCCTTGGATGACGGGCGTGTGACCGTCGAGCTAATGCCGATTGACAAGGAGCTTGAGCTTGCCTCTATTACCATGTCATCAGGATCGGATGCAATCGATGTGCTCTACTTGAACGATGCGTCGCTGAAGCGCTTCGCGGCAAATGGTTGGCTAGAACCACTGGATGAGTTTTGGGAAAAATACAAGGAAGAATACAACCTCGGGGATTTTCCGCAATCCGTTGTGGATGCGGTAAGCTATGACGGTCATATCTATTCAATGCCGATCATGTCTAATGCAGAGCTCTTTTTCTATCGTTCCGATCTGCTGAAAGAGAACGGCATAGAACCACCATCCACTATGGAAGAGTACAAGCAGGCAGCAGCAGCCCTGGACAGTAACAGAATGGCCGGGACGATCATGTCTCTGAAGCCGGTTGACGCCGCCTTGAACGAAGCACACTGGTATATCAATGCCATCGGCGATGGCTGGTTCGATGAGAACTGGAAGCCCATATTTAATAACGAGGCAGGGGTTGTCGCTATTAAAAAAATGAAAGAGATGGCCGAGTATGCCCCCCGGGGCTTCACCTCTCATGCAAATGATGAGTCGACCATCAATCTTCAGCAAGGATTGGCTGCGATGGGCCTGCAATGGTTTACCCGAGCCGCAGCTATGGATGACCCGACTCAGTCGCGCTTTGTCGGTGAGTTCGAATGGGTGGCACCTCCTGGCGGTGGCGCGCGGATTGCCAATGACGGCTTCGCGATTTCCAAGTTTTCTTCAGCCGACAAGGAGGAAATGTTCCAGATGCTGGCAACCGCTGCCAGCCAGGAGAGTATGCGTAAGGGGGCAGAATATGCTATGCCGCCACGTCTTTCGGTGTTGGGAGATCCCGAACTCGCTGAGAAATATCGGTGGTATCCAGCCGCTCGCGAGGCGCTTGAAACAGGTCAAGCATTCCCGGCGATACCCGACTTTCTGGATGTGGGTGAAATCGTGACCCGCTACATCCTGCAGGCAGTAATCGGTGAAATGGAAGTACAAGCCGCTCTAGACAAGGCTGCGGTGGAAACCGAAAAACTCTTGGCCTCACGCGGTTACTACGAGTAACGGCATGAGCGTCGGCACCAGCGGGCGTGGTAGGGCGGTGGTGCCGTTGTCTGTAATCTCCGATAGGACTGACATATGGTACGTTGGCAAAGGGGTTTGTGGTGGTTTCTCTTGCCCAGTTTCGGTCTGTTGACCGTGGTCCTGCTTTGGCCATTGGGATATGCGATTTACCTCAGTTTCTTCGACTATTACTTAGGGTCGTCAGAGCGAACCTTCATCGGTCTCGGCAATTATTTCGAGTTGTTCGCTGAGACGCGTCTTTGGCAGTCGTTCTGGACGACGATTATTATCGCGTTCGGGTCGGTAGGGCTCCAGTTTGTGGTGGGGTTCGCGTTGGCGATTGGCATCTATAAACTGAAGTTCAGCGCCCGCCTTTTCACCATGTTGTTGTTCCTGCCTCACATTGTAACGCCGGTGGTTGCTGCGCTGTTTATTAAATGGATCCTGGTCTCTAACTTTGGGCTTCTGGACGCCACGCTACTGGGCCTCGATATTACTCCGCCGGACTGGCTGGGCGATCCGATATGGGCAAAAATCAGCGTTATACTCGCCGATGCCTGGATCTTTACGCCACTGATCATGATGGTCCTCTATGCCGCGCTACAAACGCTTGACCAGTCGCTGGTTGGCGCCGCCCAGATCGATGGTGCAAATGCTTGGCAGATTCTTCGCCATATCATCATTCCGGCACTGATACCTGCGATAATATTCACGGTGTCGGTCCGACTCATGGATGCATTCAGATTCTTCGACACTATTTATGTGTTGACTGGTGGCGGCCCCGGAACCGCGACCGAAACCATCACCATGTATACTTATCAGCTGGGCTTCCGGATGTTGGATATTGGCAAGGCCTCTGCTTTGGGTGTCATTACCTTGGTCGTCGTCGCCATCATTCTTCTCACCATCAATAAAGTTCTGACTCGTATTTACAGGAAGGGAGACTGAATGTCGATGATAATTACTGACAAGGCGCTGAGCAAAAGAGGCCAAGAGGCCCGGAAGACTGCCCCTGAAAACAGCGCGTTGCTCAACAGAGGTCAGATGCTGCTATTTGCAGCGCTATGCATCTTTACGTTCTTCAATCTCATTCCTTTGCTTTGGGCTGTCCTGACGTCACTGAAACATCCGGCGGACGCCTTTACCATACCGCCAACGCTAGTCTTCGAGCCGACGTTGGAGTATCACAAGCAAGTATGGATCGACCATGATTTTGTCCAGTATTTGTTTAATAGCCTTATTGTGTCAGCCGGAACAGTGATCATTTCCGTCCCGATCGGGACTTTGGCGGCTTATGCACTGTCTCGCATCCCTCGCCAGCGGTCTGGTCCGATTCTCAGTGCCCTGTTCACCATTCGGATGTTTCCACATATTCTACTGGCCATTCCTTTTTTCGTGATGGGGAGTTTTTTGAACCTTATTGACAGCTATGTATTGTTGATTCTGGCGTTGATCGCGATAAATCAACCGTTCACTATTTGGCTGATGCATGGTTTCTTTTTGGATATTCCTCGAGATCTGGATGAGGCGGCCGCTCTTGATGGGTGTAACAGTTGGCAGTCGTTCCGTACCGTGATTCTCCCCCTTGCACGACCCGGCATGACCGTCGCGGCCTTGTTTAGTCTGCTCCTCTCATACAACGAATTTCTTTTTGCCCTTGTACTGACTGGGGTCGACACAAAAACCCTTCCGGTGGCAATCGCTTCCTTTGGTGGGGAGGATATCTCTAGTCTGTCTCTTGCAGCCGCTGGCGCAATCGGGATCATGCTACCGATCGTCATCATCATGATGCTTCTGCAGCGGCATCTCGTTCGTGGGCTCACAATGGGAGCGGTCAAGGGTTGAGTGCCCATGGTAAGGCCGTGAATTAACGTTTCGATACCTCGATTGAGTGTGTAAAGCATCAGGTTATGCCAATACAATCAAAGTCCGAGATAAGGAATAATACTTATGGCTTCAGTTGAAATAATGAATGCCGTGAAGGCTTACGGAGATCAACAGGTCCTACACAGTGTAAATATTCATGTAGAGGATGGTGAGTTCGTTGTCTTGGTGGGACCTTCAGGCTGTGGGAAGTCGACCTTGCTTCGCATGATTGCCGGTCTCGAAGACATCACTGGCGGTGAAATATGGATAGATGGAAAGGTCGTGAACACTAAGCATCCGAAAGACCGTGACATTGCGATGGTCTTTCAGTCTTATGCCCTTTATCCTCATATGACGGTTGAAGAAAACATGTCATTCTCTCTTAGGATGAAGAAAAAGGATAAAGAAGAGCAGAGACGGAAGGTCGTCGAGTCTGCACGTATACTTAACTTGACGAATCTTTTGGACCGTTATCCTCGACAGCTTTCTGGAGGACAGCGTCAACGGGTCGCCATGGGGCGGGCGATTGTCCGCGATCCCAAGGTTTTTCTGTTCGATGAGCCTCTTTCTAACTTAGATGCCAAGCTACGTGTACAAATGCGAGCCGAGATAAAGTCTTTGCATCAAAAGTTGAAAACGACGATCGTTTATGTGACGCATGATCAGATTGAGGCCATGACGATGGCCGATAAGATCGTCGTCATGCATGATGGTTATATTGAACAGATTGGTAGTCCCTTGGAGCTCTATGACCATCCAGAGAATCTCTTTGTCGCAGGTTTCATGGGATCTCCCTCAATGAACTTTATCAAGGGGAGAGTGGATGGAGCTGATCCTCAATGTTTTCTGACGCAGTCTGGTGAGACGCTGCGGCTACCATATCCTGTGGATATTGACTCCAGCCGCGAATTGGTTATTGGGATCAGGCCCGAGCATTTTGAGGTTTCCGAGGAAGGGACAGAATTTGAAGTGGCAGTAATCGAACCGACTGGTTCGGAGATTCAGGTGATCTTGAATTTGGGTGGCGAGAATGTCACAGCTGTTTTTCGTGACCGGCTGTCTCTTGGGCCAGGCGATAAAGTGCGTTTGGCAATGTCGAAAAATGGGTTGCATCTTTTTGATAGTGAATCAGGAAAAAGGTTGAACCCCGATCTATACATGCAAGCGGTTAGCCCCGCACATTAAGGGTTTTTTTGCAATATTATTGGGGTCAGCCGATGTTTGGGGAAGGGATCCTGATATTACACATCCGTAACTCACGGATGGCAGGCTGCACGCCTTTGTCATTTTTCCGGGGAGTACTGAAGAGATGATTACTACACAGCTGGTCGTCGATCGTGACTTCGATATATCACCACTGGATCGGCGAATCTTCGGAACCTTCGTCGAGCACATGGGGCGATGTGTATATAGCGGCATATACGAACCAGACCATCCGAGTGCCGATGAGCACGGCTTCCGCGGTGACGTCATGGCACTCACCCGTGAATTGGGCCCGACTATTGTCCGTTATCCCGGTGGCAACTTCCTTTCCGGTTACAACTGGGAGGATGGTGTTGGGCCAAAGGAAGATCGGCCGGTACGTCTCGATCTCGCATGGCTTTCCACCGAGACCAATCAGTTCGGTACGAACGAGTTCATGCAGTGGTGCCGTACCGTGGATGTCGAACCGATGTTCGCTGTCAACCTCGGCACGCGTGGTCCTGATGAGGCGCGGCATTTCCTCGAGTACTGCAATCATCCCGGTGGGACTGCGCTCTCCGAATTGCGTCGTCAACATGGTGTCGAAGAGCCGCACGCTATCAAGTTCTGGTGCCTTGGCAATGAAATGGATGGTCCCTGGCAGATCTGCCAGAAGACTGCTGACGAATACGGGCGCATTGCCAAAGAGACCGCAAAGCTTATGCGCTCGGTCGATCCGAGTGTACAGCTCGCTGCCTGCGGATCATCTAAGCATGACATACCCACCTATGGTGTATGGGAAGACCGCGTGCTGGAGCATTGCTTTGACGAGGTAGATTTCATCTCGTTGCATCATTACTTCGGGAACTCCCACGACTCTACCGCCGAGTATCTCGCCAATGTCGAGCTGACTGACTTGTTCATCAAGGAAATCGTTGCGGTGGCCGACAGTGTAGCGGCTAGGCGACACTCGACAAAGCGGATCATGCTGTCGTTCGACGAGTGGAACGTCTGGTACAAGGCGCGCTCTGCAGAACATCGTAGCCAGCCCGGCTGGCCGCAGGCGCCACGCTTGATTGAGGAGGTCTACAATCATGAAGATGCGTTGTTGGTGGGTGGGGCGTTAATTACATTGATGAACAATGCCGATCGGGTGAAGGCTGCTTGTTTAGCACAACTGGTCAATGTCATCGGCCCTATAATGACCGAGCCCGGTGGAGAGGCGTGGCGCCAGACGATATTCTTTCCGTTCGCGCAGGCCTCAAAGTATGCACGGGGTCGCGTGCTGAGGTGCTTGATTGACTCACCGAGTTATCAGGCGAATACCTTTCCTGAAGTGCCTTATCTGTGCGCTGCTGTTGTGCACGATGACGAGTGCGGCCAGACCGCGATATTTGCCCTCAATCGCCATCTCAGTGAGTCGCAGGACATTACCATCGAACTGCGTGGCCTGGGTAACCAGCAGCGCTTGGTAGAGGCGCTCGAACTCTATCATTCTGATATGAAAGCGACTAATACACAGGCGTCACCCGATACAGTGTGTCCAGAAACCAATGCCGTAGTGGAAGTTGATGGCGACCGGGTCAAGGCGCACTTAAAGCCAGGATCCTGGAATGTGATAGTGACAACTAATGCAACGGATAGATGCTGATCGCTGTGCTGCTATCTAGTGGTAGCGACCTGCCCGGCGAAAATCAGATATTCTGTCGCTATGGGTAAGCCCTACGGTGCGTTATCAATGCACAAAAAGATGCATGAGCAGGCCGAGTAACTCGTAATCTAGGGTAATTGTGCATCATCCGGAAAATGGCTATTTAATGTGGCCTCATGTGGTCAAGTTCCGTGAGCATTAGGGTTGCATGAATGGTATCTCGAAGGGATGGCGTAGGTACTTCATGCCCAAGACGTGATTGGTAGGATACGTTTGGCATGAGTGCAGGCGTAGGATGCACAAGATGGTCAAAAGGGAAACTTCTGGAGCTAAATAGTGCAAGCCAAGATAGAAAAGCAACTATATGCGTGTGACCCCCAGTTGGGAAAAATTCATCAATATTGGCTTTGTAATAAGTGGGGTGTTCGGGTAGGTGTGCTGGATTATGGTCTGACGGTTACTGACTTTATTTTGCCGGACCGCACCGGCAATCCGGTGAACGTTGTATTAGGGTTTAATGATTTTTCTTCTCTCCGTCAACAAACGGCTTTTGTCAATGCAATTATTGGCCGCTATGCCAACCGTATTTCCCATGCCAGGTTCACGATAGAGGGTCGTGACTTCAGCCTCAGCTGCAATGAAAATAAGCATCATTTGCATGGTGGGCTAGCAGGGTTTGATAAGCAACTATGGTACATCGAAAGTGTACAAAGTGATAGTGAGGAGAACTCGCTTTGTGCCCGCCTCCTGTCGCCGGATGGTTCCGGAGGTTATCCAGGCGAGCTGGATTGTCATGTAACCCTTAGTCTTGATAACGATAATAGACTGACGTTTAAGGTGATCGCTACGACAAGCCGGCCCACTAATGTAAATATTACTAGTCACCTTTACTTCAATCTTTCCGGGGGTGAAAAAGGTACCATAAAGGATCATGTTTTTCTGATTCCCAGTACAGCGGTCGTGGATATTGATGCCTCGGGGATCCCGAGCGGGAGTATCATTACGGTTGACGGAAGTGCACTGGATTTCAGTCGCACTAAAGTGCTTAAGGATGCATTTGTTCATGCTGATCCGCAGATTGAAAAGCGCGGTGGTATCGATCACTGTTATGTCATTAAGCCCCGCGATGAGTCAGGCAGCATAAAGATGGCAGAAGTTAACTGCCCTTCGTCTGGGTTAAAACTTCAGCTTGATGCAACTCAGCCGGGGGTGCAGTTTTATACAGGGCAGAATCTGCAGGATGTTGTATCCCGTGATGGTAGTCGCTACGCTCCTTTCACTGGGTTTTGCTTGGAGCCTCAGCACTTTCCGGACACGCCGAACCAGTCCGGGTTTCCGGCTACTTTATTGCTCCCTGGAGAAAAATATGAGCAATGCTTCAGCTATAAGGTAAATGTTTCAGAGAAAAGTTAATGCTCTCCAGTAATCCTGATATGGTTCAGGCGCCTCACCTATCTTGTAGGCTCTTGAGTACCTGATTCTTGTCGCCATCCTATTGCTGGCGATGAGTGCTCGACTGCTGGTAGAAAACACGATGGGAGCGATCACGATCCTGCTCTTTGATTGGAGGTCTTATGTCCGATTACAAGCGCCAGCTACGTTCCGCCGAGTGGTTCGGCAGTGCCGACAAGAACGGCTTCATGTATCGCAGCTGGATGAAGAACCAGGGGATTCCCGATCACGAATTCCAGGGCAAGCCGATCATCGGCATCTGCAACACCTGGTCGGAACTGACGCCGTGCAACGCGCACTTCCGCAAGCTCGCCGACCACGTCAAGAAGGGGGTGCTGGAGGCCGGAGGCTATCCGGTGGAGTTTCCGGTGTTCTCCACCGGCGAGTCCAACCTGCGGCCCACGGCGATGTTCACCCGCAACCTGGCGAGCATGGACGTGGAGGAAGCAATCCGCGGCAATCCCATGGACGCGGTGGTATTGCTGGTGGGCTGCGACAAGACCACGCCGGCGCTGCTGATGGGGGCGGCGAGCTGCGACCTTCCCACCATCGTGGTCACCGGCGGCCCCATGCTCAACGGCAAGCACGAGGGCAAGGACATCGGCTCGGGCACCGTGGTCTGGCAACTCTCCGAACAGGTCAAGGCCGGCAAGATCACGATGCACGACTTCATGGCCGCCGAGTCCGGCATGTCGCGCTCGGCGGGCACCTGCAACACCATGGGCACCGCCTCGACCATGGCCTGCATGGCCGAGTCGCTGGGTACCTCGCTGCCCCACAATGCGGCGATTCCGGCCGTGGACTCACGGCGCTACGTGCTGGCGCATCTCTCCGGCAACCGCATCGTCGAAATGGTCGACGAGGATCTGACACTGTCCAAGGTGTTGACCCGCGAGGCGTTCGAGAACGCCATTCGCACCAATGCCGCCATCGGCGGCTCCACCAACGCGGTGGTCCACCTCAAGGCCATCGCCGGGCGGATCGGCGTCGATCTCGCGCTCGACGACTGGACCACGATCGGCCGCGGCACGCCGACCCTTGTCGACCTGCAGCCCTCGGGGCGTTTCCTGATGGAGGAGTTCTACTATGCCGGCGGGTTGCCCGCCGTGCTGCGCCGGCTGGGCGAAGCCGACCGGTTGCCGCACAAGGACGCGCTGACCGTCAACGGCCAGACCCTGTGGGAGAACGTCCGGGACGCGCCGCTCTACAACGACGAGGTAATCCGGCCACTGGACAATCCCCTCCGCGAGGAGGGTGGCATCTGCATCCTGCGCGGCAACCTGGCGCCGCGCGGCGCGGTGCTCAAGCCCTCGGCAGCGAGCCCAGAGCTGATGCGACACCGAGGCAGGGCGGTGGTCTTCGAAGACTTCGACGACTACAAGGCGCGTATCAACGACCCCGATCTTGAGGTCGACGCCGACAGCATCCTGGTGATGAAGCACTGCGGGCCGCGCGGTTATCACGGTATGGCCGAGGTCGGCAACATGGGGCTGCCCGCCAAACTGCTCGAGCAGGGCGTCACCGACATGGTGCGCATTTCCGATGCGCGGATGAGCGGCACTGCCTACGGGACCGTGGTATTGCACGTGGCACCCGAGGCCGCCGCCGGCGGGCCGTTGGCGGCGGTGCGCGATGGCGATTGGATCGAGCTCGATTGCGAGGCCGGACGTCTGCACCTGGATATCAGTGATGCCGAGCTCGAGGCCCGCCTGGCGGAGAGCGACCCCACCGAGAAGTCGCGGCGCATCGCCAGCGATGGCGGCTATCGCCAGCTCTACATCGAGCATGTACTGCAAGCCGATGAGGGCTGCGATTTCGACTTCCTTGTCGGCAAGCGCGGCGCCGAGGTGCCGCGTCATTCACACTGAGGCTGAGCACCATGGTGGATGCATCGAAGATCGAATGCGTGTGGCGCGGCCGGGCGATGCTCGGCGAGGGACCCTTGTGGTGTCCGCAACTCGGCGCCATGGGGTGGCTGGTGTTCGTCGATATCCTCAAGGCACGCCTGCATGCCTATGACCTGGCCAGCGGTGACACGCATGGCTGGGCGTTGGAGGAAGCTTGTTGCTGGCTGGCGCCTCGAGAGGAGGGCGATGGCTTCATTGCTGGACTGCGTTCGCGACTGGTGCATTTGCGACTGAGCGAGAGCGGGCCGAATATCGTCGCCGAATGGGCAACTCCCGGCGACGAGCCGGATGGCAACCGTCTTAACGATGCCAAGGTCGACCCCCAGGGCCGTCTATGGTTCGGCTCCATGGACGATGATGCCAAGTGCCCCACTGGCTCGCTGTATCGTCTGGATCGGCACGGTCCGGTACTCGTGGATGCCGGCTACCGGGTCGCCAACGGCCCGGCCATCAGTCCTGATGGTGCCACCCTGTATCATAGCGATACCCCGCTGGGTGTCATCTATGCCTTCGACCTTTCGCCGCAAGGTGAACTGTCCAACAAGCGCGAGCATGTGTGTTTCAATGCGACCCAGGGGTTTCCCGATGGCATGACCTGCGATGCCGAGGGTGGACTCTGGGTAGCGCACTGGGATGGTGGTCGTGTGAGCCGATTCCGGCCAGATGGTGCCCTGGACGAGACCCTGCCGCTACCGGCCTCGCGGGTGACGTCTTGCGCCTTCGGTGGGCCACGGCTGGATCAGTTGTTCATTACCACCGCGGCCGTGGAGCGTGACCAGGAGGGGCTGGCTGGGGGGCTGTTCCGGGTGGTGCCGGGCGTGAGAGGCGTGATGCCGGCAGCCTATCGCCTGTCCACTGAATATTAACGATTCCAGGATTTCGCCATGACGAGTCAATCGACCGACAGACGGATCACCTCCGACCAGCTGCGCTCGCGCTGGTGGTTCGACAACCCCGAGCATCCCGGAACCACGGCGCTGTGCATCGAGCGCTACCTGAACTATGGCATCACCCTGGAGGAGCTCACCAGTGGCAAGCCGATCATCGGGATCGCCCAGTCCGGCTCCGACCTGACGCCGTGCAATCGCCACCACGTGGAACTCGCCAAGCGGGTCAAGGACGGCATCCGTGCCGCGGGTGGGGTGCCCTTCGAGTTCCCCATGCATCCGATCCACGAGAACGTGCGCCGCCCCACGGCGGCGCTGGATCGCAACCTGGCCTACCTGGGGCTGGTCGAGGTACTGCACGGCTACCCGCTCGACGGGGTGGTGCTCACCACCGGCTGCGACAAGACCACACCGGCCTGCCTGATGGCCGCCGCTACGGTCAATATTCCGGCCATCGTGCTCTCCGGGGGGCCGATGCTCAACGGCTGGCGGGGCAGCGAGCGGGTCGGCTCCGGCACCATCATCTGGGAGTTGCGCAAGCGACTCGCCGCGGGTGACATCGACTACGATGAGTTTCTGGCGCGGGGCGCCGACTCGGCGCCGTCGATCGGCCACTGCAACACCATGGGCACCGCCTCGTCCATGAACTCCATGGCCGAGGCACTGGGCATGAGCCTGCCCGGGTCGGCGATGATCCCCGCCCCCTACAAGGAGCGCGCCATGGTCGCCTACCAGACCGGCGAGCGGTGCGTCGCCATGGTCTGGGAGGATCTGCGCCCCTCGGAGATCCTCACCCGCGAGGCCTTCGAGAACGCCATCGTGGTCTGCTCGGCGCTGGGCGGCTCGTCCAACGCCCCGATCCATGTCAACGCCATCGCCCGACACGCCGGCATCGAGCTGACCAATGACGACTGGCAGCGGCTGGGCCACGAGATCCCGTTGCTGGCCAACGTGATGCCGGCCGGCGCTTATCTCTCCGAGGAGTTCTATCGCGCCGGTGGGGTGCCGGCGGTGCTCCACGAGCTGCTCGCTGCCGGCAAGCTCCACGTTGACGCGCTGACCGTCAACGGCCAGACGCTCGGTGCCAATACCCAGGGACGCGAGACCCGCGACGCAGACGTCATCCGGCGTTACGACAACCCGCTGGTCGAGCACGCCGGCTTCCTCAACCTCAAGGGTAACCTCTTTGGCTCGGCGTTGATGAAGACCAGTGTGATCTCGCGGGACTTCCGCGAGCGCTTCCTCAGCGACCCCGACGACCCCGAGGCCTTCGAGGGTCGGGTCGCGGTATTCGACGGTTCGGAGGACTACCACGCGCGCATCGACGACCCGAGCCTCGAGATCGATGAGCGCACCATCCTGGTGATGCGCGGCGCCGGACCGGTGGGCCACCCCGGCGGCGCCGAAGTGGTCAACATGCAGCCGCCCGAGGCGCTGATCAAGCGTGGCATCGAGTCACTGCCGTGCCTGGGTGACGGCCGTCAGTCGGGCACCTCCGGCTCGCCGTCGATCCTCAATGCCTCGCCCGAAGCGGCCACCGGCGGTGGCCTGGCCTTGCTCGAGGACGGCGACCGGCTGCGTATCGACCTGAAGCGCGGTGAGGTGAGGTTGTTGATCGATGAGGCCGAACTCGCCGCACGGCGCGAGCGTCTGGAGCAGCAGGGCGGCTATCGCTATCCCGACCATCAGACACCCTGGCAGGAGATCCAGCGCAGCCTGGTCGAACCGCTCGACCGCGGCATGACGCTGACGCCGGCGACGAAGTATCGCGACGTGGCGCGCCAGAGCCCGCCGCGGGACAATCACTGAACTTCTCCTCGACAATACGCACCACCCACCGGTCGAGCGCCTGACCTTCAGGCGCTCGCAATCCATGGACGTTGCATGGGAAGCGTCAGGCCGGGGCCAGGTCCCGGCCCAGCGTGCCCTCCCCGGGCTCGATTCCCAGCGCCTGGGCGGTGCCCTCGAGGACGGCCTGGGCCGCCAGGAAGGCTTCGCGGGGCTTGCGTGCACGAATGCACTCCATCACCTGCCGGTGCCGCTCGAGACTCTCCTCGGGGTCGGTGGCGCTGAGATTGGAGATCTCGATCAGCAGGTAGATGGACGGGCGCAGGATGTGCGAGAGCTGGGCCCAGACGATATTGTGGGTGGCCTTGTAGATGGCGATATGGAAGGCGATGTCATAGTCGCTGTGCAGCCGGCGTTCTTCCGGGCAACTGGCATTGTGCAGGTTCTGCCCCATGCCTTCGAAGGCCTCCTCGATAGCGACCAGGTCGCGAGCCTTGGCGCGCCTGGCGGCGGTCATGGCGACATAGGGTTCGACATCCAGGCGAAAGGCGAGAATTTCGCGCTGGATCTTGGGGTTGGGGGAGGCGTAGCGGGTCATCCATTCGGTCACGGTGGGGTCGAGGATGTTCCACTCCTCGTAGTCCCGAACCTTGGAGCCGTGTCCCGAAATGCGTTCGATGATGCCGACATCGACCAATTGCCGCAGGTCGCTGCGCACCGCGGAGCGGTTGATGGCGAACTGCTCGCAGAGGTCGATTTCCTTGGGCACGAAGTCCCCGGGCTGATAGCGACCGGAGAAGATGGCCTCGGCCAGAAAGTCGGCGACGCTGGGACGTTGGGACGCTTTGAGTGCTCTTGCCTTCACGGGCGGATTCCCGAGGAAATTTCGTTGCACGGTGCCATATGTTGAACATTTTGGCAATCCGACCAACGTCCGAGGAGCCCTCCGATATGCCGTGCCGATGCAGTGACAGCGGGGGCTCAGCCGTGTCGCTGCCGTGCGCCCAACTGCTTCATGAATCTGGTGCCCGCCTCGAGCTGCTCGATCTCGATGTACTCGTCGGGTTGGTGGGCCTGGCCGATGCTGCCGGGCCCGCAGATCACCGTGGGCAGCCCCTCGCGCTGGAACTGGCCGGCCTCGGTGGCATAGGCCACTGCCCCGGAGGGCCGCTCGCCGAGCAGTTCGCGGCACAGGGCGAGCACCTCGGCGTTGTTGTCGTCGGCGAGTGCCGGCACCGTGACGTTGAGCGTCTCGGTGACGATGCCCGTCTCGGGGGCGATGCGCTGCATCCCGGCCTCGAGCTCGGCGGCGTAGGCGTTCACGCGGCCGAGCAGATCCTCGAAGCGGTCCTGGGGCAGGTGGCGGATCTCCCAGTCGAAGCTGCACTCCCGGGCCATGATGTTGATCGCGGTGCCGCCGGCGATCCTGCCCACGTGCAGGCTCGAGTGGACCACGTTGAAGGCCTCGTCGACACGGCCTTCGGCCTTGAGTTCGGCCATCACGTCCTCGATCCTCGTCACCAGCCGGGCGGCCACGTGGATCGCCGAGACCCCCTGGTCGACCTGGCTGGAGTGGGCTGCGCGGCCGGTGACGGTGGTGCGCAGGTTGGTGGCGCCCTTGTGCGCCACCACCGGCTGCATCAGGGTCGGCTCACCGACGATCACCGTGGCCGGGCGCGGGTGGTCGGCCAGCAGGCGCTCGATCATGCGCGGGGCACCGAGGCACCCGACCTCCTCGTCGTAGGAGAGGGCCAGGTAGATGGGGCGTTCCATATCCTGCTTCACCCACTGCGGCACCTGGGCCAGGGCACAGGCGATGAAGCCCTTCATGTCGCAGGTGCCGCGCCCGTAGAGGCGACCGTCGCCCTTGTCGACCAGCGCGAAGGGATCGCTCGACCAGGGCTGACCGTCCACCGGCACCACATCGGTATGGCCGGAGAGCACCACGCCGCCCGCCACCGCCGGGCCGATGCGGGCCAGCAGGTTGGCCTTGCTGCCATCATCGTTCTCGATACGCCAGTGCTCGACACCATGGTCGTCGAGGTAGGCTTCCACGAAATGGATCAGCTCCAGGTTGGAGTCACGGGAGACGGTGGGGAAGCCCACCAGTTGCTCGAGCAGCTGCTTGGCGGTCGTCATGCGAGAGAGTCCTGGGTGAATCGGTCTGCTGTCAGCCTAACACGAGCGATACGCGGTCTGGCCATCGCCGGTTGGGATAGCGTGGAGAGTTCGGGGGCGAGGATAGGGGCAGTTGGCGTATCCTGTGGAGAAAGCGGCCAGGAAGACCGGCATGAGTTCCCGCACTGACAAGGTGACCGCCCTCGAGACCTTCCCCGAGCGCCAGGGGCGCCAGGGGCAGAAACTGGGTGACCGCGTGTATGGCGATATCGTCGATCGCATCATCAAGGGCGAGTACGGCGAGGGCCAGCGGCTGCCCTCCGAAGAGAAGCTGGCGCAGATGCATGGGGTCTCGCGCCCGATCGTGCGCGAGGCCCTGGCCAGGCTGCGCGAGGATGGGCTGGTGCGTTCGCATCGTGGTGCCGGCAGCTTCGTGCTCCTGCGTCCCGACCGGGCGATGCTCGACTTTGCGCCCCTGGAGAGCCTGGCGGACATTCAGCGCTGTTTCGAGTTCCGCATCGCCGTGGAGGCCGAGTCGGCGCGGCTGGCGGCGCTCAATGCCACGGCCGAGGACCGGGCGGCCATCTCGACCGCCTTCGCCCTGCTCGAGCAGCGGATTCGCGAGAATGCGCTGGGGGTCGATGCCGACTACGGCTTCCACCTGGCCATCGCCCACGCCACCCACAACCGCTTCTTCGCCGACACCCTGGTCTCGCTCGAGGCCCCCATCACCTATGGCCAGCGCCTGGCGCGCGGGCTGGGCCAGCGTCACCCCGGCTGCCACCTTCCCGAGGTGCAGGAGGAGCATCGCCGCATTCACGACAGCATCCTGGCCGGTGACGCCGAGGGCGCCAGCCACCACATGCGCGAACATCTGGGCAACTCACGCCGCCGGGTGTTCGAGGGCTGAAGGCGGCCGTCCTGCCTCCTCGATTTGACAACTTTTACAACTGGGCTAGCTTCAGAAGCAGGCGCTGCTCTCGGCACACCGCCGGGATCGGTGCCCGTCGGCGACCATCGGTCGAGCGCACGACAGGAGGATGGTGCCGGCGTGGATCCGGTAACGAGCACGATTTCCCATAACAACGAGATCGGGAGCATGCCATGAAGTTCGTACCCACACCGCTGGTCGGTGCCATGACAGCCGTCGCCCTGCTGGGGCTGGCCGGCATTGCCCATGCCGAGTACCCGGAAAGGGCCATCACCTACACCATTCCCTTCGACCCGGGCGGTGAGTCCGACGTGACCGCGCGCTTCCAGGAACCGATCCTCGAGGAGATCCTGGGTGTCAGCGTCAACGTGACCCATCGCCCCGGCGGCGGCGGTGCGGTGGCCTGGAGCGAATTCCAGAATGAGGCCGAGCCGGACGGCTACGAGATCATCGGGGTCAATATCCCGCACATCATCGGTCAGCCGATCCAGCGCTCCGATGCCGGCTTCGAAACCGACAACTGGGACATCATCACCTTCTTTCACTCCACCCCCAATGCCTTGATCGTGCCGGCCAACAGTCCCTTCGAGACCCTGGAGGATCTGGTCGAGTATGCCCGGGAGAACCCCCAGGCGGTGACCCTGGGCGGCAGCGGGACCTACAGCGCCAACCACCTGGACATGCTGCGCTTCGAGAAGGAAGCCGATATCGACCTGACCTACATCCCCTTCACCGGCACCGGCCCGCTTCCGGCCGCACTCGAGGGCAATCACGTCTCCGGGATCTTCAACTACACCATGCTCGGGGTGCAGCTGGAGGAGCGCGGACGGGTGCTTGCAGTAGCCTCCGAGGAGCGCGTGCCGGCGCTGCCCGATGCCCCGACCTTCAAGGAGCAGGGTTATGACATCGTCGGTGGCGCCTATCGTGGCGTGGCCGCCCCCAAGGGAACGCCCGATGAGGTCATCAGCGTCCTCGAGGAGGCCTTCGCCGAAGCCAACCGCCAGATCACCGAGAAGCAGGAGCCGCTGGGCTTCGTGATGGAGTACATCACCGGTGACGAGATCGACGAGGTGATTGCCTCGCTCCGGGAGGCATATACTCCGATCCTCGAAGGCGCCGAGTAACGTCTCCTCCCTCCGCGGGGCCCCGGTCGGGGCCCCGGCTTCCTTCGACACCATGGCGGCCATCCGGGCATGGCTCGCAGGAGGGTGATAGATGGAGATGATGCTGGAGGCGTTGGCCTCGCTGCTGACCTTCGAGAGTTTCCTCACGGTGCTGGTCGGGGTGTCGGCCGGCCTGCTGATCGGCTCCCTGCCGGGGCTTACGGCGACCATGGCCCTGGCCGTGCTGTTGCCATTCACCTTTTCCATGCCCGCGCTTCAGGGCCTGATCGCCCTGGGCGCGGTCTACATGGGCGCCATCTATGGCGGCGCCTTCACCGCCATCCTGATCAATACCCCCGGGACGCCGTCATCAATCGCCACCACCTTCGATGGCTACCCGATGGCCCGTCAGGGGCGAGCCTACGAGGCCCTGGCGGCCGCCACCATCGCCTCGGTGGTCGGAGGCCTGGTCGGGGTGGCCTTCCTGCTCATCCTCGCCCCGCCGCTGGCGCGACTGGCGGTGGCCTTCGGTCCCGCCGAGATGTTCTGGGTCGCGATGCTGGGGCTGACCCTGGTGGCCAGCCTGTCGAGCGATTCCCTGCTCAAGGGGCTGCTGGGCGGCTGTATCGGCATGCTGCTCAGCACCATCGGCGTCTCGCCGGTCGGTGGCGAGACGCGTTTCACCTTCGGCTATCCGCCGCTGCAGGGCGGGATCGAACTGATCGTTGCCCTGATCGGGCTGTTCGTGATTCCCGAACTGCTGACCATGGCGGCCGAAGGGCGAGGGGCCCTGTCTCAGAAGGGCAGCTTCGGCAAGAGCAAAGTCTCGATACTGCAGGTCGCCAGGCATATCTTCTCCAAACCGGTCAACCTGATTCGCTCCTGCCTGATCGGGCAGGTGATCGCCATCATTCCCGGCGCCGGCGGCAACGTGACCAGCCTGGTGGCCTACAACGAAGCGCGGCGCTTCTCCAAGGATCCCAAGAGCTTCGGCAAGGGCAATATCGATGGCGTGGTGGCCTCGGAGTCGAGTAACAACGTGATGGTCGCCGGCAGCATGGTGCCGTTGCTGACGCTCGGCATTCCCGGCGCTCCACCGGATGCCATCATCCTCGGCGTGTTGCTGCTGCATGGCCTGCGTCCCGGCCTGAGCCTGTTCACCGAAACCGGGGTATTGACCAATGGCTTCATCCTGTCGATGGGCCTTGCCGCCCTGATGCTGCTGCCGGTCGGCTTGCTCGGGGGGCGCTTGATTCATCGGGTAGTGATCAAGACCCCTTACTACTTCCTGGTGCCGTGCATCGCCATGGTCACCATCCTGGGGACCTTCGCCCTGCGCAACAGCCTGCTCGATGTCGGCATCATGTTGATTCTGGGAACGGCAGGATATTTCCTGCGCCTGATCGGCATCCATGCAGCGCCCATCGTGCTCGGCCTGATCCTCGGTGGCATCGCCGAGCAGGGTTATGTGCAGACCATGCTGGCGGCGGTGGTCGACCCGATCCCCTGGCTGCGGCTGGTGCGCAACCCGTTGTCGATGGTACTCGCCGGGCTGGTGGTGCTGGGCGCGGCGACGGCGCTGCTGCCGGCCTGGCTGGAGCGCAGCGGACGCCTGGACAAGGGATCGGCAGACAGGAGGGGGGACGTATGATCCTGCGCCTGAATACCGATATCGCCGCAGGAATCGTCGGCCTGGTCTTCGCCGCCGTGCTATGGCTGCCGCGCAGCGACATGGGACGCTTGAGCATCATTTTTCCACGCGCCATTCTGGCGATCCTGGCGGTGATCTCGCTGACATTGATCGTCAAGGGTTTCATCAAGCCCGGTAGTCGCCGTATCGAGATTTCGGGAAGCCTGCAACGGCTGTTGGTGGTCATGGCGAGCTTCTTCGTCTGGTGGTTCGCCATCGGCGAGCTGGGCTTCGTGGTGACCACCTGCGTGGCTATCTTCCTGCTCGCCTGGTACCTGGCCCGGGTGGATGGCCCGGTGTCGTGGCGGCGCTTGTTGCAGTGGGTCCCGATCATCGTCGTGCTGGTCGGTGCCTTCTATCTGACCTTTACCCAGGTGCTCAACGTCCGCCTGCCTTCGGGGCTGCTGTTATAGGAGTTCAGTCATGCGAATCACCGATATCCGCGAAGCTCGCGTCTCGATCGCTTCCGACATCGCCAACGCCTACATCTCGTTCGCCGGGATGGATGTCTCGGTGCTGGCCATCCATACCGATGCCCGGGTCGACGGCCGCCCGGTGGTCGGCTACGGCTTCAACTCCAACGGCCGCTACGCCCAGAGCGGGTTGCTGCGCGAGCGCTTCCTGCCGCGCCTGCGCGATGCCGATCCGGCCTCGCTGCTCGACGAGAGCGGCCGCAACCTCGACCCCTTCCGCGTCTGGGATGTGTTGATGGCCAACGAGAAACCCGGCGGGCACGGCGAGCGCTCGGTGGCGGTCGGCATCATCGACATGGCGGTGTGGGACATCGTCGCCAAGGTCGAGAGCAAGCCCCTGGCGCAGCTGCTGGCCGAGCGCTACGACGACGGTCTGCCCGACGAGCGCGTCTCCGTCTATGCGGCGGGGGGCTACTACTACCCGGGCAAGCCGATCCGCGGCCTCGAGGACGAGATGCGCGACTACCTCGACCTGGGCTACACCTGCACCAAGATGAAGATCGGCGGGGTGCCGCTGGTCGAGGACCTCGCGCGGGTCGAGGCGGCTATCGAGGTCGTTGGCGATGCCGGACGCCTGGCCGTCGACGCCAACGGCCGTTTCGACCTCAAGACCACCCTGGCCTTCGCCGAGGGCCTGGCCCCCTATGGCGTGCGCTGGTACGAGGAGGCGGGCGATCCCCTCGACTATGCGCTGCAGCGGCAGCTGTGCGAGCACTACGCGCCGCCGACGGCCACCGGCGAGAACCTCTTCTCCCATCAGGACGTGCGCAACCTGCTGCGCTACGGCGGCATGCGCCCGGATCGCGACATCCTGCAGATGGACCCGGTGCTCAGCTACGGTCTGGTGGAGTATCTGCGCATGCTCGAGGTGCTGCACGCCCACGGCTGGTCGTCGCGTCAGTGCATCCCCCACGGCGGCCACCAGTTCGCCCTCAATATTGCCGCCGGCCTCAAGCTCGGTGGCAACGAGTCTTACCCGCGGGTATTCGCCCCCTTCGGTGGTTTCGCCGATTCCACGCCGGTGGAGGAGGGGACGGTCGCGCTGCCCGATGCGCCGGGCATCGGCTTCGAGGACAAGCGGGAGCTGATGGAGGTGTTCCACCGGTACCTGGGCTGAAGCACTAACCCCTGGTCGGCATGTCACACGCTATGCTGTGATGACACCCCAACCGTTCTCGCGACGACAGGAGGATGGTGCCATGAGCTATGTCGATGCCTTCGTGTTGCCGGTCCCGCTCGAGCGCCTGGATGACTACCTGCGGCTGGCCCGTCACGCCGGCGAGATCTGGAAGGAGTACGGGGCCCTGGAGTACGTCGAGTGCGTGGGTGACGATATCCGCCCCGGCGAGCACACCTCCTTCCCCCAGAGCGTCAAGCTGGAGCCGGGCGAGACGGTTGTCTTCGCCTGGGTCCGCTACGCCTCCCGCGAGGAGCGCAACCGCATTCTCGAGCAGGTGATGAACGATCCCCGCCTGGCCGACATGCTGGACCACGCCAAGCTGCCCTTCGACGGCAAGCGGCTGTTCTGGGGCGGGTTCATGGAGCGTATCCGGCTGTAGTGGCCGGGCCACGGGCCCATGCGGAACGGTGATTGCCCTCGCTGACTGGCCCCTCAGCCCGTTTAGTGGCAGGCTAACGGAATGCCGGATACAGCCCGCCGTAAGAGCGGGCCGCGGCAGCCCAGGCAACCGGGACCAGGGAACGCGCATGCAGGGACATCCAGATCGCGGGGATGGCGGCAACTATTTCAGTAGCTCTTGCAGCAACTTCGGCTTTCTATCCGGGCATGACCCGGTCTTCCTCGAACTCGCCACCAGCGCCGAGCGCGCCTTCAGCCACGACCCCAACACCACCCTGATCAAGCTGCGCCAGCTCGGCGAGGCCCTGGCCCAGGACATCGCCGCCCGTCTCGGCCTCGAGGTGGAGGAGCGCACGGGCCAGCGCGACCTGCTCTACCGCATCGACACTGCCCTCGGCCTCGACCCCACGGTGCGCGAGCTCTTCCATACCCTGCGTAGTGAAGGCAACAGAGCCACCCACCGGTTCCGCACCCAGCACCGCGAGGCCATCCAGGGGCTCAAGGTCGCCCGCAGCCTGGCGGTATGGTTCCACCGTGCCTTCGCCGCCCCCGACTTCAAACCCGGTGCCTTCCAGCCGCCCGAAGACCCCAGCTGTGAGTTGCGCGAGCTCCAGGCGGAGATGGAGCGCCTGCGCGGCGAGCTGGCCAGTGCCACCGAGCAGGCCGAGGCCCAGCGCCGGCTGGCCGAGCTGGAGTCCCGCGAGAAGGAAGAGTACGCCGAGCTGGCCGAGGCCATGGACGAGGAGGCGCGCCGCCTGGCCGAGGCGTCGCGGACCCAGCAGGCCGAACTCGAGAAACGCGAGCGGGAATTCCAGCGGCGCCTGGCGGAGCAGTCCCAGACCCAGATCCAGACCGACAGCAAGCCGCCGAAGGCCTTCCGCCAGCGGGTGCGCCAGGCCAACCAGGCGCTGAACGTCCAACTCGGCATGGACGAGGAGCTCACCCGGGAAATCGGGGACGTACCCCCATTTCCCCGCTTGATTCAGTTGATCGTAGATATAAGCTTGGTGCTAACAATGAGATGCAAATTAAGTCCACTCCGACTGCTCTCCGGAAGCGTGAATGAAAGCAGGCGTGAGGAAATTGGGAAATGGAAGAAAACGGGAGTAAACTCTCATTTAGCCCCCGAAACATGCCGCCTGAGGTATATTGGCGATAGACTGCCGAACTAAGCTTGATGACCATGAGCCTCGATATGTTAACATGCGATGATATGGGGTGATGAATACTGTTGATTACACCCGTTCATTCAATATCATGGCGTGAGCCGGATTGCTGTTATACGCTGGAGTGAGTATGCAAGTGGTACAGAGTTTTCCGAGGGTCTATCAAATCAAAGTGACTCTGAAGAGAGTCAAGCCTCCGATTTGGAGAAGGCTGAAGATTTGGAGCGATACGGATCTGGAAGAGCTGCATGACATCATCCAGATTGCCATGGGCTGGACCGACGAGCATCTGCATATGTTCGTCTTGGGAGGCAAGCAGTATGGTGTGTCGGACCCGGACTTCGAGGACGAGACGATTCCGGAGGAAGAGATCCGGATCGACACGTTGCTGAAAAAGGAGAAGGAGTCGCTGACCTATGAATATGACTTCGGCGATGGGTGGGTGCATGAGGTAGTGCTGGAAAAGATCCTTGAGGGCACAGAGGATGAGACAGTGCCGAGGTGTATGACCGGCCGTCGCAGTTGCCCGCCGGAAGATATCGGGGGAGTTTGGCGATACCAGGAGCTCCTCGAGGCCTTTTCCAATACATCGCACCCTGAGCATGAGGAGTCTTTGGAATGGTTTGAAGAGGATTTCGATCCCGAGCACTTCGATCCGCTCGAAGTGAACGAGATCCTCGCGGAGTCATGAGGGAAGTGGGAAATCGGGGACGCGCCGGAACCCAGAGTCATATACCAGAGATCAAGAAATCGACGGCAGCGATGATCTTCTCTCGGTAGTGGTTGAGGTCACAGACCTTGACTCCAAGGCGTTGCCTGTCGATGCCGGCAAGGTCTTGTGTCATGGCGATGAAATATTCGCCGTTGATGTCAAGGCTTGGGTTCAGCTGAGTGATTTGCATCCCTTCTGCCAGATCGGGTGGGCAAAGGGGTACCACAACGGTGGTGCGGAGCTCGCTCAGCAAGTCACTCTGGATGTCGAGCAGGTAAGGGTACTGCTTGCGTGATACCGGGTTCTTGTTCTCATACACGCAGAACTGGGCCATCAGAACTTCCTTGCGCTATCGCCGAACGTGCCGTTTTCCTCAACGAATCGGTTGTACGCCTGGATGGCGCCGGCATTCTCCCGTTGCCACTGGGCGCGCTGCTCGGCACGGACCTGCTCGGCGAGGGCTTTCTCCAGGGCAGCGGAGAGGTTGATGCCCAGGCTCCTGGCTTGTTCAAGCAAGTCACTGTTAATGCTGACATTTGTCGGCTTCTTGGGGGCTCGGGTATCGTAGGTCTGTTGCATGGCTGCTGCCTCGCCAAGGTTATGTGCACAGCCTATGCGCATAGGCGATGGCGGGCAAGGGTTTGCCATCGCTTCGCGATGGATCGCGCGGCGTAGCCATGCTCCTATCCAGAGGACGCTCGGTGTGCCGGCGGCTCGTGCAGAGCCGCGGGCGTTTTCCATCACACACTGACCAACCTCGCCCGGCTGGTGCCGTTGCCCATGGGCTCCACCTGGATCTGCACCGGGATGCGCTCGTGCATCTCCTGCACATGGGAGATCACTCCCACGCGGCGGCCCAGCGCCTGCAGGCCGTCCAACGCCTCCATGGCCAGTGCCAATGATTGCGGATCGAGGCTGCCGAAACCCTCGTCGATGAACAGCGATTCGATGGTGAGCTCGCCGGAGGCCATCGAGGCGAGCCCCAGGGCGAGGGCCAGGGAGACCAGGAAGGTCTCGCCGCCGGAGAGCGAGTGCACCGAGCGGCGTTCGTCACCCATGTCGTGGTCCACCACCAGCAGGCCCAGGGGACTGCCGCCGCGCACCAGGCGGTAGCGGCGGCTGAGGCCGGCCAGGTGTGCATTGGCGTGCTCCAGCAGCTGCTCCAGGTTGTAGGCCTGGGCGATGCGCCGGAACACCTTGCCGTCGGCCGAGCCGATCAGCTCGCTGATCTGGCCCCAGCGGCGGTGCTCGGCGCGTGCCGCCTCCAGTTCGGCCTGGCCCTCGCGCTGGCGCTCGCGGCGACGGTCGTCGTCGCGCAAGGCGTGCATGGCCGCGTCGCGGGCGTCACGGGCAGCCTGCCGTTGCGGCGCCAGGGCGCGCTCCTGCTCGTCGAGCCGCTGGCTCAGGGCATGCAGTTTGGCCTCGATCGCCTCCTCGGGGACGGTGGCCGGGACCTCCGGGAAGGCGTCTCGACGGTGGGCGACCAGGGCCCGCTGGCGTTCGTCGAGGCTGACCCCGGCGGCGTGCCGTTCGCGATCGGCGTTCTCGAGCTCCTGGCGGCGCGCGTCGATCCCGGCCTCGTCAACGGCCAGCAGTCGCGCCAGGGTGGTGTCGTCCAGTTTGGGGTGTCGGCGACGCCAGGCATCGAGGCTGCGCACGAGCTCGTCGCGTTCGTCGGTCAGGGTCTCGGCCTGCCGGCGCTGATAGGTCGCCTGCTGGTCGAGCCGGTCCCGTTCGCTCCGTCCTGCCTGGTGGTCACGTCGGGCAGCCTCCAGCCTCGCCCGGGCATTCTCCACGGCCTGTTCCAGGGCCGTCTGCCAGGCATCCGGCGAGGCATGCTTGCCCAAGGCCTCGGCCAACGCCTCGGCCAGCGCCTGGCGCTGCTTGCGCTGGGGAGCGAGTTCGGCCGCGAGCCGCCGCTGGGCCTCCTCCAGGCTCTCCTGCCGGGTGACGAGCTTGCCCAGGGTGAGTTCGTCGCGCTGGAGCGCCTCGCGCAGTGGCGTCAGGCGAGCCTCGGCGGCCTCGATCGTCTGCAACGCCTCGCGAGCCCGGTCGCGTGCCTGGCGCGCGGTCGCCAGCTCCTGTGTCAGCCAGGCGGACCGTTCGGGTTCGGCCACGGGCTCGAGCTCCGTGACCAGCGCCTGGCCGGCCAGGGTGTCGTCGGCATCGGCACGCTCACGGGCGGCGTGCTCGAGATCTACCTCGTGCTGCCGGAGTCGAGCGTCCAGTGCGCGATATTCGCCCTGCAGCTCGTGGTGCCGTTCCCGGGCGGCGGCGGTGCGCGTCTCGGCTTCCTGCTGTTGGCGCTCCTCCTCGGCTTCGGTGGCGGCGAGCCGGACGGCTTCCGGCGTCTCGGGGGGGTGGTGCCGCCAGGGGTGGTCGCGTCCGCCACAGACGGGGCAGGGCTCACCCTCCCGCAGCCGGTCGCGTAGCCAGACCACGCTCTCGCTGCGGGCAGCGCGCAGCCGCTCGAGGCTATCGACCAGGCGTCGCTGCTCGGCTTCCAGGCCTTCGAGGCGGATGGCGGCCTCGCGTCCCGCCGTCAGCAGTCGCTCGCGGGTCGCCTGGTCCCGGCGTCGGCTCTCCTCGAGAGCGGCCCGTCGCTCCCGGGCGCGAGCCACGGCCCGCCAGGCACCCTGCAGGGCCTCCAGCGCCAGGTACCGGTGGGCGGCGGCCTCGAAGGCGGCCTGCCAGGCTCCCCGTGCGCGGTCGATATCGGCGTCGTCGCCCAGGTGCGTCTGCAACTGCGCCTCCAGGTCGTCGCGTTCCCGGCGTCGCCGCTGGCTGGCCGCCCGGGTCTCGGCCAATTCCCGGCGCACGCCGTCGGTCTCGTCACGCTGGCGTCGCTGCTCGGCTTCGCGTCGTGCGATCTCCCGGTCGAATCCGGCCAGGCGGGCGGCCTGCTCGCGGGCGGCCTGGAGGGCCGGTCGGGCCTGGTCGCTGTCCCGCATCGCCTGGGCCAGTACCGTCTCGGCGGCCTGCAGTGTCGTGGCATGCCGGTCGAGTGCCTGCTCGGCCTGGGCCAGTTGGTGGCGGGTGGCGGTCTGGGCCTCGTTGAGGCGGGCCAGGTCCGCCTCGAGGCGTTCCCGACGGGCAAAGCGGTGGCGCTGGGGGGCCAGGGCCTCGAGCTGGGCCTGCTCCGCGCGACGCGGGGCGAGTGCCTGCCAGGCCTGCTCGGCCCGGGCATGGCGTGAGCGGGCGTCCTCCCGTGCGTCATGAAGCTGGCGATGGCGCTGGAAGGCATCGCGCCGGGCGGCCAGGGTGCCGGCGTCCCGGTCGAGCTTGGCCAGAGCGGCATCGCTGTCACGGGCGGCACGCTCGAGCTCGGCGCGGGTCTCGGGGTCGGCGGGCAGGTCGTCGGCGAGTTTGGCCTCCAGGGCATCGACGCGCTTCTTCGCGTCACTGGCGCGTTGGTAGGCGGCCATGGAAATGGCGGAGTATTCGGTGGTGCCGGTCAGGCGCTCCAGCAGGTCGCTGCGCTCGTTATCGTCGGCCTGCAGGAAGGCGGCGAACTCGCTCTGGGCCAGCAGCACGGCGCGAGTGAACTGGTCGAAGCTGAGCCCCAGGCGCTCCGGCAGCAGGCGGTCGAACTCGCGCTTCTGGGTGGTCAGCAGGCGGTCGTCGTCGAGGTCGCGCAGCGACTGTTCCACCGCCTGCAGGCGGCCGGTGGCTCTCTCCCGGGCGCGGCGCACGGCCCAGCGCGCCCGATAACGGCGGCCGTCGCGGCCCAGGAAGTCCACCTCGGCATGGCCGCTCGCCGTGCCACGGCGCAGCAGGGTGCGCGGGTCGGCGGTGCTCACCGTTTCGTCTTCCACATCGGGTAGCGGGGCGTCGCGGCCCGGCGCCCGGCGCAGCCGCGGTGTGCTGCCGTAGAGTGCCAGGCAGAGGGCATCGAGCAGGGTGCTCTTGCCGGCACCGGTGGGGCCGGTGATGGCGAACAGCCCGGCGTCGCGCAGCGGCCGCGTGGTGAAGTCGAGTTCCAGGGGGCCGGGCAGGGAGGCGAGGTTGGCCAGGCGCAGGGCGAGGATCTTCATGGGCGTTCCCTCCTCGAGCCGCTCTCCGTGGCATCGCCATCCAGCACGTCCTGGAGCAGGCGGTCGAAGTCGGCCATGACCGCCTCGTCGGGCGGCTCGCCCCAGCGCGACTCCCAGGTGCGCTCGAAGAGCCGGCGCGGCCCCAGTTGCTCCAGGTCGACCCGGGCCTCGGCGTTGCCGCCGTCGACCTGGGGCAGGCGGCGCTCCAGCCGCAACAGCCGCAGCGCCTTGCCCTCCAGCGCCGCCTCCACCCGGGCGCGCAGGTCGGGCATCGGGGCGCTGAGCGTGACGCGCACCTCGAGCCAGGGCCATTGCTCGCGGGGCCGGGCGGGATCGTGGTCCAGTGCCTCCAACTCGGCGAGGACGTCGTCCAGCTCGGCGGGCCCGATGCGGTGCATGGCCACCGGCCGCGGCACGGGGATCGCCTCGGTGGACAGTAATGTCTCGCCTTCCAGCACCACCTCGACAACCTGGTGGGGGTAGGCCACCTCGCTGAAGTCCAGCGGCAGGGGGCTGCCGCTGTAGCGAATCCGCTCTTCGCCGACGCGTTGGGCGCGGTGCAGGTGGCCCAGCGCCACATAGGCGATCTCGGCGGGAAACAGGGCGGCGGAGATCGACTCCTCGCCGCCGATCACGATGGGGCGCTCGCTGGCCTCGGAGACCGCCGCGCCGTGCAGGTGGGCATGGCTCATGGCCACCAGGGCCTGGCCGGGAACGCGCCGCCGGCGAGCGGCGTCGATCAGCTGCCGGTGTACGCGGGAGATGCCGGCCACATAGTCGTTCTGGACAGGGTCATGACGGGCCTCGGCGTTGCCACCGTCACCGGTGGTGTCGGCGACGTCGCGGGCGGCACCGTTGCCGGTCACTTCCGCGGGGCGCAGGAAGGGCAGCGCCAGGCACCAGGCGCGGGTCTCGCCCTGCTCATCGGTGAGCGGCACCAGCAGCCGCTCGGCGTCGAGACTGCCGTCGTCGCACCAGTTGACCCGGCCCAGGGCGTGGGTACGCAGGCGGCGCATCAGGGGCGCCGGCAGTTCGACGCGGTTGCCGCTGTCGTGGTTGCCGGCGATCAGCACGATGTCGAGCATCGGCAGGCGCTCGTGGGCGGCGACGATGAAGTCGTAGAGCAGTTCCTGGGCGCGCAGCGACGGGTTGACCACGTCGAAGAGGTCGCCGGCCACCAGCAGGGCATCGGCCCGGCGCTCGGCCAGGGTGTCGAGCAGCCAGGTCAGGAAGGCACGGTGCTCCTCGCTGCGCTCCTGGCCGTGGAAGCTCTGGCCCAGGTGCCAGTCGGCGGTATGGATCAGCTTCACCCTCGTCTCCCGGTGTTCCGTCACGGTGGAAAACCCGTAGTCTAACGCGACGGGAGTCGGCGATCAGGGAGCCTTGCGATGATTTCTCCACCACTGCACGACTGGGACCTCATCCCCGAGGAGGCCATCGCCCTGCAGCGGCGGCTGGCCGGGCGCGTCGAGCGCGAGGATCGCCTCGACCCCGTGCGCCATATCGCCGGGGTGGACATCGGCTTCGAGCAGGACGGCGAGATCACCCGGGCCGCGGTGGTGGTGCTCGCCCGGCCCGAGGAGCTGGTCGGCGCCGGCACCTTCGAGGTGGTGGAGCAGGCGGTGCATCGCGAGCCCACCCGCATGCCCTATATCCCCGGGCTGCTGTCGTTCCGCGAGGTGCCGGCGGCGCTCGCCGCCTTCGACAAACTGAAAACCCGGCCCGAACTGGTGATGGTCGACGGTCAGGGCATCGCCCATCCGCGCCGCCTGGGGGTGGCCTCGCACCTCGGGCTGTGGCTCGACCTGCCGACCATCGGCGTGGCCAAGTCGCGGCTGTGTGGGCGCCACAAAGAGCCGGGCCCGGCGCGCGGCGACTGGGCGCCGCTCACTGACGGCGACGAGGTGATCGGCGCGGTGCTGCGCTCGCGCCGCGGGGTCAAGCCGGTCTTCATCTCGCCGGGGCATCGCCTTACGCTTGCCACGGCGCTGGAGTGGGTGGTGCGCTGTCTGGGGCGCACCAAACTGCCGGAACCGACGCGGCTGGCCGATCGGCTGGCCTCTCGGCGGGGAAAGCGGTGATTGGCTGCTGCGCTCGATATCCAGGCCGCCGGCGGTGCTCGCAATCCTCATTGAGCACCCAGTCAACTCCGGTTGCTGTGCTCCGGCGGACGACCTGCCTATCGTCGCTCGCGACGTAAATCCCTCGCTTTCCCGGCCCTTTTAAACGATATCCAGGGGGACCTTTCGCTTCGGCGCCGGAAAGGCGTCGTCGAGCCGGTCCAGGGCCTCGGCGTCGAGCTCGATGGCGAGCGCCGCGGCGTTCTGCTCCACATGCTCGCGCTGTACCGCCTTGGGAATGGCGATCACGTCGCGACGTCCCGCGTATTCGCGAATGACCCAGGCCAGTAGCAGCTGGGCCGGGGTCACATCGAGTGCCGAGGCCACCTCGCGCACCTCGGGGTGGGTGAACAGCTCGCGGCGCAGCCCACCGGCCTGGGCCAGGGGGCAGTAGGCCATGGTGGGCATGCCATGCTCGCGTTGCCAGGGCCGCAGTGAGTGCTCGATGCCTCGCGAGCCCAGGTGGTAGAGCACCTGGTTGACCGTGCAGGCCTCGCCACCGGGCAGGGCGGTCAGCTCGGCCAGCTCGTCGACGTCGAAGTTGGAAACCCCGAAGCGGCGGATCTTGCCGGCCTCGCGCAGGCGCTCGAAGGCCTCGAGGGTCTCCTCGAGCGGGATATTGCCGGGCCAGTGCAGCAGGTAGAGGTCGAGATGGTCGGTCCCGAGTCGCGAGAGGCTGCGCTCGCAGGCGGCGATGGCGCTGTCTCGGCCGGCGTTCCAGGGGTAGACCTTGGAGACCAGGAAGGCGTCGTCGCGACGGCCGGCCAGCGCCTCGCCCACCACCTCCTCGGCGCCGCCGTCGGCGTACATCTCGGCGGTGTCGATCAGCGTCAGGCCGAGCTCGAGGCCCTGCTGCAGGGCGCGTACCTCGTCGCGGTGCGGGGCCAGGCCCTCGCCCAGGTACCAGGTGCCCTGGCCGATGGCGGGCAGGTCGAGTGCGGATTCGTGGGCGGTGGCCGGGAGTCGAACCCGGGGCAGGGGAGTGGCGGCCATGGCGATTCTCCGACGGCGCTCGGTGGACATCCGGGGGTGTCGGCCTTCGAGTGAGGCCGGCCTTCATGCTGCGCCACGACGGGTACCTTTGCAATCCGCGCGCCGGCGACCGACCATGGGGGACCTCCCCACCTGCCGAGCCCCGCCATGACTGCGTCCGATTCCCGCCATCTCGCCGCGACCCGCGCCTGGGTCGAGACCTTCGTGGTCGCCCACGACGTCTGTCCCTTCGCCGCTCGCGAGCTCGCCCGCGGCACCCTTCGCTATGCCGAAATAGCGGCCGACGACTGGGAAACCGCGCTGTTGGCACTGGTCGAGGAGTGCCGGCGGCTCGACGACGACCCCGACATCGCGACCACCCTGCTGGTGCTGACCCGCGGCGTCGAGGACTTCGACGACTACCTCGACCTGTTGGCCATCGCCGAGGCGCTGCTGGCCGAGCAGGGCTACGAGGGGATCTATCAGCTGGCGAGCTTCCACCCCGACTACTGCTTCGAGGACGCGGAGCCGGACGATCCCGGCAACTTCACCAACCGTTCGCCCTGGCCGATGCTGCACCTGCTGCGCGAGGCGAGCCTGGAGCAGGCGCTGGCCCACTATCCCGACGACCCGGCGCTGATCCCCGAGCGCAATATCGCCGCGATGCATCGGCTGGGGCATGACCGCCTGGCCGAGGCCCTGGCGGCGCTTCGCGACCCGCTGCGCTGAGGCTCCCCAGCGGCCGGCGGCTGGGCTAGGCTATAGGCGCAGCACCCCTGACAGGTTCCATCCCGCCATGCACGAGGAGTTCGCATGAAACAGGTAACCCGCGCCGGTGTCCCGGTGGATGTGGCCGGCGACTTTCCGGCCGTCGGCCAGGCGGCACCGCCGCTGACCCTGACCAATGCCGAGATGGTCGACGTGACGCTCGCCGACTACGCCGGCAAGCGCAAGGTCCTCAATATCATCCCCAGCATCGACACCCCCACCTGTGCCACCTCGACCCGCAAGTTCAACGAACTGGCATCGAGGATGGATGATACCGTGGTGCTGGTGGTCTCCGCGGACCTACCCTTCGCCGCCACGCGTTTCTGCGGCGCCGAGGGACTGGATAACGTCGAGACCCTCTCCACCTTCCGCCACCGCGAGTTCCACCGCGACTGGGGGGTGGACCTGTGTAGCGGGAGCCGGGCCGGCCTCTGTGCCCGCGCTGTGGTGGTGCTGGATGAGCAGGACAAGGTGATCCACGGCGAGCTGGTGCCGGAGATCAAGCAGGAACCGGACTACGAGGCGGCGCTGAAGGCGCTGAGCCGATAGGCGTCTACACTGTGGATGCGTTTAGATTCCCATCGACAAGGAGAGCGACTCATGAGCATCAAGAAGACGGCCTCCGCCCGCTGGCAGGGTGGCCTGAAGAACGGCAAAGGGACGGTGTCCACCGAGAGCGGCGTACTCAAGGAGACGCCCTACGACTTCAAGCAGCGCTTCGAAGGCGAGGCGGGCACCAACCCCGAGGAGCTGATCGGTGCCGCCCACGCCAGCTGCTTTTCCATGGCGCTGTCGCTGATTCTGGGCGAGGCCGGCATGGAAGCCGAGAGCATCGACACCCGCGCGACGGTGTCCCTGGACCAGGGCGATGACGGCTTCAGTATCACCGCCGTGCATCTGGAGACCCGGGTGCGGATCCCCGGTGCCGATCGCGCCGCCTTCGAGGAGGCCGCCGAGAAGGCCAAGGGGGGCTGCCCGGTATCCAAGCTGCTCAATGCCGAGATCACCCTGGAGGCGAGCCTCGAGAGCTGATCGCGGCGGCTCCCGCTACCGCCTTCGACGGTCACCCCCGGGTGGCCGTCGTCGTTTCCCGGTGGCGGTCGGCGGCATTGACCAGCGCGCGGATCAACCGCTGCTGGGGCCGGTTGAAGACCAGCCACTCCGGGTGCCACTGCACGCCAAGCAGGAAGTCGTGATCGCGGGACTCGATGCCCTGGACCAGGCCGTCGCGGTCGCGGGCGACGATCTCGATGCCGCGGCCGGCCCGCTGCACCGCCTGGTGGTGCAGGCTGTTGATGCGACACCAGCTCACGCCGAGCACGCGATGCAGCCGGCTGTCGCCGACGATGTCCACGGTCTTGCGTGGCAGCACGGTACGCCGGCGCTTGAGCCCCTCGTGGGTGGTGTAGATGTCCGGGTCCAGGGTGCCGCCCAGGTGCACGTTGATCAGCTGGGCCCCGCGACAGATCCCCAGCACGGGGGTGTTCTGGGGAATGAAGCGCTCGAGCAGCTCGAGTTCCAGCTCATCGCGCTGGGGATCGACCCGCACGTCGAGCTGCACCTCGCCGCCGTAGAGGTGGGCCTGGATGTCATCGCCGCCCCCCACGATCAGGCCGTCGAGGGGCCCCGGCCAGGGGCGCGAGGGCGACAGGCGCAGGGGGCGGCCACCGTGGCGCCACACCGCGAACCAGTCGAAGAGCCAGGCGATCTGGCTCTTGTCGTCGGAGGTGGTGATGCCGATCAGTGGGCGGGATGGCGCATCGCGGCTCACGTTTCCCCCATCCAGCCGCGCAGCTTCTGCAACCAGCGGGTCAGCGGCGACCGGGTGTGCTTGACCACGTAGCGGGTGGCGCGCTCGGCCAGCCGCTGGGGGGCTGCAGCCAGCTTCTCGACCTCCACCCAGCGGTTCCACTCCACCACCGACCCCCAGCCGGGCTGCGAGAGCTGGGCATTGGGCAGTCGGTAGTGGAAGGTCGGGCGCGGCTTGACCAGGCGGTTGGTGAACAACGGGTGGGGATAATCCTGACGCAGGCAGGCGAACAGCGGAAACAGGTCCAGCTCGCGATTGCGCGTCGGGTTGTACTCCAGGTAGTCCCCGATCAGGGTGTCGACGTCCGGGGCATAGTCCGGCGCGAGTACCTTGAGCGCATAGGGCTTGGGAAAGGGGTTGGCATGGGGCAGCACCTCCCGGGTAATGTCGATGTCGATCTGCTCGCGCAGCCATTCGGCGGTCAACAGGTAGGCGCGCAGGTGGGCGAGGATGTCGCTCACCTCGAGGCTCGGGGCCTCGGGGTTGAGATGCAGCCCGAAGCCGTAGAGCAGGCTGGCATCGGTGCCCTTGGCGCCGTGCCCTCGCAGCGCCTCGAACAGGGCGTCGAGCTCGCCGAGCTCGTCCCAGGGGATCGGCGGGCAGATGATCTCGGTCGGCACCAGGCCGGTGACCACGTCGCCGATCAGCTCCCGGGTCCGGGTGTGAAAGTCGACGCGCATCTGGTGGCGCTGGCGCTCCCACTCGGTGTCCTCCTTCGGCGCGGTGTTGAGTACCTCGTCGTCGGGATGGGCGTACTGGGTGTCGAGCTCGATGATGAAATCACCCCAGCGGGTCTTCCGGACCTTGAGACGATGCGCGCTGACCGTCACGATCTCGCCACCGAACAGTCCCCGGACCAGCTCGGCGGTGTCCCGCGGCGGCAGACCGGCGAACTCGATCTCCACGCCGACGCGCCGGATCTCGCCGGCGGCATTGCGGGGCACGGGTGGCGGTATCGGCGTCATGACGGCATCCTGTGCGTGACATGGGAGGTTCTTGAGGAGCCTATCATATTGCTCGCGGGTGTCATGAGGGACCATCCGCGGAGACCGCCTCGACCGCGATGGAGACGAGATGTTGCCCAGCCCGCCGACCGGCCCGATGCCGACCCCACGCCCCGCGCCGGTGGGGCGACTGCTGCTGTGGCTTCTGCTGCTGGTGGGGCTCTGTGCGGCGCTGCCGGCCCAGGCGCAGCAGCTGGGGCTGCCCGGGCTGCTGGAGGGCGAGGAGTCGAGCGAGGCGCACGATCCCGGGGCGTTCCAGGCGTCCCTGGAGCGGGTGATCGCCACCCTGGAGGATGCCGAGCGCCGGGACGCCCTGCTGCAGAGCCTGCGTGACCTCCGGGAGGTCCACGGCGAGGCCGCCGAGGAGGACGGGATCGCGCCGCGTCAGGGGCTGCTCGGTGCCCTGGCCGAGACCATCAGCGACCTGGGCGAGCAGGCCGAGGCGGGTGAATCGCCGCTGGATCACTGGGAGGAGCAGCTCGAGCGGGGCTGGACGGCGCTCAGCGAGCTGGTGGTCGAGACCGGCAACGTCGACCTGATGCGTTTCGTGATCGAAGGCACGGTGCTACTGGGCATCTGGGTCGGGTTGCTGGTGATCCTGATCGCCCTGGGGCGGTTGCTGGCGAAACGGCGCGGCTGGCCGCTCGACCTGCCTCGGGAGCCCCGTGCCAGCCAGCTGGTGGTGCATTTCCTGCGCCGCATGCTGCCCTGGGCACTGGCCTTTGCCCTGGTACTGGGCATTGCCCAACTGATCCCGGCCAGCCCCGGCCGCGACATGGTGCTGGTGGTGGCCTATGTGGCGCTCTGCGGGCGCACCCTCTCGGTGGTGGTGGAGACGGTGATCTCGGTGTTCACCCGGGGGCACCGCTTCGTCGCCGTGCAGATTCTCCAGCAGCAGGGGCTGCGCCGACTATTCGTGATCGGTGCCCTGATCGCCCTCGGCGACGCCTTCAACTCGTCGCGGCTGGTGGCCCTGCTCGGCGACGAGTTGGCCGGCTTGATGTCGGTGCTCGCCAACGTGCTGGCGGCACTGCTCAGCGGGCGCTTCATCTTCAAGTTCAAGCGTCCGATCCAGCACCTGATCCGCAATCGTCCCTACCGGCAGCGTCGCGACAGCGGCGGCGCGGCCGAGGTGATCCGGGTCGTGGGCGGGCTGTGGCATGTGCCGGCGCTGCTGATGGTGGGGGCGTCCCTGGTGGCGATCTTCGTCACCCAGGGCGATGTGGGCGCGGCGCTGGCCCGCTCGATCATCACCGCGGCGCTGCTGGTGCTGACCCTGGTAGTGACCGGGCTGCTGCGCCGCCAGTCCGAACGCGCCGTGCGCCGGCGTCGCGTCAGCGAGTACCGCAAGCGGCTCGAGCGCTTCGGCTATGCGCTCTCCCATGTGCTGGCGTGGATCGCCTTCGCCGAGCTCTCGCTGCAGGTGTGGGGCGGTTCGCTGATCGGCCTCGGCCAGCAGGGGGTGGTGGCCAGCGCGCGCATCGGCCAGGCGCTGCTGGGAGTCGGCTTCACCGTGCTGCTGGCCTGGCTGGCGTGGATCTTCGCCGACACGGCCATCCAGCGCGCCCTGGTCTCTTCGGCGCGCTCCCGCGGGCGGCGGGTCAACCAGGCCCGTGCCCAGACCATCACGCCGATGATCCGCAACGTGATCTTCGCCACTATCGTGATCATCGCCGCCATCGTCGGCCTGGCCAACCTGGGCGTGAACGTCACCCCGCTGCTCGCGGGTGCGGGGGTGATCGGCCTGGCCATCGGCTTCGGCGCCCAGACCCTGGTGCAGGACCTGATCACCGGCATCTTCATCCTCATCGAGGATTCCCTGGCGATCGACGACTTCGTCGAGATCAACGGCCACGTGGGCAGCGTCGAGGGGCTGACCCTGCGTACCGTGCGGCTGCGTGACCTGGACGGCATCGTGCACATCATCACCTTCAGCCAGATCCAGTCGATCCACAACATGTCGCGGCAGTTCGGCATCGCCCTGATGCGGGTCCGTGTGCCCCACGGCATGAAGGTCGACGAGGTGATTGCGCTGGTGCGCGAGGTGGCCGACGAGCTGCGCCAGGATCCGATGATGCGCCACCACATCTGGTCGCCGCTGGAGCTGCAGGGAATCGAGAGCTTCGACGAGGGCGGCGCCATCCTGCGCATGCGGCTGCGCACCGCCCCGGTGATGCAGTGGGACGTCGCCCGTGCCTTCAACCTGCTGCTCAAGCAGCGCATGGAGGAGCGGGGGCTCGATCTTGGCATTCCGCGGCTCAGCGTCAGCATGGAGGGCCGTGGCGGCGGTCGCCTGGATGGTACGGCGGCCGAGAGCGAGGACTACGATGCCAGCGGCCGCCGCCCCGGTGAGGCCGGGGTGGCCGACCCCGAGGGTGACACCAGCGCCCGCGGCGGTTCGCCGGATCCGGCGTAGTCTGCGGCGGCTCGGTTGAGTGCACGTCCCGGCGACTTTGGGCACAATCGGGCCGCGGGTTTCACGGGATATCGGCGGAGCATGCTCCGTCGCAGCGGCGGAGTGGGGCGCGATGAGCGGGACGATGAGCAGCGACGAGGCACCGGCGAAGGGGGCCACCATTCGCGAGATCGCCAAGGCGGCGGGGGTTTCCATCGCCTCGGTGAGCCGGGCGCTGAACGGCAAGCCCGGCATCAGTGAGGCGCTGCGCGAGCATATCCTGCAGATCAGCCGCGACATCCACTACCGGCCCAGCGCCGCCGCCCGCGCCTTGATCGGCGGCAGGAATGCGGTGGTCGGTATCTCCCTGGGGCGCCAGGACATCGAGCTGCGCCCCTACTACATCCTGCTCTACCAGCACCTGACCCTGGCGCTGCACCAGCAGGGGATGGTGCCGATCTTCTTCGCCTGCGACCAGACGCCGTCGCTGCCCGAGCGAGCGGGGGCCGCCATCCTGCTGGGGGACTTCCCGAGGGACGAGCGTCCCGCCTTTCTCGCCGCACGGCGCATTCCCTTCGTGCGCATCGGCCCGCCCGGCGATGGCTTCTCGGTGGCGCCGGACGATCGCCACGGCATCTACCTGGCGACCCGGCACCTGATCGACGGAGGGCGCCGGCACATCGCCTTTGTCGGCGATGAGGCCGGTGACGATGGGCGGCATCGCCTGCAGGGGTACCGGCGGGCGCTCGAAGCGGCCGGACTGCCCGAATGCCTCATCGGCGTGCCGTTCAGCTACGATCCCGCCCTGACCGCCTATCGCTATCTCGGCCGTTTCCTGCAGTCGGGGGCGTCGACGCTCGATGGCCTGGTGTGCGAGAACGACGAATTCGCGCGCGGCTGCCTGACGGCACTGGAGGATCGGGCGATCCGGGTGCCCGCGGAGGTCGCGGTGACCGGTTTCGACGACCTGCCGACCCTGGCCGCCCAGCTGACCACGGTGCGTCAGGATATCGGCCGGATCGCCGACGAGGCCGTACGCCTGCTGGGGGAGGCCATCGCCGGTGCCAGGCCCCGGCATGTCAGCCTGCCGGTCACGCTGGTTCGCCGCCAGACCGGTTGAGACGACCCAGTGACTCCCGGGGGAGATCGACCAAAGTCGAGTGGGTAAACGTTTACTCTTTCTTCGTAAACGTTTACTTTTGCCTCCTTCGCGCCTGCGGCGCGAGGCCATATCGCTCCCGGGACATCCTGTTCCGAGGCCATCCCCGAGAGGAGAGACACGATGACGCTCAAGGTCACCGTCTGGGGGGAGAACGTGCACGAGCAGACCAACGAGGTGGTTGCACGACTCTATCCCGAAGGCATGCACGCCTGTATCGCCGATGCATTGAACGAAGACCCGGCGCTCGAGGCGCGTTCGGTCACCCTGCAGGAGCCCGAGCATGGTCTGACCGAGGAGGTGCTGGAGAATACCGACGTGCTGCTGTGGTGGGGGCATGCCGCCCATGGCGAGGTGTGCGACGAGATCGTCGACCGGGTCCAGGCGCGGGTGCTGCAGGGCATGGGACTGCTGGTCCTGCACTCCGGCCACTATTCGAAGATCTTCAAGCGCCTGATGGGCACCACCTGCTCGCTCAAGTGGCGCGAGGCCGGCGAACGCGAGCGGCTGTGGGTGGTCAACCCCGGCCATCCGATCGTCCAGGGCCTGGGCGACTACATCGAGCTGCCCCACACCGAGATGTACGGCGAGCCCTTCGCGGTGCCCAACCCCGACGAGGTGGTCTTCATCAGCGCCTTCGAGGGCGGCGAGGTGTTCCGCTCGGGCCTCACCTACAAGCGCGGCAACGGCAAGATCTTCTACTTCCGTCCCGGCCACGAGACCTACCCGATCTACTACGACGACCAGGTGCGCCTGGTGCTGAAAAATGCCGTCAAGTGGGCCCGTCCCGAGGGCTCGCGGTGGATCGACAGCTGCCCCAACGTGCCGCCGGAGCAGGCACCGAATCCGGTCGAGGTGAAGGGCGAAGGGTTGCACAAGCCCGGTGAGGAGGGGTTCAAATGATTCGACTGGCGATCATCGGTGCCGGCAGCATGGCCGGCGAACATGCCAAGCACTTCAAGGCGCTCGAGGGTGTCGAGGTGGTCGCAGTGTGCGACCTCGACGGCGACAGGGTACGGGCCTTCGCCGACCGGCACGGCATCCCCGAGGCCTATACCGACCTCGCGGCGATGCTCGCACGCGACGATATCCAGGCGGTGAGCAACGCCACCCCGGACGGGGTGCACAAGGCGACCTCGCTGGCCGCCATCGCTGCCGGCAAGCATATCCTCTGCGAGAAACCGCTCGCGACCAACGAGGCGGACGCCCGCGAGATGGCCGAGGCGGCCCGCGAGGCCGGGGTGATCAACATGATCAACCTCAGCTACCGCGATGCCCCGGCGATCCAGCACGCCCGCGAACTGATCGCCTCCGGTGCCATCGGTCGGGTGATGCATGTCGATGCCAGCTACCTGCAGAGCTGGCTGGTCAGTCATGCCTGGGGTCGTTGGGACCGGGACAGCCAGTGGCTGTGGCGGCTCTCCGAGGGCCACGGCAGCAAGGGCGTGCTGGGCGACGTGGGGGTGCATATCCTCGACTTCGCCAGCTTCCCGGTGGGCGACATCGTCGACGTCAACTGCAAGCTCAAGTGCTTCGACAAGGCCCCCGGCAACCGCATCGGCGACTATGTGCTCGACGCCAACGACAGCGCCCTGATGCGTGTCGAGTTCGCCGGCGGTGCGCTCGGCACCATCCAGGCCACGCGCTGGGCCACCGGCCACCACAACTCCCTGAAGCTCTCCGTCTATGGCGACAAGGGGGCGGTCAGCGTGGTGCTCGACGACGCCAAGGATCGCGTGCTGACCTGCTTCGGCGACGACGTGCACGCGGCGCGCTGGACCGCGGTGGAGGCGCCGCCGACGCCGAGCATCTACCGGCGCTTCATCGACGGCATCGCCAGTGGGGTCAACGACCAGCCCGACTTCGCGCGGGGGGCGGCACTGCAGGCGGTGTTGGATGCCTGCTTCCTGTCCGATGAGCAGGATCGTAGCGTTTCCTTTACAGCAGCCAGCGACACAGCCCCATCCCCAGCATGATGCCCAGCGCCAGCAGCGCGGCCGCCAGCCAGGGGCCGCGCAGGCGTTGCCAGCGGTTGTGCAGCAGGGCGGCGCGGGTCAGGCGCTGCATCAGCTCGTCGTGGCGGGAGCCGTGGGTATCCGGCGGCAGCGAGAAGTCGTCGGCCGGACCGTCGCGCCAGTAGGGGGCATGGGTGAGGCCGAGGCGGGCGCGCAGGCGGCCGATCTCCGACAGGGTGGTATGCAGGGCATCGTACTCCTCGCGACGGGAGTCGACCTCGAGCACCGTGCGGGCGTCCGCCTTGAGGGCGGTGTGCTCGCAGCGCTCGATGGCGTCGGCGATCTCGACTTCGCCGGCCCGTGGGGCGAGCCCCAGCCGCTGGTAGAGATCGCGCATCTCAGCTCACCTGCATCAGGTAGTCATAGGCCCGGCGGATCCGCTGGAAGCGCTGGGAGGCGCTGGTCATCATCGCCTCGCCGGCGTTGAAGAAGCGGTCGGGATGGTGGGCCTGGGCCAGGCGACGATAGGCCGTGCGGATCTCGCTGCGGCTGGCGCCGGGCTCGAGGCCGAGCACCGCCAGGGCACGCCGGGTACGGTCACCGGGCGGTGGTCCCTGGCGCGAGCCCCGCGCGTGCTGGCGCTCGTCCTGTCGTCGCGACTCCTGCTCACGCTGACGACGCTGCTCCTTGGCCTGCCAGTAACCGCTTCGGCTGGGATCGTCGGGGTTGGCGAAGGCCTTGCCGGCCACCGCCTCGAACAACGGGGCGAACTCGCCGGGTGAGACGCCGAGCAGATCGGCGAGAAAGCGCAGCACATGCTGGTTGGCCAACGACAGCCTGCCGTCCTCCTGTGCCAGGGCGATGGCCAGGCGCAGGAACGAGGCGGCCCGCTCCCCGTGCACCTCCTTCTGCAGCACCTCGGCGGCCAGCTGGATGGCGCCCAGTTCCTGGCTGGCGGCGATCTCGAGGATCGGTGCCAGCGCGTGGCCGTGGCGAAAGCCGCCGGTCAGTTCGGTCAGGCGTGTGCGCTCCGGTTCGCCGATCGGGCCGCGATTCGTCAGCACCCAGGCGAGCAGCAGCAGGGCCGCGGTGTCGGCCTGATGGCGGCTCTTGAGCAGCAGCAGCTCGAAGGGCGAGAAGCGGGCAATGGTCATTCCCTGGCTCCCGGGAGTTCGATGTTGTTCTTGGCAGATCAAGGGGGTACGCCATGGTCGCCCCGGCGCGCAGCGTTGGCAAGTCCGACGCCTCACGCAGTACCATCGGAGGTCATGGCATGGCCCCGACTTCGCGGGGTGGCCCCGGGCCAGGAGCAGCGGCGAAGTGATCAGCGTCGAGCGCAAGGACAGCTTCCATCTCAAGATCTCCCGCGTGCTGCAGGAGGAGACCTCTCACAAGCTGGACCTCTTCCTGTTCGTACCCGGCGAGCTGGGGCTCAATACCCATGTGATCTCCGAGGATGCGTTCTATCACGGCGCCATCCACGTCAAGCGCACCTACTACAGCGATCGACACCAGCTGCCACTGGTGATGAGCCGCCTGGCCGGGCGCGGCAAGCTCGACACGAACCAGTATCGCCTCGGGTTGAGTCTCTACGCCTATCAGTACGTGGTGGCGCTGGAACGCTCCAACCAGGCGTTGCTGGATACCGCCCGCGAGGCACGCAAGGCGGAGAAGCAGGGTGAGGAAGCGAGCACGCGGCGACGCGGCGACCGGGCGAAGGAGTCCGTCGAGACCGACGGGGCGGAGGAGAACGGCCCGGAGGGGGATCTCGCCGAGCAGTTGCGGGAGCGTCTCGAGGAGCTCTGCGAGCTCACCCAGGGGATCCTGCGGCGGCTGCGTCGTCAGAAGCCAGGCGACGAGAGCCTGCACCGCTACTACGTCAACATCGACAACTATCTCTCCTGGTTCACCGAACAGAGCCTGCTGGCGCTGGTCGCCCACCTGCCGCGGGGCAGTGGCTACCGGGAGATCCGCGAGCGACTGCTGGCGATCTGTCGGGCGGAGAGCGAGCATCGGGAGTCCCGCGAATACAACTCCGAGCGGGTCACCCGCGATCCGACGCGGATGTCGAACAAGATGCGGCTGCTGCGTCGCCTGATCGAGTATCCGGTGACCCTCAAGCAGCGCAACCAGGAGCTCGGTGGCGGTGAGGAAAAGGCGGTCAAGGGGCTCGCCACGGCGGTGGTGATGGTCTTCGTCTCCATGGGACTGCTGCAGGCCAGGGATGCCCTCGGCGATATCACGGTGCTGCTGGTGCTGGTGATGGCGTTGCTCTATGCCCTGCGCGAGGTGTTCAAGGACGACCTGCGCGTCACCCTGTGGCGCTTGTTGCGCAAGGGGCGACCCAAGTGGCGCCGCCAGTACCTGGATCCCACCAGCAACGAGCCGGTCGGCCGCCAGCTCGAGTGGTTCGACTACAAGCGCTTCACCCGCCTCGACCCCGACGTGAAGCGGGTGCGCAAGCGCAACGTGGCCCAGCGCGAGGAGGTGGTGCTGCACTACCGCTCCAGTTCGCGGATGTCGCCGACTCGCTTTCTCAGCGGTTACAACCGCACCCGCGAGACCCTGAGCCTGGATCTCTCGCTGCTCACCCGCCTGATGGACAAGGGCAGCCATCATGTCTATCGGCTCAAGGAGGGGCAGGTCTCCCGGGAGGCGGTGGAGAAGCGCCACTTGATCAACCTGGTGATCCGCGACGTGGAGGGCGAACGGGAGCCAACCCTGCAGCGCTGGAAGATCGTCATGAGTCGATCGAAGATCGTCGATGTCGAACTGGTGCACGAGGAGGGAGACGAGAGATGAAATCGCCGCTGAAGACGCTGCTGGCCCCGGTGGAGTGGGTAGCCGAGAAGCTCGGTACCACCGCCGAGATCGAGCGCAGCGCCGAGGAACAGGCCCGGGTCGATCGCGAGTGTGAGCGGCTCGCCCTCTACCAGTTCCGGGCCGATCCCGACTGCATCAAGGTACGCCGCGAGATCACCCGGCTGAATCTCGCCATCGAGGTGCGCGACGCCCAGCTCGACCCGGCTCACCGCCAGGCGCTGAAGGAGGCCGGCGGCAAGGCGCAGGCACCGTGCCTGCGCATCGCCGCCGACGAGGGGCCCGATCGCTGGCTCTATGACAGCGATGCGATCATTGCCTGGCTGCGCGAGCGCTTCGGCGAGTGAGGCGGGCGGTCAGGCCGGCCCCGGGGAATGCGGCGCGAGGTTCTCGGGGCCGAAGGCGTCGGGCAGCAGCTCGTCCATGGTATAGCGCCTGAGCGGCTGGCCCTCGGCATCAAGCACCTCGATGCGGGTGTCATCGTCGGCGAACTCGCGGATACGCTGGCGGCAGTCACCGCAGGGCGAGCACAGGTGCGTACCGGGGCCGATCACGTAGACGCGGCGCAGCCGCCGCTCGCCGGCGCTGACCATGGCGGCGATGGCCGAGGCCTCGGCGCACAGGCCCTTGTAGTGGGCGACCTCCACGTTGGCGCCGGCGTAGCGGGTGCCGCTCTCGCTCTCGACCAGTGCGCCCACCGGGTGGTGCGAGTAGGGGGCGTAGGCACGGTCGCGTACGGCGATCAGCTCGCTGACGATTGCCGGATCGACTGGCTGTCGTGAGGCTTCGCTCATGGGGTGTCTCCCGCCTGGCCTCGGTCGTCGCGCAGCACGCTCTCCAGGGCGATCTCCATCATCTCGTCGAAGGTACTCTGCCGGTCGGCGCTCGAGAGCGAGTCGCCCTTGAGGATATGGTCCGACACCGTGCAGATGGTCGCGGCGCGGGCGCCGAACTCGGCGGCGACGCCGTAGAGGCCGGCGGCCTCCATCTCCACGCCGACGACGCCGTAGCGCTTCATCAGCGCGAAGAGCTCGGTCTGGGGGGTGTAGAACAGATCCGCCGAGAAGAGGTTGCCGACCTTCACCGCCACGCCCAGCCCCCGGGCGGCGTCCACCGCGTGACGGCTCAGCTCGAAGTCGGCGATGGCGGCGAAGTCGTGGCCCAGGAAGCGGGTGCGGTTGACCCTGGAGTCGGTGCAGGCGCCGAGGCCGATCACCACGTCGCGCAGCGCCACGTCGTCGCGCACGGCGCCGCAGGAGCCGACCCGGATCAGCCGCTCGACACCGTAATCGGTGATCAGCTCCTTGGCATAGATGGAGGCCGAGGGGATGCCCATGCCGTGGCCCATTACCGAGATCTCGCGGCCCTGGTAGCGGCCGGTGTAGCCGAACATGTTGCGGACGTCGGTGACCCGGCGGGGCGCGTCGAGGAAGGTCTCGGCGATGTACTTCGCCCGCAGCGGGTCGCCGGGCATCAGCACGGTATCGGCGAAGTCACCGCGCTCGGCGTTGATGTGGGGGGTCGCCATCAGTGGCCTCCTGTGGATGCGGTGCCGGTGGAAGTGGGGAGAAAACTCTCGCCGTCGGCCATGGGCGGCAGGCCGCGGCGATATGGCCCAGGCCGCGGCCCGAGACCATCGGCACGCAGCCGCCACAGGCGGCGACCCAGGGGCCGAGCACCAACGAGACCAGGTCGCCGACCCCGCCGGTGGAGTGCTTGTCGAGCACCGGGCCGGGCAGGTCGAGGTTGCACCAGTCGCGCACCTCGCCGGAGTCGCGGATCGCCTCGGTCAGGGCCACGGTCTCGGCCGCGTTCATGCCGTTGAGGAAGATCGCCATGGCCAGGGCCCCGACCTGGGCGTCGCTCAGGCTGCCATCCTTGATCCCGACCACCAGCGTCCGGATCGATTCGGCGTCGAGCATCTGGCCGTCGCGTTTGGCGCGGACCAGTTCCTGGGGCAGGGCTCGAGAGTGCATCAGTAGCCTCCCGCCGGCGTGCCGCCGCCGGAACTCTCGCTTCCAGGGGCATGGCCCAGGGTCTCGAGCAGGCTGTCGAGCAGGCCCGAGGCGCCGAAACGGAAATGCGTCGGGGTGACCCAGTCGGCTCCCATCAGGCGCTCGGCGAGGGCCAGATAGGTCTGGGCGTCTTCCACGGTACGCACCCCGCCGGCAGCCTTGAAGCCGAGGTCGCGCCGGCCGCTCTCCCGGATCGTGGTCAGCAGGAGCTCGGCGGCCTCCAGGGTGGCGTTCACCTTCACCTTGCCGGTCGAGGTCTTGAGGAAGTCGGCGCCACTCGCGATGGCGAGTTCGGCGGCGCGGCGGATCAGCGCTGGGGTCTTCAGCTCGCCGGTTTCCAGGATCACCTTGAGGGTGGCCTCGCCGCAGGCCTGGTGACAGCAGGCGACCAACTCGCGGCCCACCGTCTCGTCGCCCGCCATCAGCGCCCGGTAGGGGAAGACCACGTCCACCTCGTCGGCGCCGGCGGCGACGGCCTCGCGGGTTGCCCGGGCGGCGGCCAGGACGTCGTCCCCGCCGTGGGGGAAGTTGGTGACTGTGGCCACCTTGACGCTGCCCTCCAGCCCATGGGCCTTGAGGGCGCGGCGTGCGGAGGTCACGAAGGCAGGGTAGACGCACACCGCCGCCGGGGTGCCGGCCGGCGTCTTGGCGCGTCGGCACAGTGACTCGATGCGCTCGTCGGTGTCGTCGTCGTTGAGGCTGGTGAGGTCCAGAAGCACCAGGGCCTGGCGTGCCGTCTGTTGCAGGTCGGTCATGGGGCACCTGTTGTCGTTGGTTTCACCCCGAAGGGGTGGGGCTTGGGTGTGGGGTGAAAAATAGAACAAGCAGTGTTATTTTTCTAACAATATTTGGTTGGCTCGCCCGAAGGCGTAAGGAGCGGCGAGCGCGATGGCAATTCCCGCGATGCTGGATCAGCATAGAGCCCCACGGTGCTCGCCGTGACACAGGACGAGGAGGTTCGATGAACGGCCGCAGTGCCATGCGACTGGCGCGCCTGCAGGAGGTGCTGGTCGGCGGCGGGACCATGCGACTCGCCGAGGCGGCGAGGCTCTGCGGGGTCTCGGAAATGACCATTCGCCGCGACGTGGCGGCGAGCGACGGTGCCATCACCTTCTTCGGCGGGCGCCTGGTGATGGCCGACAATCCCCGTTTCGCTCCGGTCTACGACCTCGACGAGCAGAAGGTCAGCCACTATCCGGCCAAGTGCCGGCTCTGCGAGCGGGCCAGCGCCTTCATCGAGGAGGGCGACACCCTGTTCATCGATTGCGGAACCACCCTGATGCCGCTGGTCGAGTCGCTGGCGGCCCACCGCGAGCTCACCGTGGTGACCTATGCGCTCAACGTCGCCAATGCGGTGAGCGCCTTGCCCGGCGTGCGCCTGGTGCTGCTCGGCGGCCTCTACCACGGCTCGTCGCAGTCGTTCGGCGGCGACGACATCGCCGAGGCGATCCACCGACTCGGCATCAATCGCGCCTTCCTGTCGGCAGCGGGCGTTCACGATCAGAAGGGGGTGAGCTGCTTCCATTTTCACGAGGTGGGTCCCAAGCAGGCCGCCATCGCCATCGCCGGGCAGCGTCTGTTGGTGGCGGACGAGAGCAAGCTCGGCATGATCCGTCCGGCACGTTTCGCCAGCGTCGACGACTTCGATGTGGTGATCACCGACGGCGAGGCGGGGCGCCGGTTGCAGCAGCATCGCGAGGAGACGGGCAAGGGGCCAGAGGTGTGGCTCGCCTGAGGGTGGCTTGTCGCCCCTGTCCTGAATCAAGGCGCGGGCGCTGGGCCGTTGCTATTCTGCATATAGGCAACGACTTCACGGGAGCGATGCCCGCGTCCGAAGGGTTCGGTGCGGTGGCTCGGCATCCCGCTTTCCCAGGAGACCATGACATGCAAGCCGCCGATATCATGACCACCAATGTGATCAGCGTGACCGTGGATGCCGAGGTGCGCGAGATCGCCAGCCTCCTGCTGGAGCACGGCATCAGTGCCGTACCGGTGGTCGATGCCGACCAGCGAGTGCTGGGTATCATCAGCGAGGGGGATCTGATGCGTCGGGTCGAGAACGATACCGGCGAACACAAGTCCTGGTGGCTGAGGTTGTTGTCCGGCGCCAACCCCGGTGACTACGTCAAGTCCCATGGCCGCAAGGCCGGCGAGATCATGACCCCGAAGCCGATCACCATCGGCGAGGACGAGCCGCTGCACCGCATCGCCAGCCTGCTCGAGAAGCATCGTATCAAGCGAGTGCCGGTGGTGCGTGACGGCAGGCTCGTGGGCATCGTCAGCCGCTCCAACCTGTTGCGGGGGTTCTCGGTCACGGCGCCGGATACGGGCCTGGATGTCACCGGCGACGATCGGGAGATCCGGGACGCCATTCTCAAGGAGGTCGACGAGAACACCGGTGTGCTGGTCGATCGCATCAACGTCATCGTCGCCGAGGGCAAGGTGCAACTGTGGGGGCTGGTGGAAAACCAGGAAGAGAAGATCGCCGTCCAGGTGGCCGCCGAGAACACCGCCGGCGTGAAGGCGGTGGAGAACAACCTGGGCTTCGTACCTCGGGGCATGGCGAGTTTCTGACGCGCCGTCATCAACGCCAGCGGGGTGGCCGTTCGGCCCCCCCGTTGGCGTTGATGGGGTGTGGTGCTCTCAGTCCTGGCGGGCCTGAGCCTGGCGCAGGGCGCTTTCCAGGTTCTCCAGGCTGCGCTCGAGGTGGTGCAGCTTGTCCAGGCCGAACAGCCCGATGCGGAAGGCCTGGAAATCGTCACCCTCGTCGCACATCAGCGGCACGCCGGCCGCGACCTGTACCCCTGCCTCGGCGAAACGATCGACGATCCGTGCGTCGTCGGTATAGCTGACGACCACGCCGGGGGCCTCGAAGCCCGGGGCAGCGACACTCGCGAGGCCATGCTCGGCGAGCATGGCACGCACGCCCTGGCCCAGCGCCAGCTGCTCCTCGCGGAGTTTTTCCAGGCCGTAGGCCTCGACCTCGGCCATCACGTCGCGCAGCCTGACCAGGCCGTCGGTGGGCAGAGTGGCATGGTAGGCGTGCCCCCCCGCCTCATAGGTCTCCATGATCGACAGCCACTTCTTCAGGTCGCAGGCGAAGCTGGTGCTGGTGGTCGAGTCGATGCTCTCCCGGGCCAGGTGCGACAGCATCACCAGGCCGCAGCAGGGCGAGGCGCTCCAGCCCTTCTGGGGGGCGCTGACCAGCACATCGATGCCCAGGTCCTGCATGTCGACCCAGAGGGTGCCTGAGGCGATGCAGTCGAGCACGAAGAGGCCACCCTCCTCGTGGACGGCGTCGGCGATCCGTCGCAGATAGTCGTCGGGCAGCAGCATCCCGGAAGAGGTCTCGACATGGGGCGCGAATACCACGTCGGGCTGCTCGGCGTGGATCGTCTCGAGCACCTCCTCGATGGGCGGCGGGGCGAAGGGCGAGGTGGGATCGTCCTCGTCGAGCCGCCGCGCCTTGAGGACATCGGCGTCCGAGGGAATGCGCCCCATTTCGAGGATCTGGCTCCAGCGATAGCTGAACCAGCCGTTGCGAATCACCAGGCAGCGCCGGTCGGTGGCGAACTGACGGGCCACGGCCTCCATGCCGAAGGTGCCGCTGCCCGGCACGATCACGGCGCTGTGCGCGTGGTAGACCCGCTTCAGGGTGGCGGAGATATCGCGCATGACGCCCTGGAAGCGGGCCGACATATGGTTCAGGGAGCGGTCGGTGTAGACCACCGAGTACTCCAGCAACCCATCGGGGTCGACATCGGGTAGCAAGCCGGCCATTTCATTCTCCGTATTGATGTCAGGCCTTCGTGGCTGAAGGCTCGTTCGTGCCCTGAGCATATTCCGATTCGCTAACGGGGGCCAGCCGAGGTAGGGGGCAGGCAAGGAGGTTGGGGCAGCCGTGGCTATTCCGAGCTGGCCAGCGAATTGCCTCGTGGCATCGCCTCCTGGTCGATGGCGGCGATGGCCCTGGCGGCGCGCTGGAGTGCCGGCAGACACTGCAGGGCCTTGTCGCGTGTCATGCGCATGATCGGTGCCTGAATGGCGATGCCCAGGTTCGACTTGCCCTTGGGGTTTGGCGCCAGGACGGCGATACAGATCAGGCCGGGCAGGAACTCCTCGTCATCGAAGGCGAAGCCGTTCTGGCGAACCATCTCGACCTCCTCTTCAAGGGCATCCAGCGTCGTGAGGGTATTCCTGGTGAACGCCTTCAAGGGAATCTCTCCCAGCAGCCGCTTGCGCTGCGCCGGGCTCATCTGGGCCAGGAACAGCTTGCCGCTTGCCGAGCAGTGCACGGGCACTCGGGATCCCGGGTGCAGGTAGAAACGCAGGGCGGCCGAGGTTTCGACGCGGTCGAGATAGAGTACCTCGCCTCCCGAGAGCGCGGTGATATTGCAGCTCTCGCCGACCTCATCGACCAGTTGGCTCAGCACCGCATGGCGGGCTCCGTGCACGGTGTCGTTGAGCAGGAGATTTTCGGCCAGGCGGCGCAGCCGGCTGCCCTTGTTGTAGTGGCGGCTGTCGGCCTCACGCTGGAGCATGCCGGAGCCCTCGAGCTGCTGAAGCATGCGATGCAGGGTCGGTTTGGGCAGGCCGGTCTCGTCGACCAGGCTCTGCAGGGTAAAGAACTGATCCTTTTCGGCGATGACCTCCAGCAGCGCCAGCAGGCGCTGGGCAGGTGTGTCGCCCTCGAGCTTGGTGATCTCGGATTTGCTACTGGTCATGACGGTCCCCCTTTCCGTCAAGGTATCTCGTTCCTGAAAAGAAATCAATTTGTACCATTTTTTGAAATGCGGCATTGACATCGCAGCGAAGGAGAGGCTAGATTCTGACCATGTTTCGGTAATCGGAACTTTCTGTACCACAAAAACGTTATTCGGCGATGCGCCGAGGAGGACCCCGATGAGCACCCCCGATCCCCAAGACACCCGCCGCGTCGTGCAGGGCAAGCAGACCATGACCCCCTCCGAGGCGTTCGTCGAAACCCTGGTCGCCAAC
>NZ_JCAKFQ010000027.1:0-65152 GCF_059509875.1 Halomonas sp. LMYGS-3 | reverse complement strand
GGATTGCTGAGTTGCGTTAGACTGATTCATGACCTGCCTCCCTCAATAGTGGCTCTGTGTTCTGGTCCCTACCTCAACGTAACCCACGACGTTGAGGCGGGGCAGGTCAATCCATCATGTCTACAGGGGGCGATAAATCGGTGCTTTTCCTGTTGACGAAGGTGAGGCGAATCAGTACTATACGCTCCGTCTTCACGAGACACGGGGCCTTAGCTCAGCTGGGAGAGCGCAACACTGGCAGTGTTGAGGTCAGCGGTTCGATCCCGCTAGGCTCCACCATATCTCGATAGGAGACACTGCGTCCCATTCGTCTAGTGGTCCAGGACACCGCCCTTTCACGGCGGGAACAGGGGTTCGAACCCCCTATGGGACGCCACTTCGCTTTCCCCTCCGTCGCCCTCCCGTGGCGACAAGCGCAGACGCCTCGTAGCGTCTTTTTTCGTCTTTGCCCGTCGGTGGAGACGCTCCGGTAGCGGTGGGCGCTGGCCGGCCGTCTAATACTGACATCCCGTTACAAGCCGACGTCGAGATCCTGACGTCTCGTTACATTCCGACCTTGGAAGGCTTGACATCAGTCCTGACTTGTCCACCTTGCCGGCCTCCGGCGGATCGTCTGTGCACAGCTTTGTCGCCAACCCGCATGGTTACGGGGTTTCTCATTAATCTCTTTAAAATCATGAGGTTATAAAAGGTCAAAAATTGACCAATCTAAGGTGGTTCCCCATTTCATGGCGATTCGACGGCCTTTTCGAGTGGTTGTGAACAGGCTTATCCACAGAATGTGTGGAAAACACGGCGCCGAGTTCGAGGAGAAGGCTCATCCTTGTAAGGATGAGAATTGTAATACCCTGGTGTGAGAAGCCGGAGCTCCGCATGGGACGAGTGCCTGGCGGCCACGGACGGGGCGTGGCCGCCGGATGTCGGGATCAGTCGCGGCCCGGGGCGCGGAGGCGGCGCAACAGCGAGGAGGTGTCCCAGCGACCGCCCCCCATGGCCTGGATGTCGCCGTAGAACTGATCGACCAGGGCCGTCACTGGCAGGCGGGCCTGGAGGCGCCGTGCCTGCTCGAGGCAGATGCCCAGGTCCTTGCGCATCCAGTTCACCGCGAAGCCGTGCTCGTACTCATCATCGATCATGGTCTTGTGGCGGTTCGTCATCTGCCAGGAGCCGGCGGCCCCTTGAGCGATGACGTCGACGACGCGCTGCTGGTCGAGGCCGGCCTGCTCGGCGAAGTGCAAGCCCTCGGCGAGGCCCTGGACCAGGCCGGCGATGCAGATCTGGTTGACCATCTTGGTCAGCTGGCCGCTGCCGGCAGCGCCCATCAGGGTCACGGCGCGACCGTAGCGGGCGAGAACGGGGCGGGCACGCTCGAAGTCGCCCTCGGCGCCGCCGCACATGATGGTCAGGGTGCCGTTCTCCGCCCCCTGCTGGCCGCCGGAGACCGGGGCGTCGATGAAGCCGATGTCACGCTCGCGGCAGGCGTCATCGAGTTCCTCGGCCAGGTCTGCCGAGGCGGTGGTGTGGTCCACCAGCAGGCTGCCCCGGGCCATGCCGTGCAGGGCGCCGTCCTCGCCGGTGGTCACCTGGCGCACGTCATCGTCGTTGCCGACGCAGACCAGTACCAGGTCGGCGCCGTCGGCGGCGACGCGCGGGGTGGGGTGGCGGCTGCCACCGTGCTCGGCGACCCAGGCCTCGGCGCGGGCCTCGGTGCGGTTGTAGACGCGTACGGCGAGCCCGGCCCGGGCCAGATGGCCGGCCATGGGGTAGCCCATCACGCCCAGGCCGATGAAGGCCACTGTCGAGATGCTGCTGCTCATCCTGATGCTCCTTCCTTTCTGCGGGTTGCATGACGCAGAAAGCCGCCCGAGGGCGGCTTTCCGTCACGTCGCGGCCAGGGCCGCTGCCTGCCGACTTACTTGGCAGGATAGTCCTTGGCAGGGTAGTCGCGTTGGGTATGCCCGGTATAGAGCTGGCGCGGGCGACCGATCTTGTAGCTGTCGCTGAGCATCTCGTGCCAGTGGGAGATCCAGCCGATGGTGCGCGACACGGCGAAGATCACCGTGAACATGTTGGTCGGGATGCCCATGGCCTTGAGGATGATGCCGGAGTAGAAGTCGACATTCGGGTAGAGCTTGCGCTCGATGAAGTACTCGTCCTCGAGGGCGATCTGCTCCAGGCGCTTGGCGATCTTCAACTGCGGGTCGTCGGCCATGCCGAGCTCGGCCAGCACCTCGTCACAGGTCTCCTTCATCACCTTGGCGCGCGGATCGAAGTTACGGTAGACGCGGTGGCCGAAGCCCATCAGCTTGAACGGGTCGTCCTTGTCCTTGGCGCGGTCGACGAAATGCTGGATGTTCTCCTCGGAGTCGTCGCCGATCTCGTCGAGCATCTTCAGCACCGCCTCGTTGGCACCGCCGTGGGCCGGGCCCCACAGGGCCGCGATACCGGCGCTGATGCAGGCGAAGGGGTTGGCGCCGGTCGAGCCGGCCAGGCGCACCGTGGAGGTGGAGGCGTTCTGCTCGTGGTCGGCGTGGAGCATGAAGATGCGGTCCATGGCCTTGGCGTAGACCGGGTTGATCCGGTACTCCTCGCAGGGGTTGCTGAACATCATGTAGAGGAAGTTCTCTGCATAGCTCAGGTCGTTGCGCGGATAGTTGAACGGCTGGCCGACATTGTACTTGTAGGACATCGCCGCGAGGGTCGGCATCTTGGCGATCAGGCGGATTGCGCTGATCTCGCGGTCCTCTTCCTGGGTGATGTCCATGTGGTCGTGGTAGAAGGCCGCCAGGCCGCCGACCACGCCGCACAGGATCGACATCGGGTGGGCGTCGCGGCGGAAGCCCTTGAAGAAGTTGTTGATCTGGTCGTGGACCATGGTGTGGTTGCGCACCCGCGACTCGAAGTCGGCGTATTGCGCGTCGTTGGGCAGTTCGCCGAACAGCAGCAGGTAGCACGTCTCGACGAAGTTGGACTCCTTGGCCAGCTGGTCGATCGGATAGCCGCGGTGCAGCAGCACGCCCTTGCCGCCATCGATGTAGGTGATGGCGGACTGGCAGGAAGACGTCGCCATGAAGCCGGGGTCGTAAGTGAAGAGGCCTTCCGCGCCCAGGCCGCGGACATCGATCACGTCAGGCCCCAGGGAGCCCGAGTAGACCGGCAGCTCGATCGTCGTCTCCAGACCGTCTACCGTCAGTGTCGCTTTCCTGTCAGCCATATCTGGCCTCCTCTCGAGTGCAGGGTGGAACGAAATGTCGTGAGTTCGCTGAAGTTGCCGGCGAAAAGGTTCGCCCACTATAGAAGCGTCCCAGCGATTGTCAATTAGCCCATGGCTGGGCTTTCCTTGTACGCTATGTCAGTCTTGTATGGCTTTAGTGGAAGAATTGGTGCTTTGCACCATTGCGGGCAGTTGGCATCGGCAGGGCGGGCGAAGCCGCCTGGAAAGGCCCCGCGGGTGCCTAGCACCATGGTCGAGTCGGGCCGGTGTCCATTTGTCATGGGACAGCCATGTCCCTATAATCCATCCCGCGCGACTGGCAGGAAAAGGTGGTCTTGCCGCACGAGGCAACGGCCGAAGCCTTCCCGAAACCACCGCCCGCTCGGGCCATGCCCGACCTGTCGTAGAGCGGGCCAAGAGAGTGTGTATAGAGCCGTGAATAGCAAACGACCCATAAATCTGGATCTCTCCACGATACAGTTTCCCCTCCCCGCCCTGACGTCGATCGCCCACCGCATCACCGGCGTCATCCTCTTCATCGGCCTGATCTTCGCCTTCTGGGCGCTCGATAAGTCCCTGTCGTCCCCGGCGGGATTCGAGGCGGTTCGTGACGCCCTGGCCAACAATTTTCTGGTCAAGCTGATCGCCTGGGGTCTGCTGTCGGCGCTGGCCTTCCACTTCGTGGCCGGTATCAAGCATCTACTGATGGATATCGACATCGGCGTGACCCTCGAGGGCGGCATCAAGAAGGCGCAGATCACCGTGGTGGTGAGTGCCGTTCTGATCATTCTGGCGGGAGTCTGGGTATGGTAACCAACATCACGAACTTCGGGCGCAGCGGCCTCTCCGACTGGCTGGTCCAGCGTGTCTCGGCGATCATCCTCGCGCTCTACACACTCTTCATCGTCGCTTACCTGCTGTTCAACCCGGGGCTCGATTACGCCACCTGGAGCGGTCTGTTCGCCCAGACCTGGATGCGTATCTTCTCGCTGCTGGCTTTCGTCTCCATTGCCGCCCATGCCTGGATCGGGCTGTGGACCGTGACCACCGACTATCTCAAGCCGACCGGCCTGCGCGTCGGCATCCAGACCCTTATCATCCTGGCCATCTTCGTGTTCCTGGTCTGGGGCATTCAGATTCTGTGGGGAGCCTGATCCATGTCCAACATGCGTAGCCTGTCTTTCGACGCGATCATCATCGGTGGCGGCGGTTCCGGCCTGCGAGCCGCCCTCGAGCTGGCCAAGTCCGGCAAGAAGACCGCCGTGCTGTCGAAGGTCTTCCCGACCCGTTCGCACACCGTGTCCGCCCAGGGCGGCATCACCTGCGCCATCGCCTCCGCCGACCCCAACGACGACTGGCGCTGGCACATGTACGATACCGTCAAGGGCGGCGACTACATCGCCGACCAGGACGCGGCCGAGTACATGTGTTCCGAAGGGCCGAAGGCGGTATTCGAGCTCGAACACATGGGCCTGCCGTTCTCCCGCTTCGACAACGGCCGCATCTATCAGCGCCCCTTCGGCGGCCAATCCAAGAATTTCGGCGAGGGCGGCCAGGCGGCCCGTACCTGTGCCGCGGCCGACCGCACCGGCCATGCCCTGCTGCATACCCTTTACCAGAACAACCTGAAGAACCATACCACCTTCCTCAACGAGTGGTACGCGGTCGATCTGGTCAAGAACGCCAACGGTGACGTGGTGGGTTGTATCGCCATGGACATCGAGACCGGCGAGGTGGTTCACGTCAAGTCCAAGGCCACCGTGCTGGCCACCGGCGGTGCCGGCCGCATCTACGCCTCCACCACCAACGCCCTGATCAACACCGGCGACGGCATCGGCATGGCGCTGCGCGCCGGCTTCCCGATGCAGGACATGGAGATGTGGCAGTTCCACCCGACCGGCATCTACGGTGCCGGCACCCTGGTGACCGAGGGCTGCCGCGGCGAGGGTGGCTACCTGGTCAACAAGGACGGCGAGCGCTTCATGGAGCGTTATGCCCCCAATGCCAAGGACCTCGCCGGCCGCGACGTGGTCGCGCGCTCCATGGTGATGGAGATCCTGGAGGGCCGCGGCTGCGGCGAGCACGGCGACCACGTCTTCCTCAAGCTCGACCATCTCGGTGAAGAGGTGCTCGGCAAGCGCCTGCCGGGTATCGTCGAGCTGTCCAAGACCTTCGCCCATGTGGATCCGGCCAAGGAGCCGATCCCGGTGGTGCCGACCTGTCACTACATGATGGGCGGGATCCCGACCAACGTGCATGGCCAGGCGATCATGCAGGACGCCGATGGCAACGACCGCATCGTCAACGGCCTGTTCGCCTGCGGTGAGGCGGCCTGTGTCTCCGTGCATGGCGCCAACCGCCTGGGCGGCAACTCGCTGCTCGACCTGGTGGTGTTCGGCAGGGCGGCCGGCATGTTCATCGAGGGCGCCCTCAACGAGGGGATCGACTACCTCGAGGCGTCCGAGTCCGACATCGACTCGGCCATGGCGCGCATGAGCCGCTGGAACGAGTCCGGCGAAGGCGAGACCGTGCCCGATCTCAAGCGTGAGCTGCAGAGCATCATGCAGAACTCCTTCGGCGTGTTCCGCGAGGAGGCGAACATGCAGAAGGGGGTGGGGCAGCTGGCAGAGCTGCGCGAGCGGATCGCCAAGGCGCACCTGCCCGACAAGTCCAACGCCTTCAACACCGCCCGTGTCGAGGCCCTGGAGCTGGACAACCTGATGGAGGTCGCCGAGGCCACCGCCATCGCGGCGCTGGACCGCAAGGAGAGCCGGGGTGCGCACTCGCGCTACGACTATCCGGATCGCGACGACGTCAACTGGCTGAAGCACTCGCTCTACTTCCCGACCGAGAAGCGCGTCGGCAAGCGCGATGTCAACTTCGCGCCCAGAACGGTCGATACCTTCGAGCCGAAAGTCCGCACCTATTGAGAGGGGAGTCATGATGTCCACGCTTCAGGTATCCATCTACCGCTACAACCCGGAAACCGACTCCGCGCCCTATATGCAGGAGTTCCAGGTCGACACCCAGGGCCGTGACCTGATGGTGCTCGACGTGCTGCACCTGATGAAGGAGCAGGACAATGGCCTGGCCTACCGCCGCAGCTGCCGCGAAGGGGTCTGCGGCTCCGACGGCATGAACATGAATGGCAAGAACGGCCTGGCCTGCATCACCCCGCTCTCCGAAGTGGTCAAGCACGGCAAGCTGGCGCTGCGTCCGCTGCCGGGCCTGCCGGTCATTCGCGACCTGGTGGTCGACATGGGGCTGTTCTACAAGCAGTACGAGCGCATCCAGCCGTACCTGCAGAACGACGAGCCGGCGCCGGCCATCGAGCGCCTGCAGTCACCGGAGGAGCGCGACAAGCTCGACGGTCTCTACGAGTGCATCCTGTGTGCCTGCTGCTCGACCTCCTGTCCGTCGTTCTGGTGGAACCCCGACAGGTTCGTCGGGCCGGCCGGCCTGCTCCAGGCCTACCGCTTCCTGGCCGACTCCCGCGATACGGCCACCCGCGAGCGCCTGACCGAACTCGAGGACCCGTTCAGCGTGTTTCGCTGCCGCGGCATCATGAACTGCGTGGCGGTGTGTCCCAAGGGGCTCAATCCCACCCGGGCGATCGGCAAGATCCGCGAGATGTTGCTGGCCAATGCCACTTAAATCGTGGCGCCCGGCTTGTTATCATGTGCCCCGGCTTTCGGCTGCGACCCTTCGTCGCAGCCGAAGAACGGCACAGTAGTGTGAAGAGCCGGTGCCTTGGGCACCGGCTCTTGACCATCGAGATTCAGGGTTTCCGGCTTCCGGCCGGAGTCGCCGGAGATGCAGACGCCCCACCGGCAGGGCACCACCGATGTCGCCATGCCCGTATCCTGGCGACGCCGACAACACCCCATCAGTGCAGGGTGACCGAGAGATGCAACAAGGCATAATGGAGTTGATGTGGCGCTCCTCCCATGTCAGTGGCGGAAATGCCCACTATGTGGAAGCGCTCTACGAGCAGTACCTCGACGATCCTCAGGCTGTCCCTGACGAATGGCGCAATTATTTCGATCAATTGCCGCGTCCTGAAGGCAGTGCTTCACACGACGTTCCGCTTGCCCCGATCCGCGACCAATTCTACCAGCTCGGCAAGAACCGACGTGCCACCCAGGCCACAACGGCCACCGAAAGCGGCGAGAACAAGAAGCAGGTTCGAGTTCTCCAGCTGATCAACGCGTATCGCTTCCGCGGGCACCAGAAGGCCGACATCGACCCGCTCGGCCTGCGCAGCCCGACCCCCGTCCCCGATCTCGACCTCTCCTTCCACCAGCTCTCGAAGGCCGACCTGGACACCGAGTTCCAGACCGGCTCCTTCTTCATGGGCCTGGACAAGGCGCCGCTCAAGGAGATCGTCGAGGCGCTGGAGCAGACCTACTGCCGCTCCATCGGCTGCGAGATCATGCACATCGTCGACACCGAGGAGAAACGCTGGTTGCAGCAGCGCTTCGAGTCGGTGCGTTCGGCGCCCCGCTTCAGCGATGACGTACGCAAGCACGTGCTCGAGCGGCTGACCGCGGCCGAAGGGCTGGAGAGCTACCTGGCCTCCAAGTACCCGGGGACCAAGCGCTTCGGACTGGAGGGCGGCGAGGCCTTCATTCCGATGATGGACGAGCTGATCCAGCGCGCCGGTGGCTACGGGACCAAGGAAGTGGTCATCGGCATGGCCCACCGCGGGCGCCTCAACCTGCTGGTCAACATTCTCGGCAAGAACCCCTCCGAGTTGATCGACGAGTTCGACGGCAAGAAGGTCATCGAGCGTGGCTCCGGTGACGTCAAGTATCACCAGGGCTTCAGCTCCAACGTCATGACCCCGGGTGGCGAGGTGCACCTGGCGCTATCGTTCAACCCCTCCCACCTGGAGATCGTCTCCCCGGTGGTCGAGGGCTCGGTGCGTGCCCGCCAGGACCGTCGCGACGATGACGATGGCAGCAAGGTGCTGCCGATCAACGTGCACGGCGATGCCGCCTTCGCCGGCCAGGGCGTGGTCATGGAGACCTTCCAGATGTCCCAGACCCGTGCCTACAAGACCGGCGGCACGGTGCACATCGTCATCAACAACCAGGTCGGGTTCACCACCTCCAATCCGCTGGACTCCCGCTCCACCGAGTACTGCACCGACATCGCCAAGATGGTCCAGGCGCCGATCTTCCACGTCAACGGCGACGACGCCGATGCGGTGCTGCACGCCACCCAGGTGGCGTTGGACTACCGCCAGCAGTTCCACAAGGACGTGGTCATCGACCTGGTCTGCTACCGCCGGCGCGGCCACAACGAGGCCGACGAGCCCTCCGGCACCCAGCCGATGATGTACAGCAAGATCAAGCAGCACCCGTCGTCCCGGACCCTCTACGCCCAGCGTCTGGTCAAGCAGGGGGTGGTCAGCGAGGAGGCGGTCAAGGCGATGGTCGAGACCTACCGCGACGACCTGGTGGCCGGCAATCACGTGGCCAACGCCCTGGTGCAGGAGCCCAACACCGCGCTGTTCGTCGACTGGAAGCCCTACCTGGGTCATGAGTGGACCGGCGACGCCGACACCACCGTCGACATGAAGCGTCTGCAGCAGTTGGCGGCGAGGATGTGCGAGATTCCCGATGGCGTCTCCGTGCAGCGCCAGGTGGCCAAGATCTACGAGGATCGCCGCAAGATGCAGGCCGGTGGCCTGGTGCTGAACTGGGGCTTCGCCGAGACCCTGGCCTATGCCACCCTGCTCGACCAGGGGCACCCGGTGCGCATCACCGGCCAGGACGTCGGCCGCGGGACCTTCTCCCACCGCCACGCCGTGGTGCACAACCAGAAGGATGGCAGCGCCTACGTGCCGCTGCAGCACATGGCCGACGGCCAGCCGCGCTTCACCATCCACGACTCCTTCCTCTCGGAAGAGGCCGTGCTGGCGTTCGAGTACGGCTACGCCACCACCATGCCCAATGCGCTGATCGTCTGGGAGGCGCAGTTCGGTGACTTCTTCAACGGTGCCCAGGTGGTGGTGGATCAGTTCATCTCCTCCGGCGAGACCAAGTGGGGCCGGCTGTGTGGCCTGACTATGCTGCTGCCGCATGGCTACGAGGGCCAGGGACCCGAGCACTCCTCGGCCCGCCTCGAGCGCTTCCTGCAGATGTGCGCCGAGCACAACATGCAGGTCTGTGTGCCGACCACCCCGGCGCAGATCTTCCACCTGCTGCGTCGCCAGGTGATCCGCCCGCTGCGCAAGCCCCTGGTGGTGATGTCGCCCAAGAGTCTGCTGCGTCACAAGGAGGCGACCTCGGCCCTCGAGGAGCTGGCCCACGGTCGGTTCCAGATGGTGCTGCCCGACCAGGGGCGGCTCGAGGCCGGCCAGGTCGAGCGCATCGTGCTGTGTGCCGGCAAGGTCTACTACGACCTGGCCAACTGGCGCGAGGAGAACGCCCGCGACGATGTCGCCATCCTGCGCCTCGAGCAGCTCTATCCCTTCCCCAAGGAGGAGCTCTTCGAGGCGATCAAGGCCTACACCAACGTCACCGACGTCGTGTGGTGCCAGGAGGAGCCGCTCAACCAGGGGGCCTGGTACTCGAGCCAGCACCACATGCGTGCGGTGGCCGACATGCTCCGTGATGGCCTGGGGCGGGAACTGAAGTTCGCCGGACGACCGGCATCGGCGGCACCCGCGGCGGGCTACATGTCCGTGCACACCGAACAGCAGCGCCAGCTGGTGGAAGACGCCTTCAACGCCTGAAGCGACCACCGGGACGAGAGAGAACATACAAGGGATACGACATGGCTACCGAGATCAAGGCACCCACCTTTCCGGAATCCGTTGCCGAAGGCAGCGTGGCCGCCTGGCACAAGAAGCCAGGCGACAGCGTCGAGCGTGACGAATTGATCGTCGAGATCGAGACCGACAAGGTGGTGCTCGAGGTGCTGGCCCCGGAGGCCGGTACCCTCTCCGAGGTGCTGGCCGAGGAAGGCGATACCGTGGCCTCCGAGCAGGTGCTGGGGCGCATCGGCGAAGGGGCGGTCGAGGGCGCCGGCAACAAGGGCGAGAAGAAGCCCGCTGCCAAGGCCGACCAGAAGGCGCAGCAGAAGGACGACGCCAGGGCCGAGGCGCCGGCCGGAGGCGGCAAGTCCCACGAGGTGAAGGCTCCGACCTTCCCCGAATCGATCCAGGAGGGTACCGTTGCCACCTGGCACAAGCAGGTCGGCGAGGCGGTCAAGCGCGACGAGGTGCTGGCCGACATCGAGACCGACAAGGTCGTCCTCGAGGTGGTGGCGCCGGCCGACGGCGCGCTCTCCGAGATCAAGGCGGAGGAGGGCAGCCAGGTCGAATCCGAGGCGGTGCTGGCGCTGTTTGCCGAGGGTGCCGGCAGCGCCGCCACGGCGGCCGACGAGGTGCCTGCCGCTTCCGCCGACGACGGTGCCGGCGACGAGAAGGTGGGGGACAAGATCCTCGCCCCGGCCGCCCGCAAGATGGTGGCCGAGCACGGGCTCGACGTGTGCCGGATCGAGGGCACCGGCAAGGGCGGCCGCATCCTCAAGGAGGACGTCCAGAAGGCGATCAAGGACGGCACCGCCAGGAAGGCTGCCGAGCCGGCCAGCGCACCGAAGCAGGCGGCTGCCGCCGCCCCGGCGGTCGAAGGCGAGCGTCCCGAGAAGCGCGTGCCGATGAGCCGCCTGCGCCAGACCATCGCCAAGCGCCTGGTCCAGGCCCAGCAGACCGCCGCCATGCTCACCACCTACAACGAGGTGGACATGGGTGCGGTGATGGACCTGCGGGCCCAGTACAAGGACACCTTCCTCAAGGCCCACGACACCAAGCTCGGCTTCATGGGCTTCTTCGTCAAGGCGGCCAGCGAGGCGCTCAAGCGTTTCCCCGACGTCAACGCTTCCATCGACGGCACCGACATCGTCTACCACGGCTATCAGGACATCGGCGTGGCCGTCTCCACCGACCGTGGCCTGGTGGTCCCGGTGTTGCGTGACACCGACAGCATGAAGATCGCCGATGTCGAGAAGGGCATCGTCGACTTCGGCAAGCGCGCCCGAGACGGCAAGCTCGGCATCGACGAGATGCAGGGCGGCACCTTCACCATCACCAACGGCGGTATCTTCGGCTCGCTGCTCTCTACGCCGATCCTCAACCCACCGCAGACGGCGATCCTGGGCATGCACAAGATCCAGGAGCGTCCCATGGCGATCAACGGCAAGGTCGAGGTCCGCCCGATGATGTATCTGGCGTTGTCCTACGATCACCGCATGATCGACGGCAAGGACGCGGTGCGGTTCCTGGTGACCCTCAAGGAACTGCTCGAGGATCCGGCACGCCTGCTGCTGGACATCTAGGCAGCGCCCGACTCAACGGACTCAAACGCGAACCGATCAACAGGAAAACTACATGGCCGATAAATTTGATGTGATCGTCATCGGTGCGGGCCCCGGGGGCTACGTGGCCGCCATCCGCGCCGCCCAGCTGGGGCTGAAGACCGCCTGTGTCGAGAAGTGGCTGAACAAGGAAGGCAAGGTCGTCCACGGCGGTACCTGCCTGAATGTGGGCTGCATCCCGTCCAAGGCGCTGCTCGAGGCCTCCCACAAGTTCGTCGAGGCCAAGCATGACTTCGATGACATCGGGATCCAGGCCGGTGACGTCAGCATGGACGTCAAGAAGATGATGGCCCGCAAGGAAAAGATCGTGAAGAACCTGACCGGCGGCATCTCCGGTCTGTTCAAGGCCAATGGTGTCACCGCCATCGATGGCACCGGCAAGGTGACCTCCTCGAAGCAGGTCGAGGTCACCGGCCTGGATGGCAAGGCCACCACCTATGAGGCCGACAACATCGTCATCGCCGCCGGTTCGGTGCCGGTGGAGATCCCGCCGACCCCGCTGGTCGAGGGTATGGTCGTCGACTCCACCGGTGCGCTGGAGTTCGACGAGGTGCCCGAGCGGCTGGGCGTGATCGGCGCCGGCATCATCGGCCTGGAGCTGGGCAGCGTCTGGAGCCGCCTGGGCGCCGAGGTCACCATGCTGGAAGCCATGGACACCTTCCTGCCGATGGTCGATACCGCCATCGCCAAGGAGACCCAGAAGCTGCTCAAGAAGCAGGGCCTGGACATTCGTCTGGGCACCCGGGTCACCGGCTCCGAGGTCAAGGGCAAGGAAGTCGTCGTCAAGTACACCGACGCCAAGGGCGAGCAGGAAGCGACCTTCGACAAGCTGATCGTCTGCGTCGGCCGCCGCCCCTATACCCAGGGCGTGGTGGGAGACGGCGTGGGCGTCAAGCTCGACGAGCGCGGCTTCATCTTCGTCGACGACCAGTGCCGCACCAGCGTGCCGAACGTCTACGCCATCGGCGACTGCGTGCGCGGTCAGATGCTGGCCCACAAGGCGTCCGAAGAGGGCATCATGGTGGCGGACATCATCGCCGGCCACAAGGCCGAGATGAACTACGACGCCATCCCCAGCGTCATCTACACCTTCCCCGAGGTGGCCTGGGTCGGCATGACCGAGCAGGAAGCCAAGGCGGCCGGCATCGAGGTCAAGACCGGGTCCTTCCCGTTCGCCGCCAGTGGCCGCGCCATGGCCAATAATGCCACCGAGGGCCAGGCCAAGATCATCGCCGACGCCGAGACCGACCGCGTGCTGGGCATGCACATCGTCGGCCAGCACGCCGGCGAGATGATTGCCCAGGGCGTGATCGCCCTGGAATTCGGCTCCAGCGCCGAGGACCTGGCGCTGACCTGCTATGCTCACCCGACCATGTCGGAGGCGGTGCACGAGGCGGCGCTGGCCGTGGAAGGCCATGCCATCCACATGGCCAATCGCAAGAAGCGCAAGTAGGACAAGAAGCGCCGCCTGCGGGCGGCGCATCCCTTCCGACCATGTATCGGAGGGGGTCGGTGGTAGCCTGAACGCCGCGCCACCCGAGTGCCGGCGTGGTTACCGTTCGAGTCACATGCAACCAATGGCATGAATCGATGAACCTTCACGAGTATCAGGGCAAACAGCTGTTTGCCGACTATGGTCTGCCGGTGTCCAAGGGCTTCGCCGTGGACACTCCCGAGGAAGCGGCGGAAGCCTGCAAGAAGATCGGCGGCGAGATGTGGGTGGTCAAGGCCCAGGTCCACGCCGGTGGTCGCGGCAAGGCCGGCGGCGTCAAGCTGATCAAGAGCCCGGAGGAGGCCAAGGCCTTCGCCGAGCAGTGGCTGGGCAAGAACCTGGTGACCTACCAGACCGACGAGAACGGTCAGCCGGTCGCCAAGATCCTGGTCGAGAACTGCACCGACATCGCCAGCGAGCTCTATCTGGGCGCCGTGGTCGACCGCACCACCCGTCGCGTGGTCTTCATGGCCTCCACCGAGGGCGGCGTGGAGATCGAGAAGGTCGCCGAGGAGACTCCCGAGAAGATCCTCAAGGCCGAGATCGACCCGCTGGTCGGCGCCCAGCCGTACCAGGCGCGTGAACTGGCCTTCGCCCTGGGCCTGTCCGGCAACCAGGTGAAGCAGTTCACCAAGATCTTCCTGGGCCTCTCCAAGCTGTTCCATGACAAGGATCTGGCGCTGCTCGAGATCAACCCGCTGGTGATCACCGATGAAGGCAACCTGCACTGCCTCGACGCCAAGATCAATCTGGACAGCAACGCCCTCTATCGTCACCCGGACCTGCAGGCGATGCGCGACCCGTCCCAGGAAGACGAGCGCGAGGCCGAGGCAGCCGCCTGGGAACTGAACTACGTGGCGCTGGAAGGCAACATCGGCTGCATGGTCAACGGTGCCGGCCTGGCCATGGGCACCATGGACATCATCAAGCTCAACGGCGGCCAACCGGCCAACTTCCTTGACGTGGGCGGCGGTGCGACCAAGGAGCGCGTGGCGGAAGCCTTCAAGCTGATCCTCTCCGACGATTCCGTGAAGGCCGTGCTGGTCAATATCTTCGGCGGTATCGTGCGCTGCGACATGATCGCCGAGGGCATCATCGGTGCTGTCGAGCAGGTCGGCGTCAACGTGCCCGTCGTGGTGCGTCTGGAAGGCAACAACGCCGAGCTGGGGGCCGAGAAGCTGGCCTCCAGCGGACTGAACATCATCGCTGCTACCAGCCTGACCGATGCGGCTCAGCAGGTCGTCAAGGCAGCGGAGGGCAAGTAATGAGTATCCTGATCGACAAGAACACCAAGGTCATCTGCCAGGGCTTCACCGGCGGCCAGGGGACCTTCCACTCCGAGCAGGCGCTCGCCTATGGCACCCGCATGGTCGGTGGCGTGACCCCGGGCAAGGGTGGCCAGGAGCACCTGGGCCTGCCGGTGTTCAACACCGTCAAGGAGGCCGTCAAGGAGACCGGTGCCGAGGCCAGCGTCATCTACGTGCCGGCGCCGTTCTGCAAGGACTCCATCCTCGAGGCCGCCAACGCCGGCATCAAGCTGATCGTGTGCATCACCGAGGGCATTCCGACCCTGGACATGCTCGACGTCAAGGTGAAGTGCGACGAGCTGGGCGTGCGCCTGATCGGCCCCAACTGCCCCGGCGTGATCACCCCGGGCGAGTGCAAGATCGGCATCATGCCGGGCCACATCCACCAGCCGGGTCGGGTCGGCATCGTGTCGCGTTCCGGGACCCTGACCTATGAGGCGGTCAAGCAGACCACCGACCACGGCTTCGGCCAGTCCACCTGCGTGGGTATCGGCGGCGACCCGATCCCGGGCTCCAACTTCATCGACATCCTCGAACTGTTCGAGCAGGACCCGCAGACCGAGGCGATCGTGATGATCGGCGAGATCGGCGGCACCGCCGAGGAAGAGGCGGCCGCCTACATCAAGGCCAACGTCTCCAAGCCGGTGGTCTCCTACATCGCCGGCGTCACCGCGCCTCCGGGCAAGCGCATGGGTCACGCCGGGGCGATCATCTCCGGTGGCAAGGGCACCGCGGACGAGAAGTTCGCCGCCCTGGAGGACGCCGGCGTGCGCACCGTGCGTTCCCTGGCCGAGATCGGCGATGCGCTGAAGGAAGTGACCGGCTGGTAAGCCGCTCGTCTTCGCCGGCACGATGCAAGGGCACCTTCGGGTGCCCTTTCTGCTGCCTGGGGGGCCGGTTGTCACCGGGGCCGATGGAAGCCTAGGCCGGTACGTCGTCGATCACGGTGTCGCCGAGGCCCAGCAGCTGCACCCGGAGATCGCTATCGCCGGCGGTGGCCTCCAGCCGGTCGGGCAGCGCCGGGTCGTCACCGTAGGCCTTGTAGGCGAAGCGCCAGGCCTCGCCGGGCTCCAGCGCCTGCGGCGCGTCGCCGGTGACGCGGTAGTCGCCGTCGTCCCCGATGACGACGTCGCCGTTCCACAGGGTGTCGATATCGTCGGCCAGCTCGAAGCGGACCTCGGGATCGAGGATGTCGCTATCCGAGGCGTTCTCGACGAAGATCTCGGCGACATGGCCCGTCGACCAGCGGCTGGTGACATTGCCGGTGACGACAAGGTCCGTGCCGTCGTCGATCAGGCTCGGCAGGATGCCATCGCCATCGAGGATCTCCTCGGGGGCGGGCGTCGCGAGCGGCTCGCCGTCGAAGGCATTGCCCGAGGCGAGGTGCAGCGTGGTGCCGTCGGCGAAGACCGCATACTGCATGTCGACCAACGTGTCGATGCTGCCCTTGCCCTCGATGATGACGTGGTCGTCGGCGAAGGTGATGTCGTAGTGGTCGTAGTCCTGGGTATAGCGGGCGGTGTCGGTCCCGCCGCCACCGTCGAGCCGATTGTCGCCGCCGTACCATTCACCACCGGGGGCGCCCTGGAGGATGTCGTTGCCGGCCCCGCCACTCAGGGTATCGTCTCCCAGGCCACCGTAGAGGAAGACGCCATCGTCCGATCCCTGGATATCGTCGCCGCGACGCGAGCCGACGACATAGTCGAAGACCACCTCATTGGCCTCGGCATCGGTGATCGCGCCGAAGCTTTCGCCACCCTCGTTGATCCACAGCGTCGGTGACAGCTCGTCGGCCTCCGGGTCGCGAATCGATTGCGCGACCCGCACGCTGTTGTCGTGATCCAGGCCGCCGTGGAAGTTGATATCGCGGTCGGTGAAGGCCACCTCGATATCGTTGCCCACCGACGAGCGCCAGGAATCGAACAGCAGGCCATGGCGCATGCCGCTGTCCTCGAGCCCGGCGAAGGTGCCGTCGTAGCTCTCCCGCAGCTCAAAGGCATAGCCGTTACCGCCGCTGCCCTTGTTGAAGGCACCATGCGCCTGCAGGTCGTTGGCCTCGATATCGAGCGATCTGGCGAAATGGAAGGCCTTGGAGGGGCCGTCAAGGACCTGGATATCGGCGAGCCGGGCATCTACCGTGCCGTCGAGCACCACGGCCTGGTATCCCGTCAGCTCGCCACGAGTATTCTCGAAGGCACCGCTGTCGGGCGTGCCCAGCTCGAAGTCGAGACTGAAGCCCGCCAGGGTGACGCCATCGGCCGCAGCGAGACGCTCGACCTGCGTCTTTCCGCCCTCGAAATCGAAGTGCAGGCCGCGGTCGAGGGTGACCGCATCGCCGTCCACGGCCTCCACCCTGGCCATGCTGGTGCGCAGCTCGGCGTACTGCTCCTTGCGCCACGAGGTGTCGCCGATCTCGTCGAAGAGGGCCTCGTCGTTGTCCTGCCAGACCCGGACGGTATCGCCGGGCGCCAGGCCGTGATCTCCGTCGAGGGCCAGCTGGCGAGTACCCTCGGAATGGTCCTGCGACAGCTGCCCGATGTGCTCCCGTTCGCTGCCGTCGACCCGGATCGCGTGGGCATCGTTGCGCGCGAGTGCCGCGTCACTGAAGGTGAGCGTGGTCTGCCCGGAGCCCGCACCGATCAACGAGATGTCGGAGCGCGTGATGGTGATGGCGTCGTCCAGCCGGTAATGCCCGGCTTCGAGCTCCAGGGTGGCGCCGGCAGGCGCATCATCGATCATCGCCTCGAATTCGGCAGCGGTGATGCCCGTGCCAACGCGAATGATGTCGTTCTGCTCGCTCATGCAATCCTCCAGGAAATCAGCGGTCTCGGCAGCGGGACATCGTCATCGGGAGCGATGCCATTTTCGCTGCCAATCGGGGCGCGAGGCAGGATGCTACTGGCTGCAATGTGTGCAGGACAACCGGGCACCGAGGCGTTCGTGGCGATCGCCACGGGACGTGTTACCGGACGCCATGTGCCGGGCGAACGGTTCGGCAAATCACACTGCCTTGATTGCTCGATTCTTTATCGGCCAGGCATTGGTTCGCTTCCTGTTTTATCCGGGGAAGTACTAAACAAGGGTGTTACAAAAGTATGATAAAAGTAATCATCAAGTATCATCCCGGCTGGTACCCTGGCGCCCTTGCCGACCCCGATCCGATGGTGTGCCATGGCGTCAGACAACGAACCATCCGAGCTGCCGAATGCCCTGGAGGCGTGCCACTCCTCGCTGGTCGCCGTGGCCGGATTCAGTCTCTTCGTCAACCTGCTGATGCTGAGCCCGGCCCTCTACATGCTGCAGGTCTATGACCGGGTCATTCCCACGCGAAGCGGCGACACCCTGCTCATGCTGACGCTGGTCGTACTGCTGCTGTTCGCGGTACTGGGCGGGCTGGAAATGGTGCGTTCCCGCATCATGGTACGCATCGGCAACCGTCTCGATGCAAGGCTCGCACGGCCCCTCTATCGCGCCATCTTTCACCGCAGCCTTCGCACCTCCGGGCGACAGACGGCGCAACCCCTCGACGATCTTGCCACCCTGCGTCAGTTCCTCTCCGGCAGCGGGCCTTTCGCGTTCTTCGACGCCGCCTGGGTGCCGGTCTACCTCGCCGTGCTGTTCCTGTTCCACGTCTGGTTCGGTGTCTTCGCCAGCCTGGCCGGTGTCATGCTGGTGGCCCTGGCGGTCGCCAACGAGAGGGCCACCCGCCGACTGATGGCCGAGTCCGGCGGCGAGCAGGTCCGGGCACGCGAACTCGCGGATGGCAACCTGCGCAACGCCGAGGTGCTGCATGCCATGGGCATGTTGCCGGGTATCATGCAGCGCTGGGCGGACAGGCACCATGCCAGTCTGCTCAAGCAGTCGCGGGCGAGCGACCGTGCCGGGGTACTGTCCAACCTGGCCAGGACCCTGCGGCTGCTCAGCCAGTCGCTGATCCTGGGGCTGGGGGCGCTGCTGGTGCTGGAGGGCCGCATGACGCCGGGCATGATGATCGCCGGCTCGATTCTCCTGGGGCGGGCCCTGGCCCCGATCGACCAGATGATCGGCAGCTGGAAGGGCTTCGTCGGGGCGCGTGACGCCTACCGGCGCCTCGACCGCCTGTTCGCCGAGGTCCCGGCCGAGCCGCGACGGATGGCGCTGCCCGCCCCCTCGGGGACCATCGACATCGAGGAGGTGTCGGCCGGACCGCCGGGGGCGTCGTTTCCGGTGCTGCGGGGCATCAGCGTCAGGATCGAGCGCGGCGAGCAAGTGGGCATCGTCGGGCCCAGTGCGTCGGGCAAGTCGACTCTGGCCAGGGTCGTGCTGGGGATCTGGCCGGCCCAGGTGGGCACGGTGCGACTCGACGGCGCGGACGTGGCCCGCTGGAGTCGCGATGAGCTGGGGCCCCAGCTCGGGTATCTGCCACAGGATATCGAGCTGTTCGATGGCAGCATCGCCGACAATATCGCCCGTTTCGGCAGCGTCGACGCCGACCGAGTGGTCGAGGCGGCACACCGGGCCGGCGTGCATGACATGATCCTGCGGCTGCCCGAGGGCTACGATACCCGGCTCGGCCCCCGCGGGCAGGGGCTCTCCGGGGGGCAGCGACAGCGTATCGGCCTGGCGCGGGCCCTCTACGGCGATCCGGTGGTCGTGGTGCTCGACGAGCCGAACTCGAACCTCGACGACAGCGGGGAACGGGCCCTGGGCGAGACGCTGGCCCGCCTCAGGCAGGACGGGGTGACGCTGCTGGTGATCAGCCACCGCACCGGGGTGCTGCGTCGGGTCGACAAGCTGCTGGTGCTCAAGGAGGGGCGGGTCAGCCTGTTCGGGCCGCGCGACCGGGTGCTGGCCAGGCTGACCCAGCCGGGAGCTTCCCCCCAGCCGGGGCTCAGGACGGCCGCGTCGCTCGGGCCGGATGCCAGGCCGGCTCGGGACCGGGCCGAGGTGGAGTCCTGATGGTCGGTCGGCCACGACAGGCCAGTGGCGAGGCCGGGGGGCACCTGCCGGTGAGTGACCGGGCGTGCCGTCGGCTCGGGATCGCCCTGGTGCTGCTCTGTTTCGGTGGCTTCGGCGGCTGGTCGCTGGCGGCCGGCCTGGCGGTGGTGGTGGTGGCGCCGGGCAAGGTATCGGTGGCCTCGTTCAAGAAGACGATTCAGCACTACGAGGGCGGCATCGTCAGCGCCATCCATGTCGAGGATGGTGACCAGGTCGAGGCCGGCGATGTGCTGCTGGTGCTCGACGACACCCGGGCGCGCGCTCAACTGGAGATCACCCGGTCACGGTACCTGAGCGAGCGTGCCGGCGAGGTCCGATTGCTGGCCGAGCTGGCCGGCCGGGAGCGGCTGGTATTTCCCGACGAGCTGCACGACAGCGATTCCGGACGCGTCGCCGATTTCCTTGCCGTGCAGCGGGGGCTGTTCGTCGCACGGCGCCAGGCCTTGCAGGGCACGCTCGATGCCTTCGATCAGCAGGCGCGACAGCTGGGCGAACAGCGCGATGGGCTGGAAGCCCTGGTGGAGATCAACCGCCAACGGCTCGCGTCGTTGCGCGAGGAGGCCGAGGATCACCGCTCGCTGGTCGAGAAGGGCATGGGCGATGGACAGCGCCTGCGGGAACTGGAGCGGGAGATCCTGGAGTCTCGCGGCGAGATCGCCGGCCAATCGGCCCGGATCGCGGAGGTCGAGTCGCGGATCGGTGAGAATGCATTGCAGAAGCAGACACGGCTGCAGGAGTTCCACCAGGACGTCGGCGAGCAGTTGCGCCAGGCCCAGGCCGGCATCGCCGATGCCGAGCAACGCATCACGGCCCTGGACGATGAGGTCCGGCGCACCCGCGTGACGGCGCCGGTAGCGGGCACCGTGGTCGGGCTGCAGACCCGGACCCGTGGTGCGGTGATCGGTCCGGGGGAGCCGGTCATGGAGCTCGTTCCCGGCGACGGGGGCTTCGTGGTCGAAGCGCGTATCGCCGACCATGACATCAACAACGTCTACCCGGGCCTGCCGGCGGAGGTCCGTTTCACGGCCTTCGACCGGCAACGCACCGATACCGTCGAGGGCGAAGTGATACACGTCTCGGCCGACAGCTTCGAGGACGAGGCGAACGGCACGAGCTATTACCAGGCCCGCATCCGCGTCGACGAGGCGAACGGGGCGGCGGTGCCGGAGGGCCAGCGGCTGCTCGCCGGCATGCCGGCCGAGGTCATGATTCGCACCGGGGAGCGCACCTTCGCCAGCTATCTCGTCAAGCCGTTCACCGACATGCTGGCGCGCGCGATGCGGGGGAGTGAGGGCGGGCGTTGACGGTGCGAACCTTCGGTGCCGGCCCGCGCTCATCCCCGGCTGATGCAGCTGCGATCGCGACCGCCACGCTTGGCCTGCAGCAGGGCCTGATCGGCACGCTGGAGGGTCTGCTGGAGAGGATCCTCGCCGGCGCGGTGCTCGCTGAGCCCCGCGCTGGCGGTGACCGACAGGGTCATGTCGCCGACCACGATGGGAACCCTGGACAGGCGGCGGCGAAGTCGATCGACGATGGCGCGGCCTTCCGCGAGCCGGGTATTGGCCAGCAACAGCAGGAATTCCTCGCCGCCCCAGCGGGCGCAGAGGTCGTAGTCGCGCAGCTCCTGCTGGATGACATGGGCGATGGCCACCAGTACCTGGTCGCCGATCTCGTGGCCATGTCGGTCGTTGATTCGCTTGAAGTGATCGATATCGAGCATCGCCAGGGTATACCCCTGGTCATGCCGATCGGCATCCGTCGCCACCCGTTCCAGCCGTTCGCCGATCATGCGCCGGTTGGGCAGGCCGGTCAGGGGATCGTGGGTCGAGTCCTGCTTGAGGGAGAGGTTCTGCTCGCGCATCAGCTGCTGATAGCCGTCCGAGATGCGTGCCAGTTTCTCCTGATGCCTGCGGATCCTGTCATAGCGCTGCCGGGCGGATAACTGGTCCTCCTTGGCATAGCGCTGGTAACTGTCGGAGATGCTGATCATGCGCTCGAGGCGGGCCTTTTCCTCGGTGTGATGGTGATAGAGGCGGCTCAGGGCGTCATGCAAGGGATGGCCGGCATGGACCGGGTCGGCGAGCAGCGACTCGATCCACGACAGCAGCTCCGAGTCGTCGTGAGTCATGACTCTGCCCGCGTCGGCGTGATCGCGAAGGGGAAGGTGCAGTCTTCGCGAAACTCGTCGGCCAGCTCGGCGATTCGCTCGTTGCGTGAATCGTAGTGCCAGGTCACCCGGATATCGCGACCGTCGAGATGGGCCTCCTCGAGGCGATCGAAGATGTCCATCATCGCCTTGACCGAGCTGGTATTCAGATAGACCAGTGCCAGCTCCAGTGCGAGCGGACGCGACTCGCGCTCGAGAAAGCGTTCGACCCAGCCGATGACCTGGTCGAAGAGCTCATAGGAATTTTCGGGATAGGAGTCGCCCTGCATGGAGAGGAGTCCGACCTGCCAATCGCTGCGAATGGCAGGGGTGGACTGGCTGCCGGGGATGTTCAAGTCGTTGGTCATGGTACTTACTCGGCAGGGTCAGATAATGGCTGTCAGGCTAAGGAATCCGCGCCCATCGGGCAACGCCTTGAGCGAGGCCCGCATGGGTTGGCTGGACTTGCGGGCGATATCGAGCAGTCCCAGACCGGCGCCGGAGTGGGCACCCTCACCGCGGGGCTGGCGCAGTTGCCGCTTGTAGGCCTGCTTCAGCTCCTGCTTGTCGAGGGCGGCCAGCGCCTCGACGGTGGCGACCAGCCTCTCGCCGTCTTCCCGCTCGACGAGATTGCCGGCCGATACCGTGTAGTGCCCGTGTTCGTCCCTGGCTACCGCGACGGTGGCCGATGCGCTCTCCTCGTCGTACCCCTTGACGCGCGCGTAGTGGCGGATGTTCTGGGTCATCTCGATGTAGGCGGCGAAGACATCCATGGCGGCGGAAGGCGTCGCTTGCTGGGAGTTCAGGTAATTGCGCAGGGCGTTGCCGATCTCCTCGATCAGGCTGCGCGAAATGGGGCCGTTGAAGCACAGCATGATGCGTTGGCTGAGATAGCTTTCCCGCATGCTTAACAGGTCCATGGCACCTCCTCTATTGCGGTTTGCCTGGCGAGGCAGGGGGGGCGGTCGGCGGTGCCCGGTGCCCGCCACGCTCCGGTGAACCACTCTCCTCGGTGAAGCGAAAGCCCAGAACGGTGATGTCGTCGCGCTGCGGCAGGTCGCCCTGGTAGGCGAGCAGCTCGGCCTCCAGGGCGGCCATCAGCTCGCCCAGTGGAAGCGGAGCGTTGGCTTTCAGCTTCTCCTCGAAGCGGCCATTGCCGAAACCGAACCCGGCCTCACCGCCCGCCTGGTCGAGAAAACCGTCGGTACACAGGGCGTAGGTCCATCCCAGGTGTAATGGCGCGACCTGGTTGCGGTAGCTGACATGGCGTGTGTGGCCGAGCGCGCGCTTGTGCCCCGGCAATCGCTCCAGGGTGGTCCCATCGGTGGCATAGAGACCGATCTTGGCCCCGGCGAAGGTCAACTGTCGAGCCTCGAGGTCCACCCACACCAGGCCGATGTCCATGTTGGTGGCGATCGACGCGGGCAACTGGTCGGGGCGCAGCATGTCACGGCACTGGCGGTCGGTCTCGTCGAGAATGGCGGCGGGATCCTCGGCACCGGCCTGCAGGACGGCATGATCGAGGATCGCACGGGCCAGCATGGTCATCAGCGATCCCGGCACGCCGTGGCCGGCGCAGTCGACCACGCCCAGCAGATAGCCGCCGCCGTGGGCGCGGAAGACATAGAAGTCGCCACCCACGGTGTCACGGGGCTTCCACAGCACGCCATAGCGGTGCTCGAGGTGCAGTGCGAGTTGTCTGTCGGGCAGGATGGCGCGCTGGATGATGCTGGCGTACTGCAACGAGTCGTCGATCTGCTTGTGGGCCGCCGCCATCTCGGCATTCGCCTGTTCCAGGGCCTGGGTCCGTTCGCGGACCTTGCTTTCCAGCTCCTGGGTATGGCGCTGGACCTGGCCCGCCATGCGCGAGAAGGCCAGGGACAGCTCGCCGATCTCGTCGTTGCGCGAGGTCGGGAGCCGTGAGTCGTAGCGGCCGTCGGCAATCGCCTGGGCCGAGAGCTTCAGGCGATTCAACGGGGCGAGGATCAGTCTGTCGGTGGCATAGGCGAAGGCCAGCAGAAGGATGCCCAGCACCAGTGTCAGGGCGATGAACAGTGGCCACAGCCAGCGTTGCTCGAGGATCGGGGCGACACCGAGGTCGAGGGCGGTGATCAGGTGCCAGTCGATCTCGGGGATATAGCCGACCGAGAGCAGGCGTTCGCGTCCCTCGAGGGTCGCCCATAGCGTCTGCACACGCTCGGGCGACTGGCGTGAGGCCTGCATGGCGTCGGTCAAGCGTTGCCGTTGTGCATCGCTGCCCAGCAGGGAGAGCACGGTCTGCCGCTCGTCGATGTCGGCGTCGCCGGCACCGGAACTGAAGGCGATGCGTTCCAGCGAGGGGTGGGCCTGAAGGGCACCGTGGCGATCGGTGATCATCGGCGTCAGCCCCGGGGCCTCGTCACGGATGAAGTCATCGAGAAAGGCGCTGAGATCGAGCCCCGTGCCGGCGAGGCCCAGGGGGCTCCTGCCGTTGTTCACGACGACATTGAACCAGACCTTGGTGACGCCGAGCTTGTGGTCGACATTGACGTTGAGGTTGTAAGGTTCCTCGCCGCGGGTGGTTCGGAAATACCAGGCGTCGTCCGGGTCGTCGGCGTCGACACGATAGCGGGGTGTCCGTGGGTCGCTGCGTTCGTCGTCGTTGAAATAGTACGCGCCACTGGCATCGGCGATGATGAAGTAGGAGCGGTCGGCGAAGTCGCGGCGAAAGCCTTCGGCTTCCTCGAAGAAGCGTGCCCGCTTGGCCGGATCCGTTTCATCCTCGAGCCACTGGCGAGTCACGACGGAATCGGCGAGGCGCTGGGACAGGGCGAGCTCCCGCGATACCGGCGCCAGGATCTTCTGCATGTGCAGCAGGGTGTAGTTCTCGGCATAGGCATTGGCGAAGTGGCGGCGAATGTCGTCGACCGCCTGCCAGCCGATCAAAGCGGCGGGGATCAGTGAGAGTAGGCAGGCCAACAGCAAGGTCGCAGCCGACTTGCCTCTCAGCCCCCAGCGTGCGGCCATGGCGAAGCTTCCCGATATTCGGATGACCGGTGGCCTGGGCTGAGTGCCGTCACCACCAGCTGATGAGTTTTCTGGTACCAAGATGCCATAACGGCGGCGGCGTGGCGAGATGGAGGTGGATCGAGACCAAAGAAAGCCCCGGTCGCCTGGGCGGCCGGGGCCGGTTTTCTCGGTGACGCCGGAGCGGCTCAGAGCGCGGGGCGGCCCACCAGCGAGCGGGTTTCCTCGCGGGCCTCGGTCAACGCCACACGGATATGGTCGCCGAGCTTGAAACGCTCCTCACCCTCGATCTGGATGCGCCCCTCCTTGTCGTCGATCACCACCTTGTCGCGGTCGCTGTGCATCAGCGGCGCCGGGACGAAGGCGGTGGCCCCGTTCGCCGTCAGGCGCACGCGCATGCCGCCGCGGTTGATGGCGATGATCTCGGCATCGAAGGTCTCCTGGGCTTCGGCGGCCGGCGCCAGGTAACGCACATAGAGCCAGTCCTTGACGTCGCGCTCGGCCATGCGGTTGAGCCGGCGGCGCTCGGTGAGCTGCTCGGTGAGCTGCTGGCTGGCCTCGGCCGGTGCCTGCTCGCCCTTGAGCACCCGCTTGATCAAACGATGGTTGACCATGTCGCCGTACTTGCGGATCGGCGAGGTCCAGGTGGCGTAGGCGGCCAGGCCCAGGCCGAAGTGGGGGCCGGGCAGGGCGGACATGCTGGTGAAACCCTGGAAACGGCGCAGGCGAGCGTCGAGCCAGGCATCCTCGCGGCCCTCGAGCACGCGCTTGAGTTCCTTGTAGCGGGGCAGCTCGGTGAGCGCCTCGGGCTCCACCTGGATCTGCTGGGCGGCGAGGAACTCGTGGGCCGCCTCGGCCTTCTCCGGCTCGAAGGCGCGGTGGACATTGAAGATGCCGTGTCCCACGTGCTCGGCCAGCAGGTGCGCGCAGCAGGCATTGGCCGCGATCATCGACTCCTCGATCATGCGGTTGGCGATGCGCCGTTCCTCGGTGCGGATGTCCAGCACGTTGCCGGCCTCGTCGAGGTCGAAGACGTAGTCGGGGCGATCCTTGAACACCAGGGCATGCTCGGCGCGCCAGGCGGCGCGGGCCTCGGTCATCGCCGCCAGGGCCGTGAGCTGCTCGCCGATCTCGCCGGCCGGTGCCCATTCGCCCTGGCCCTCGAGCCAGTCCGAGACCCGGTCATAGGCCAGCTTGGCCTGGGAGCGGGCCGTGGCGGCGAAGAAACGGTAGTCGCCGAGGCTGCCGTCGGCACCGATCTCCAGGGTGCAGGCGAGCACCGGGCGCTCCTGGCCCTCCCACAGGGAGCAGAGGTCGTCGGCCAGGTGTTCGGGCAGCATGGTGACGTTCTGGCCCGGGAGGTAGACGGTGAAGGCCCGGGTGCGCGCCTCGAGGTCGGCGGCATGCCCCTCCTCGACATAGGCGGTGGGGTCGGCGATGGCCACCGTCAGGCGCCAGCCGCCGTTCTCGCCGGTCTCGATGCGCAGGGCATCGTCCATGTCGCGGGTCTTCTCGCCGTCGATGGTGAAGAAGGGCGCAGCGGTCAGGTCCTCACGCACGAGGCCCTCGTCGCGGAGCGGCCAGTCGTCACCGGCGTCCGGGCACTCCTGCTCCAGGGCGTGGCGGGCCAGGGTCACACGCCATGGCACGGCGGGATCGTCGGCCTTGGCCACCAACTCGTCGATCTGGGTGAAGAAGGCGCGGTCGTCGGGCTTGAGCGGATGGCGCACGAGCCTGGCCACCACCCAGTCACCGTCACCGATGCTCGTCTCGTCGAGGCTGTTCTTGATACGTGCCTTGAGGGCGTTGTTGATCGAGGGGTGGTCGGGCACCACCGCCAGGCGGCCCTCGCGCTTCTGCACTCGGGCGATGAAGCGCGAAAGGCCCGGCTCGAGCAGGGTGTCTGGCGCCACGGACTTCTTGTCGCCCTCCTCGTGGAGCACGGCCTGCACGCGGTCGCCATGCAGCACCTGCTTCATGGCAGGGGGCGGCACGAAGTAGGAGTCACCGTCGTCGGTCTCGAGGAAGCCGAAACCTCTGTCGGTGGCCTTGATCAGGCCCTCGACGCGGTGCGTGTTGTCACGGATCTGTTGCTTGAGCTGAGCAAGCACCGAGTTGTTCTGCAGCATGGATCACGATCGGGTGGCGGGAGTAAGGGAGCCACTATACGGATTCCCATCCGCGGCGCCAAACGCTGGCTGCCGCCGCCACGGCGAATCAGCCAGTTGCGCAGCCGCGGCCAGGATATCCGGGCACCGAGCGGTGGTGCCCGCCGGAGTGTCATCCCATGGCCATGGCAGTCGGTCGACCGATCGAGCGGGCAGCGATCCGGTGGTGTGCGACCATGGTCGTAGTCATGTGGTATTTAACTGGTATCTATGTGGAGCTATAGTGGTATTACATTGGTAAAGCCAGGAGAGAGCCATGGATGCCCGTTTCCAGCAGTTGCGTCTCGACCCCCGCGGGGCAACGCCACTCTATCAACAGCTGGCTAGCCAGCTGGAGCAGGCCATCGAGACCGGTGCCTGGGAGGCCGGCGAGGCGCTGCCCTCGGAACGCAACCTGGCCGAGTCGCTGGCGGTCTCGCGGATCACCGCGCGCAAGGCGCTGGATCGCCTGGCGGAGCTGGGGTTGATCCGCCGCAGTCACGGCTCCGGCACCTTCATCGCCCCGCGGCTCAACCAGTCCCTGACCCGGCTGGTGAGCTTCACCGAGATGCTCACCCAGCGCGGTTTCACCCCCGGCTCCCACTGGCTCTCGCGCCGTCTCTCGGCGCCCGGCGCCGAGGAGAGCATGCGCCTGGGGCTGGGCGCCGACGCCCGGGTGGCCCGGCTCAAGCGGCTACGCCTGGCCGACGACGTGGTCATGGCGGTGGAGGAGAGCTGTCTGCCGGCGGCGGTGCTGCCGGACCCGATGGCGGTGGAGACCTCCCTCTATGCGGTGCTGGAGGCGGCGGGCAAGCCGGTGGCCCGAGCCCTGCAGCACGTCACCGCCATCAACGCCGATGTCGAATTGGCCTCGCTCGCTGAAGTGCCCGAGGGCCAGGCATTGCTCAAGGTGACGCGGCTCGGTTATCTCGCCGACGGCACCGCGGCGGAACTGACCGTCACTTACTGCCGCACCGACTACTACGACTTCATGGTCGAGCTGACCCGCTAGGAGACCCCATGCAATTCGGCAATATCCTCACCCCCGAGGGCTGGCGTCTGGGCGAGCTCCACTGGGACGCGGGGCGCATCACCCGCATCTGCGGCGAGCCCGTGGACCCCGACACCAACGACCATCCGCGGCTCTTGCCCGGCTTTATCGACCTGCATGTGCATGGTGGCGGTGGCGCCGACACCATGGAGGGGGGCGAGGCGCTGGCCACCCTGGCACGCACCCATGCGCGCTTCGGCACCACCCGCTTGCTGGCCACCACCATGACCGCCCCGGACGCCGAGATTCGCCGGGTGCTGGTCGAGATCGCCGCCTATATGGCCGATCCCGATCCCCGGGCTGCGGGGGTGCTGGGGGTGCACCTGGAGGGGCCCTATATCAACCCCGGCAAGCTCGGCGCCCAGCCGGCCTATGCCCGCAACGGCCTGATCGAGGAGGTGGACGCGCTCGGCGCCCTGGCGCCGATTCGCCTGGTGACCCTGGCCCCGGAGCTCTCCGGCCACCACGCGCTGATTCGCCATCTCAGCGAGCGCGGCGTGCGGGTCCAGCTGGGCCATACCCTGGGCAGCTACGAGGAGGGGGTCGAGGCCCTGGCCCACGGCGCCTGCGGCTTTACTCACCTGTTCAATGCCATGACCGGCCTGCACCACCGCAAGCCGGGCATGGTGGGGGCGGCCCTGGCCCATGCCGACTATGCCGAACTGATCCCCGACCTGCTGCATGTGCATCCCGGCGCCATCCGTACCGCCCTGCGCTGCATCCCCCACCTCTACGCGGTCACCGACTCCACCGCCGCCGCCGGCATGCCCGATGGCGACTACCACCTGGGCGAGCAGACCGTGACCAAGTGCCTGGGCGGCGTGCGCCTGGCCGACGGCACCCTGGCCGGCAGCACCCTGACCATGGATCAGGCGCTGCGCAACTTCGTCGGCCTGGGGCTCTCCCTGGCCGAGGCCTCGGATCGCCTGTCGCGCTTCCCCGCCGACTTCCTCGGCCTCGGCGAGATCGGTCGCCTGGCGGAGGGCGCCCTGGCCGATCTGGTCGTCCTCGATCCCCAACTCCAACTCCAGGCGGTCTTCGTCGAGGGCCGTGATGTCTGTGGCAACGTCCAAGGAGCCCCCGCATGTCCCTGATGCTCGAAGAAGCCCGTAACGCCCCGGAGCGCCTCCGCGGCCAGCTGCAACGCAACCAGGCCCTGCTCGCCGAGCTGGGCGAGCGCCTGCGCACCGCGGAGCCCGCCGCGGCGGTCACCGTGGCGCGGGGCAGTTCCGATCACGCCGCCGGCTACTTCGCCTACCAGTGCATGAAGCGCCGCGGCATCCCGGTGGCCTCGCTGCCGCCCTCCCTGACCACCCTGGCCCAGGCCCCCTGGCGCCTGACCGGCCAGCTGGCCCTGGCGGTCTCCCAGTCGGGGCAGAGCCCCGACCTGGTGGCCACCCAGCAGGCGCTGGCCGCCGCCGGCGCCCGCACCCTGGCCCTGGTCAATACCCCCCAGTCGCCCCTGGGCGCGGCCAGCGATACCGAGATTCCCCTCTATGCGGGGGAAGAGAAGAGCGTGGCCGCCACCAAGAGCTACCTGGCCACCCTCTCCGCCATGGCCCAGCTGATCGGCCACTGGCAGGAGGATCGTGGCCTGCTCGGCGCCCTGGATGGCCTGCCCGAGCGCCTGACCCGCGCCCTGGCGATGGACTGGTCACCCGCCATCGAGGCCCTGGCGGGCGCCGACAAGCTGATGGTGATCGGCCGCGGCGCCGGCCTCGCCGTGGCCCAGGAGGCGGCGCTCAAGTTCAAGGAGACCTGCGCCATCCAGGCCGAGCCCTTCAGCGGCGCCGAGGTGCGTCACGGCCCCATGGCGCTGATCGGCCCCGACTACCCGGTGCTGGTGTTCGCCCCGCCGGGGCCGGAACAGGCCGGGCTGCTGGAGCTGGCCGAATGGCTCGAGGGCGTCGGTGCCCGGGTCCTGCTGGCCGCCGACGAGGGCGTGGCGACGCGCCAATTGACCCTGGTGGATGCCGGCCACGAGGCCCTGCAGCCGCTGTCGGTGATCCAGAGCTTCTACGTCATGGTGGCCGGCCTGGCGGCGGCCCGGGGCAGCGACCCGGACCGGCCCCGACACCTCAACAAGGTCACCTGCACCCTGTAACGCCTAACAACAACTCTGGGAGTCCTCCCATGTCCGATGCCAGTCAATCCCTGACCCTGCTGGCCCCCGTGGCCGGGGTGGTGGTGCCCCTCGCCGCGGTGCCCGACCCGGTCTTCGCCGGCCTGGCCCTGGGCGAGGGCATCGCCCTCGATCCCCTGGGCGAGTGCCTGCATGCCCCCTGCGACGGCGAGGTGGTGCAGTGCGCCCGTACCCACCACGCCCTGACCCTGAGAACCGCCGCCGGGGTGGAGCTGCTGCTCCACCTGGGCCTGGATACCGTGGAGCTCCAGGGGCAGGGCATCGAGCCCCTGGTCGGCGTGGGCGACCGGGTGCGCGCCGGCGATCCGCTGTGCCGCTTCGATGCCGATGCCCTGGCCCGGGGGGCCAGCGCCCTGATCACCCCCTTGGTGATCACCGAGGCCGCCGGCTGGCGGCTGCTGCCGCCGGAGCGCGGCGAGGGCGAGCGGGTCGCCCTGGGCGAGCCGCTGCTGGTGCTGAGCCCCGCCGGGGTCGAGGCGGCCGAGGAATGCGCCACCGGTCCCCTGGCCGAAGGGCGCCTTGACTCAGCCGAGCGGCGCCTGACCCTGGCCCTGGGCGCCGGCCTGCACGCCCGCCCCGCGGCGCGGCTGCGGGCCATCGCCCGGGAGCATGGCGTTGCCCTGAGTGTGCATCTCGATCACGGGACCGGGGCAGGGGAGCGCGACGCGGACAGCGGCGAAAGCCCCAGCGCCAGCGCCGAAAGTCTAAGCGCCCTGATGAACCTGGGCCTCACCGAGGGCGCGGCCCTGCGGCTGAGCGCCCGGGGCGAGGCCGCCGAGGCGGCCCTGGACGCCGCCGAGGCGCTGCTGACCACCCCCGAGGCCGAGGCGCATGCCGCCCCCCAGCCGGCCACGCTGCCTGGCGAGGCGCTGGGGGAGGGCGAGCTGGCCGGCCTGGTGGCCAGCCCCGGCCTGGCCCTGGGGCCGCTGGTCGCCTATCGGCCGCCGCTGCCCGCCGTGCCCCATGACGGCGGGGGCGAGGCCGTGGAGGCGCCGCGCCTGACCCAGGCCCTGGCCCGAGTCGGCGAGGCCCTGAGCGAGGCCGAGGCGCAGGCGAGGCGTCAGGGACAGGACACCGAGGCGGAGATCTTCGCCGCCCATGGCGCCTGGCTGGCGGACCCGGACCTGGTGGCGGTGGCCCATGAGCGTATCCGCGCCGGGCGCGGCGCCGGCCAGGCCTGGCGGGAGGCCCTGGACGCCGAGGCCGAGCGCCTCGCCGCCACCGGCAATGCCCTGCTGGCCGCCCGGGTCGCCGATCTGCGCGACCTGCAGCGTCGGGTGATGGCGGAGCTCAGCGACGCGGTGGAGCCCGCGCTGCCCGACGTCCCCGAGGGTGCCCTGCTGGTGGCCGAGGAGCTGACCCCTTCGGAGTTGGTGGCGGTGGCCGCCCAAGGCCCCGTCGGGCTCTGCCTGGCCGGCGGTGGCACCACCTCCCATGTGGCCATCCTGGCCCGGGCCCGGGGCATCCCCTGCCTGGTGGCCATGGGGCCGGCCCTGCTGGCGGCCCTCGATGAGGCCCCGAGCGAGGCGGCCATCCTGGATGCCGAGCGCGGCCGCCTGGTGCCGGCGCCGAGCGCGGCCCGGGTCGCCGAGGTGGCGGCGCGGATCGCGGCCCGCCGCCGCGAGGCCGAGGCGGCGCGGGCGGCAGCCTTCGAGCCGGCCATCACCCGGGACGGCCGCGCGGTGGAGGTATGCGCCAATATCGGCGGCGCCGAGGAGGCGCGCCAGGCCGCGGCGGCCGGCGCCGATGGCGTGGGTCTGCTGCGCAGCGAATTCCTCTTCCTGGAGCGCGATAGCGCCCCCGACGAGGCCTCCCAGCGCGACGAATACCAGGCCGCCCTGGCGGCCCTGGGCGGCAAGCCGGTGATCATTCGTACCCTGGATATCGGCGCCGACAAGCAGCTCCCCTACCTGCACCTGCCGACGGTGCCCAACCCGGCGCTGGGCATGCGCGGCGCCCGCCTCTGGGCGAGTCATCCCGAGTTGCTGGAGACCCAGCTGCGGGCGCTGCTCGGCGTCACGCCCCTGGAGACGCTGCATATCATGCTGCCCATGGTCAGCGAGGCCGGCGAGCTGCGCCAGGTGCGCCGGCGCCTGGAGGCCATCGCCTCCGAGATGGGACTCGAGGCGCGGCCGCGCCTGGGCGCCATGATCGAGGTGCCCAGCGCCGCCCTGTGCGCCGCTAGCCTCGCCGCCGAGGCGGATTTCCTCTCCATCGGTACCAACGACCTGACCCAGTACACCCTGGCCATGGATCGCGAGGACCCGGCCCTGACCGCCCGGGCCGATGTGCTGCACCCGGCGGTGCTGCGGCTGATCCAGGCCACGGTGGACGGCGCCAAGGGGTGCTGCCCGGTGGGGGTGTGCGGGGCCGCCGCCGGCGACGATCTGGCCGCGCCCCTGCTGGTGGCGCTGGGCGTCGACGAGCTCTCCGTGGAGCCGGCCCGGGTGCCCGCGGTGAAGGCCATCCTGCGGCGCCTGGACGCCGCCGCCCTGGCCGCCGAACTTCCCGAGCTGCTGGCCCTGGACGATGCCGCCGTGGTGCGCGAGCGCCTCGGAGCGTGGCTGGCCCGGGCCGACGAGACCCCCGACACAACAACGACAACGACCCTCGAGAGGTGCTGAGATGTCTTCCATGACCCTGGGATCCCGCCTGATGGGCGGGCTACAGCGGCTCGGTCGCTCCCTGATGCTGCCCATCGCGGTGCTGCCCATCGCCGGCCTGCTGCTGCGCCTGGGCCAGCCCGACCTGCTGGATATCGCCTTCATCGCCGGCGCCGGCGAGGCGATCTTCGCCAACCTGGCGCTGATCTTCGCCATCGGCCTGGCGGTGGGCTTCGCCGATGACAGCAACGGTGCCGCCGGCCTGGCCGGGGTGATCGGCTATCTGGTGCTGGACGCCGTGCTCACCGCCCTCAACCCCGAGATCGATATGGGGGTGCTGGCGGGTATCATCATCGGCAGCGTGGCGGGCCTGCTCTATAACCGCTATCACGCGATCCGGCTTCCCGAGTACCTGGCCTTCTTCGGCGGGCGGCGCTTCGTGCCCATCGCCACGGGCCTGGCCGCCGTGGCCCTGGGGGTCGCCTTCGGGGTGATCTGGCCGCCCATCCAGCACGGCATCGATGCCCTCGGCCAGTGGCTGATCGAGGCCGGCGAGCTGGGACTCTTCGTCTACGGGGTGCTCAATCGCCTGCTGATCGTCACCGGCCTGCACCATGTGCTCAACAGCCTGGTGTGGTTCGTCTTCGGCAGCTTCGAGGCGGCCTCCGGGGTGGTGGCCAGCGGCGACCTCAACCGCTTCTTCGCCGGCGACCCCGCCGCGGGGCGTTTCATGGCGGGCTTCTTCCCGGTGATGATGTTCGGCCTCCCGGCGGCGGCGCTGGCCATGTACCACGCCGCGCCCCAGGGTCGGCGTGCCCAGGTGGGCGGGCTGCTGCTGTCCCTGGCACTGACCGCCTTCCTGACCGGGGTCACCGAGCCCATCGAGTTCACCTTCATGTTCCTGGCGCCGCTGCTCTATGGCCTGCATGCCGTGCTGACCGGTGTCTCCATGGCGTTGCTGCACTGGCTCGACGTCAAGCTCGGCTTTACCTTCTCCGCCGGGGCCTTCGACTTCGCCCTCTCCTACGGGCTCTCCACCAACGGCTGGCTGATGCTGCCGGTGGGCCTGGCCTACTGCGTCCTCTACTACACGGTGTTCCGCTGGGCCATCCTGCGCTTCGACCTGCCCACCCCGGGCCGTGAGCCGGAGACCGCGGGGCCCGTCGTGACCCATGCCGCCACCGGCGAGCGCGGCCCGGCCTTCGTCGCCGCCCTGGGCGGGGCGGGCAACCTGGCCAGCGTCGGCGCCTGCACCACCCGGCTGCGCCTGGTGCTGGAGAACCCCGAGGGTATCGACGAGGCGGCCCTCAAGGCGCTGGGTTCCCGCGGCATTCTGCGCCTGCAGGGCGGCGGCGTGCAGGTGATCCTGGGCCCGATCGCCGATGGCGTGGCCGACGAGATTCGTCAGGCGCTGAGCCAGGGCGATCGGGGGCCCATCGCCGCCTCATTCCACGATCCGGTGGCCGACGAGATTCGTGCCGCCATGGCGGCCCGGGGCTCGGTGCCCGCCGCCGCGCCCTCGGAGACGCCGGCTCTCGAGGCAGGGGAGGCGACCCAGGCCATCGATGCCGAGGCCCGCGGCGCCTGGCACCAGGCCCTGGGCGGTGTGGCCAATGTCCGCGAGGCCGCCGCGGTGGCCGCTACCCGGCTGCGCCTGGAACTCCATGACGTTGGCGCCCTGGACGAGAGGGCCCTGCAGCGGCTCGGCGCCCAGGGGGTGCAGCGTCTGGAGAGCGGGGTGGTGCATGTGTTGCTGGGCCGCCGGGCCGGGGCGGTGGCCCAGGGACTGGCCGGGAGCTGACGCCCTTGACATGGATGAGGGGCGCCGGAGACAGGTTGAAGAGGAGGTCCTACGCCATGGATGGCGTCGGTAGCGCCCAGGGTTTACAGCGCCTCCTCGTAGACCTGTCCCTGGAACAGCCCCGAATCCAGGAGGTCTGGCGCTGGGATGAAAGGGAGTGAATCGGTTAATCTGGGCGTTCAAGAACCGGGAGCCCGCCATGACCCCACGCCTGATCGTCTCCGATCTCGACGGCACCCTGCTCGGTGCCGACCACGATCTCCACTCGCACACCATCGAGACGCTACGGTCGCTGGCGAGCCGGGGACACCACCTGGCCTTCGCCTCCGGCCGTCACCACCGCGACATGCTCGCCTTCCGCGAGCGGCTCGGGGTGCCGGTCCATGTGATCAGCACCAACGGGGCCTACCTGCACGGCCCCGACGATCGGATGCTCGCCGCCCGTCACCTCGAGGCCGAGTTGGCCCGCGAACTCATCGCCCTGGAGCGCCATCACAGCGTGCGCCTCAACCTCTACCGCGACGAGGAGTGGCTGATCGATGCCCCGGACCCGCGCCTGCTGGCGCTGCACGCCCATACCGGCTTCGGCTACCGGGTCGCCGGACCCGACGAGCTCCACGGCCGGGGGGTAGGCAAGGTGCTCTATATCGGTGAACCGCGGCGCCTGGCCGGGCTCGAGGCCGTGGTCCGCGAGCGCCACGGCGAGCGGCTGCACGTCACCTATTCGACCGCCAACTCGCTGGAGATCATGGCCGGCGGGGTCAACAAGGGCACGGCACTCGCGTCGCTGCTCGACTCCCTCGGGCTCGGCCCCGAGGCCTGCCTCGCCTTCGGCGACAACCTCAACGACACCGAGATGCTCCGGCTTGCCGGCGAGGCCCATGTGATGGCCAACGCCCACCCCGACCTGCCCGGCCTTGTGCCTCGGGCCCGCCCCATCGGTCACCACGACGAGGCTGCCGTGGCCGAGCTGCTGCGTGAGCGCTTCGGCCTGTAGCGGAGGCCAGGGGCCTACCACCTTGGTCGCAAGGGCCTTGCCGTCGTCCCCGCCCTTGCCCATCATCGGGTTCCCATAACGACAACACGTCACGGGCGGTGCCGGCATCGCCCTTGCCTCCAGGCCGTAATGACGACGACTCCTGCCACCCTGATCGTGGTCGACGACGACCCCGAGATCCGCGAGCTGCTGGCCGACTATCTGGGCCGTCACGGCTATCGTGCCCTGGTCGCCGAGGATGCCGAGGCGCTGCACCGCCTGCTGGCCCGGGAGACCCCCGACCTGCTGATCGTCGACATCATGCTGCCCGGCGACGACGGCTTCACCATCTGTCGCGAGGTGCGCCGGACGAGCGAGGTGCCGATCATCATGCTCACCGCCAGCGCCGACGAGACCGATCGCATCCTCGGCCTGGAGCTGGGCGCCGACGACTATCTGGGCAAGCCCTTCAATCCCCGCGAGCTGCTGGCGCGCATCAAGGCGGTACTGCGCCGGACCCGCACGCCGAGCAGCGAACCCGAGCACGCCCGGCTGGTGGCCTTCGGCAACTGGCGGCTCGACCGGGTGACCCGCGAGCTGATCGACAGCCAGGGCGAACGCAGCCCGCTGTCGGGTGCCGACTTCCAGCTGCTGCAGGTGTTCCTCGAGCACCCCGAGCAGGTGCTGTCCCGTGACGGCCTGTACGAGCTGAGCCGTGGCCGGCCGGCCCCGCCGCTGGACCGCTCCATCGACGTGCATGTCTGCCGGCTGCGCCAGCGGCTCGGCGAGGATGCCCAGCACTCCCAACTGATCCGCACCGTGCGCGGGGCCGGCTACGTGCTGGCCACCCGGGTGGATGTGCTGCCGTGAATCGGGACGGGCCCTGGCGGCGCCTGCGCCGACGGCTGGCCCTCGCCTTGCCGCGTACGCTGCGCGGGCGCTTCGTGCTGATCATGGTCGTCGGGGTGCTGGGCGCCCAGCTCGCCAGCTACGCCATCTGGACGACCCAGGCGCGCTCCAGCCAGCTCGAGCAGCTCGACGAGCTGTCGCGCAACGTGGCCTTCAGCGTCGCCTCCACGGTGCGCTTCTTCCGTTCGCTCCCCGTCGAGTACCGCCATATCGTCCTCGACCAGCTGCGCGACATGGGGGGCACGCGGTTCTTCGTCAGCGTCAACGATCATCGCATTCCGATCCTCGATATCGGCGACGGTCCCGCCAAGTCGCTGGTGGTCGACAATTTCCAGCGGGTGCTGGCCTCGGAGCTGGGCATCCGCGACCCCCTGGTGGAGTTCTCGCGCCCCGAGGAGCTGCGCCTGCTCAACAATGAGGTGCTGCTGCACGACCTGCCGCGCCGCTGGGGCCAGCACAGCCTGCTGATGGAGCCGCTGTCGCCACCGGTCCTGGTGGTGCAGATGGAGCTGGAGCCGGAGACCTGGCTGTATGTGGCGACGCTGCTGCCCGTCCAGGACCTGTTCACCGCACACGGCTGGCTGTCCGAGGAGCGCCTGCTGGCGGCACTGCTGGTGCTGCTGACGGTGATCGGCCTGTCGCTGGCGGGCATCCGCAGCGCCACCCTGCCGCTGGGGCGCCTGTCGCGGGCGGCGCATCTGCTGGGCAACGACCTCGACGCAGCGCCGCTGCGGGAGAGCGGGCCGCGGGAAGTGGCGGCCACGGCCGCGGCCTTCAATCGCATGCAGCGCCGTATCTGCCAGCAGGTGGAGGAGCGGGAGCGGCTGTTCTCGGCGATCTCCCACGACCTGAAGACGCCGATCACCCGCCTGCGACTGCGCGCCGAGATGCTCGACGACCCGCTCCAGCGCGAGCGCTTCTGCGCCTCGCTTGACGAGCTCGACCTGCTGGTCAAGGGGGCGCTGGCTTCGGTGAAGGGGCTGGATCTGCACGAGGAGGTCGAGCCGGTCGCGCTGAGGCCGCTGCTCGACGGCCTGGCCACCGAACTGCGCTTGCAGGGGGGCGTAGTGGTGGTGACGGGGGAGGCGGCGCCGCTGCCGGCCAAGCCGCTGGCGCTCAAGCGCTGCCTGGCCAACCTGCTCGAGAACGCCGTTTTCTATGGCCAGCGTGCCGAGGTGTGCCTGAGCGATGAGCCCGAGCGGGTGACGCTCAGGATCCACGACGAGGGGCCGGGCATCCCCGAGTCTCAGCGAGAGCGGGTCTTCGGTCCCTTCGTGCGCCTGGAGCCCTCGCGCAACCGGCATACCGGGGGCAGCGGCCTGGGGCTCGGCATCGCCCGGCATATCGCGCGTGCCCATGGCGGCGAGCTCACCCTGGCGAACCGTCCCGAGGGCGGTCTGGAGGTAAGGCTTGAACTCCCGCGCCAGTGAAGCGGGTGTGCAACACTTTGCAGCATTTGGAAATGAGAGGCGTCGTCGAGGATCGGGTAGGCTGATTCCACACTCAGCTACCACGCGGACGCGTTCCATGAACGTCTACGATATCGCCGCTCTCGAGTCCCATATCCGCAAGACCATGGCCTTCTATCACCCGCGGGCCATCGACCCACAGGGCGGGTTCTTCCATTACCTGCGCGACGATGGCGAGGTCTACGATCGCGACCATCGGCATCTGGTCTCCAGCGCCCGCTACGTCTTCACCTATGCCCGCTATGGTGCCTATTTCCAGGCGCCGGACTATCTGGCCTGGGCCCGTCACGGCCTGCGCTACCTGGAAGAGCGGCATTTCCAGCCCGACTACCAGGGCTATGCCTGGACGCTGCGCGACGGCCGGGTCGAGGACGACACCAACCACTGCTACGGCCTGGCCTTCGTGTTGCTGGCCTACGCCACGGCGCTCAAGGCGGGCATCGAGGAGGCCCGCGAGGGCCTCTATCGCGTGCATGACCTGCAGCCCCGGCGCTTCTGGGAGCCCCGCTGGCGGCGTTATGCCGACGAGGCGGATCGTCGCTGGTGCGTGTCGGACTACCGCGGCCAGAACGCCAACATGCACAGCTGCGAGGCGTTGATCGCGGCCTTTGACGCCACCGGCGATGCCCAGTTCCTGGAGCGTGCCGGCCAGGTGGCGAGTGCCATCTGCCTGGGGCCGGCGGAGCAGGGCCATGGCTGGATCTGGGAGCACTACGACCGTGAGTGGCGCCCGGACCTGGAGTACCATCGTGACGATCCGCGCCACCTGTTCCGTCCCTGGGGCTACCAGGTGGGTCATCAGACCGAATGGGCCAAGCTGCTGCTGATGCTGGAGCGGCGCCGGCCCGAGGATTGGCTGTTGCCCAGGGCCAGGGCGCTGTTCCTGAGCAGTGTCGAGGCCGGCTGGGACCCCGAGCACGGCGGGCTGGTCTATGGTCTCGACCTCGACGGTGCCATCTTCGACGGCGACAAGTACTTCTGGGTACAGGCCGAGAGCCTGGCGTGTGCGGCGATGCTCGGTAGCCGCACCGGCGAGCGGTGTTTCTGGGACTGGTACGAGCGGCTGTGGGCGTTCAGCGAGCGGCACATGATCGACCATGAGCACGGTGCCTGGTACCGCATCCTGAGCCCCGACAACCGCCGCTACTCCGACGAGAAGAGCCCCGCCGGCAAGGTCGACTACCACACCATGGGGGCCTGTTACGACGCCATCGAGGCCCTGCGCCGCGGCAATGTTTCACCCTCGTAAGAAACCGGCAACACTATCCAGCACTAGGTAACCCCCTCCTGCTCCCCGAATGCGCTAGCGTGTCAGGAGCCGTCATCGAGAACGGCCCACGACAATCAATAATACGATGTGGAGACACGAGCCATGCGCGCATTCACGCAATCCCTGATCTTCAGGCAGCCCCTGCTCGGCCTGGCCATCGCCGGTGCCCTGGGCGCGGCACAGGCCCAGGCCGGCGAGGTCGAGGTCCTGCACTGGTGGACCTCCGGCGGCGAGGCGCGGGCCGCCAACGTGCTCAAGGAGCTGATGGAGGCCGAGGGCCACGACTGGCAGGATTTCGCCGTGGCCGGTGGCGGTGGCGAGACGGCGATGACCGTCCTCAAGTCGCGCGCCATGTCGGGCAACCCCCCCTCCGCGGCACAGATCAAGGGGCCGGAGATCCAGGAGTGGGGCGAGCTCGGCCTGCTCGGCGATCTCGACACCGTGGCCGAGGCCGAGAACTGGAACGGCCTGCTGCCGGAGACGGTCGCCGAGATCATGCGCCACGATGGTCAGTACGTGGCCGTGCCGGTCAACGTCCATCGGGTCAACTGGCTGTGGGCCAACCCGGCAGTGCTCGACGCGGCCGGCGTGGCATTGCCTACCACCCTCGACGAGTTGTTCGCCGCGGGTGAGGCGATCCGTGACGCCGGTTACGTGCCGCTGGCCCATGGCGGCCAGGCCTGGCAGGACGCCACGGTGTTCGAGACCGTGCTGCTCGCCACCGGCGGCAGCGAGTTCTACCGCCGGGCACTGGTCGACCTCGAGCCCGAGGCGCTGGGCGGCGACGAGATGATCGCGTCGCTCGAGACCTTCAAGCGGCTGCGCGACCTGATGGACGACGACATGTCCGGGCGCGACTGGAACATCGCCACCTCCATGGTGATCAACGGTGATGCCGCCATGCAGCTGATGGGTGACTGGGCCAAGGGCGAGTTTACCGCCGCCGGCCTCACCGCGGGCGAGGACTACCTGTGTGCCGCGGCGCCGGGCACCGGGGAGGCCTTCACCTTCAACATCGACAGCCTGGCGATGTTCCGGGTCACCGACGAGGCCGAGCACGAGGCTCAGCAGGCGCTGGCGCGGCTGGTGCTCGAACCCACCTTCCAGGAGGCCTTCAACCTGGCCAAGGGATCGATACCCGCTCGCCCCGATCTCGACATGAGCGGCTTCGACCAGTGTGCGCAGCAGTCGCTGGCCGATTTCCAGCACACCGCGGAAACGGGCGGCCTGGTGCCCAGCATGGCCCACGGCATGGCGGTGCGAGCCGACGTCCAGGGGGCGATCTTCGATGTCGTCACCAACTACTTCAATTCGCGTGACATGCCGGCCGAGGAGGCCGCCCGGCGGATGGTGAACGCGGCCCAGGCTGCCATCTGAAACCGGTCGCCGGTGGTGCCCACGGGGGCCGCCGGCGCTGTCATGCGAGGAATTCCCCCATGTCGATCGATTCCACTACGGCACGCCCGAGGCATGCCACGACCCGGCACACCCCGCGCGTGCGCCTGCAGACCTGGCTGCCGCGCCTGGTACTGTCGCCCTCCATCGCCGTCTCGCTGTTCTTCGTCTACGGCTTCATGCTGTGGACCTTCGTCCTGTCGTTGACCAATTCGCGCATGCTGCCGAGCTACGACTTCGTCGGCTTTGCCCAGTATGCGCGGCTGATGGCCAACGATCGCTGGTGGGTGGCCTCGACCAACCTGGTGGTGTTCGGCGCCCTGTTCGTCGGCATCTGCCTGGTGGTGGGGGCGCTGCTGGCCATCCTGCTCGATCAGCGCATCCGCCAGGAAGGGGCGCTGCGCACCCTCTATCTCTACCCCATGGCGCTGTCGTTCATCGTCACCGGGGTGGTATGGAAGTGGCTACTCAATCCGGGGCTCGGTATCCAGGCCATGGTGCGCTCCTGGGGCTTCGAGACTTTCACCTTCGACTGGCTGGTGAACCCCGACATGGCGGTCTACACCCTGGTGATCGCCGCCGTGTGGCAGGCCTCGGGCTTCGTCATGGCGCTGTTCCTGGCCGGGCTGCGCGGCATCGACGACAGCATCATCAAGGCCGCCCAGCTCGACGGCGCCAGCCTGCCGCGCATCTACCTGCGGGTGGTGATTCCCTGCCTGCGCCCGGTGGTCTTCAGCGCGGTGATGATCCTGGCCCATATCGCCATCAAGAGCTTCGACCTGGTGGTGGCGCTCACCGGCGGGGGGCCCGGCTATGCCTCGGACCTGCCGGCCACCTTCATGTACGCCCATGCCTTCACCCGGGCGCAGATCGGCCTGGGGTCGGCCAGCGCCATGCTGATGCTGGGCGGCGTGCTGGCGATCCTGATCCCCTACCTCTACTCGGAACTGAGGAGCCGCAAGCATGGATAACGTGATTCGTCGCCGCACGCCTGCGGCCCGGCTGGGGCGCCTGACGCTCTATGCCGTGTTGATCCTGGCCGCGCTCTTCTACCTGCTGCCGCTCGCCGTCATGCTGATCACCTCGGTGAAGCCGCTCGGCGAGATCAGTGCCGGCACCCTGCTGGCGCTGCCCCGGGAGCCCACCCTGGAACCCTGGGCCAAGGCCTGGGGCGAGGCCTGCACCGGCATGCGCTGCGAGGGGGTGGGCGGCTACTTCTTCAACTCCATCGCCATCGTGGTGCCGGCGGTGGCCATTTCCACCGTGGTCGGTGCCCTCAACGGCTACGCCCTGACCAAGTGGCGCTTCACGGGCTCCGAGCTCGTCTTCGCGCTGATGCTGTTCGGCTGCTTCATCCCCTTCCAGGTGGTGCTGCTGCCCATGGCCCAGACGCTGGGCTGGCTGGGGCTGTCGAGCTCGCGAGCGGGGCTGATCCTGGTGCATGTGGTGTTCGGTATCGCCTTCACCACCCTGTTCTTCCGCAACTTCTACGTGGCGGTGCCCAGCGAGCTGGTGTCGGCGGCCAAGCTCGACGGGGCGGGATTCTTCCGCATCTTCTGGCGCATCCTGCTGCCGGTGTCGGCGCCGATCATCGTGGTCTCGGTGATCTGGCAGTTCACCCAGATCTGGAACGACTTCCTGTTCGGGGTGGCCTTCTCGGCCCACGACACCCAGCCGGTAACGGTGGCGCTCAACAATCTGGTCAATACCTCCACCGGTGTTCGCGAATACAACGTCGACATGGCCGCCGCCATGATCGCCGCGCTACCGACCCTGGTGGTCTACGTGCTGGCCGGCAAATATTTCGTGCGGGGGCTCACCGCCGGTTCCGTCAAGGGTTGAGGAGGACATCATGTCTGCATTGGAAATTCGTAATGTCTGCAAGGATTTCGGTAGCGAACGTGTGCTCAAGGACGTCAGCCTGGCGATCGAGTCCGGCGAGTTCCTGATCCTGGTGGGGCCCTCGGGGTGCGGCAAGTCGACCCTGATGAATGCCATCGCCGGGCTCGAGCCGGTGACCGACGGGGAGATCCTGATCGCCGGCGAGGCGGTCACCTGGAAGACCCCGGCGGAGCGCGACATCGCCATGGTGTTCCAGTCCTATGCGCTCTACCCGAGCATGACGGTGCGCGGCAACATCAGCTTCGGCCTGGAGATGCGCAAGGTGCCCCGGGCCGAGCGCGAGGCCGCCGTCGAGCGGGTCGCCGACCTGCTGCAGATCTCCCATCTGCTGGAGCGCAAGCCGGCGCAGCTCTCCGGCGGCCAGCGCCAGCGGGTGGCCATGGGGCGCGCCCTGGCCCGGGAGCCGAAGATCTACCTGTTCGACGAGCCGCTCTCCAACCTGGACGCCAAGCTGCGCGTCGACATGCGCACCGAGATCAAGAAGCTGCACCAGCGGCTCGGTACCACCATCGTCTACGTGACCCACGACCAGATCGAGGCGATGACCCTGGCCGACAGCATCGCGGTGATGCGCGACGGCCGCATCCTGCAGCTGGGCACGCCGGACGAGGTCTACAACGATCCGGTGGATATCTTCGTCGCCGGTTTCATGGGCTCGCCGTCGATGAACTTCATCGCCGCCACCCTGGAGGGCGGGGTGGGCGACTACCGCCTGCGCATCGCCACGCCGGGCGAGGAGGACCTGGTGCTGCCCTGGCCGGTATCCCGGGAGACCCCGGACCTGGCCCGGCGAGTGGGGAAGCAGGTGGTACTGGGGCTGCGCCCGGAGCACTTCAGCGAGGAGGATGAGCGGCTCGGCGAGCATGACCGCGACACCCCGGTCTCGGCCCGCATCGGCGTGGTCGAACCCACCGGGGCCGATATCCTGCTGCGATTGCCGCTGGGCGAGGGCGAGGTGACGGCTCGGGTCGGGCCCAAGTGCCGGGTGGCCGCCGGTGAACGCCTGGCGCTGCGGGTCGACATGGGCCGCGCGGTGCTCTTCGACTCCGAATCCGAGCGCCGCCTGGCGTGAACCTCAGCGCACCGTGATCACGGTGCACTCGGCGGCGTGGGCCACCCTGTGGGAGACGCTGCCGACCACGAAGCCCTGCAGGTCGCTGAGCCCACGGCTACCCATCACGATGGCATCGACATGGTGCTTGCGGGCCTCACTGAGGATGGTACGGACCGGGTCGCCCTGGGCGAGCTGCGTCTCGACCCGGGGGGCGCCCTGCTCCCGGGCGGCCTCGGCGGCGCGGGCAATCAACTGCCGGCCGACCCGCTCTCGCTCCTCCTCGGAGGCCTCGAGGGTCACGGGACCGATGCCCCACACCAGGGGAGTCTCGTGGGAGAGCGACTCGGGTATATGCAAGAGGTGCAGGGTGCTGCCCTCATGGACCAGTCGGCAGGCCACGGCGAGGGCCTTCCTGGCGTGTTCGGAGCCGTCGACGGGCATCAGGATGGAGTCGAACATGGCGCTTGCCTTGAGCATTCATGGTGATACTCCGAGCCTAGCACCCTGTCGGACTTGGTGCCGATCTCCTGCTGCGGGCCGACATGGGTCGGGCGGCGCTCTTCGCCAGCGAGACGGAACGCCGCCTGGCGTGAGTCTCAGCGCACCGTGATCACGGTGCACTCGGCGGTGTGGCTGACCTTGTGGGAGACGCTGCCGACCACGAAGCCCTGCAGGTCGCTGAGGCCCCGGCTGCCCATCACGATGGCGTCGACGCCGCGCTTCCTGGCCTCGCTGAGGATGGTGCGGGCCGGGTCGCCCTGGCCGAGCACCGTCTCGACGTTGGTCGCCCCCTGCTCGCGGGCAGACTCGGCGGCACGATCGAGCACCTGCTTGCCGGCCGCCTCGCGCTCTTCCCGGGACGCCTCGATGGCGATGGCGCCGATGCCCCACACCAGGGTGGTCTCGTGGGAGAGCTCTTCGGGGATATGCAGGAGGTGCAGGGAAGCCCCCTCCTGACGGGCCAGCTGACAGGCCACGGAGAGGGCCTTCCTGGCGTGCTCGGAGCCGTCGATGGGGACCAGGATGGAGCTGAACATGGGCGGGGTTTCCTTTTCGTTGCCAGCGGAGAATACCCCGAGCCTAGCCGTTCCTGCCGGGGCTGTCATGATCCCGGTCAAGGGTGGCGCCGTTTCTCCTCGTCGGCCTTGGTCTCCAGGTGGCGCAGCTGCTGCCAGAGTTCGCTGCGCAGGTCGCTCACCCGGGGCGCCTCGTCATCGGCGAAGGCCAGCGGCCGGGCCAGCCGCTGGGTGCGCAGCCCCAGCCGGGCGCTGAGCAGTCCCACCCCGAGCCCCTGGCCGGCGCGCGTCGAGAGCCGGCCGGCGAGGTTCAGCGACAGGATCTCCATGCCCGCCTCGCTGGCCATCTCGGTGGCGCCGGCGAAGGCCATGTTGTAGAGCACGCTCCTGAGCAGGCGCAGCCGGCTGGCGTAGCCCAGCTCCAGGCCATAGAGCCGGCAGAGCCGGTCGATCAACGCCAGGTTGCGCCACGCCACCAGGGCCATGTCGACCAGGGTCAGGGGGCTCACCGCGACCATGACTGCCGTCTCCCCAGACATCCTCGAGATCAGCCGGCGTGCCTCCCGGTCCCGCGGCGCCAGCAGGTGATGGCCGAGCAGCAGCTGGGTGTCGTGGCCGTCGTGGTGGGGCTGGTGGGCGGCGACGAAGGCCTGCCAGTGGGGATGATCGTCGTCGAGGCCGAGGCTGCGCCGGAGCCGCTCGGCGAGTGCCATGGCCTGGCCGGGGGTGGCCCCGGGCAGGGCGGAGAGCTCGCGGCGCAGGGCGTCATGGCGCTTCAAGTGTCGCAGTCGCCACAGCTCGCGGAGCAGCGCCGAGCCGCCGAGCCCCAGGGCCAGCAGCAGCAGCAGGCTCCAGGCACCGGCCAGCCAGTCACCGCCGAGGCCGGCGGCATAGAGGGTTCGGCCGGCCTCCGCGGCGCCGAGGCCCAGGGCGCCGGCGAGCAGGGCGAGCAGCCCGCGGCGTCGCTTGCGCGGCGGGGCGAGGCTCGCCTCCAGCACCCGTTCGGTGGGGCCGGCCGCGGGCTCGTCCAGCGGCTCGCTGGGCAGGTCGGCGGCGAACTGCTCGCCGGGGCGCGGATCCCGCGGGGCGGCCTCCCGGTCGGGGGGGGGATCGTCGAGGGTGAAGTGCTGCTTCGGGCGCGGATCCGGGTCGCGGGGGTCGCTCATTGCAGCTTGTCTCCGATCAGCCAGTCCAGGGCGGCGTCCATGCGGATATGGGGCAGGGCGCCGCTCTCTCGGGGCGCCGGACGGAAGGCGGGGAAGTCGAAGCCCTGGCGGGCCCAGAAGCCGGCATCCGGCAGCCGATCCGGCACCTCGCCGGGAAACAGCAGCTGTTCCTCGCCGGTCAGGTCGGTGCCGCGCAGGGCCGGCGAGCGTCGCCCCTGATGACTCACCTCGCGGCTCTCGGTGGCGCGGATCGCCGCCAGCGACAGGGCGCGGACCGGTACGTCGGCGAAGCGCAGGTCCTTGAGCGGCTCGGCCAGCAGCGCCTCGAGCAGGGCGACCAGGCGCGGGTGCTGCTCGGGGGTGACATGGTCGGCCTTGGTGGCGGCAATGGCCAGGCGGTCGATGCGCGGGGCGAACAGCCGCGACAGCAGGCTGCGCTTGCCGTAGTCGAAGCTCTGCATCAGGTTGGCCAGGGCGCGGCTGAGGTCCTGGAAACGTTCCGGGCCGGCGTTCAGGGCGCCGAGCAGGTCCACCAGCACGATCTGGCGGTCGAAGCGACGGAAGTGGTCGCGGTAGAAGGGGCGCACGATGTGGCGCTGGTAATGGCGGAAGCGCTTGGCCAGGGTGGCGTAGTTGCTCTCCGGCGGTAGCGTCTCCAGCGTGCCGGGGGCGATCCCTGCTATGTCGGGGAGGGGAAAGAACTGCAGCACCGGGGCGCCGGCCAGGTCTCCCGGTAACAGGAAGCGTCCCGGCTGCAGGTCGGCGAAGCCGGCCTCGCGCGCGGCCCGCAGGCCCTCGGCGTAGCGTTCGGCGATCTCGGCGAGCTGGGCCTCGTCGGCCTCGGCGGCGGGGTCGAGTCCCTCCACGGCCGCCTGCCAGGCGCGGAAGTGGGCGGCACGCTGGCTGCCCTGCAGCGACTGCTGGCCGTGGCACCAGCTGGGGTAGTCGTGCTCCAGCAGCGGCAGGTCGAGCAGCCATTCCCCGGGATAGTCGAACAGGTCCAGGGATAGCTGGCGGGCCTCGCCGCCCAGCCAGCCGCGCCTGGCCGGGCGGTAGCGGATCGTCAGGCGCAGTTCGCTGATGCCGCGGGTCGGCTCCGGCCAGTGCGGCGGGGTGGCGTCCAGGGCGGCCATGGCCTGGTCGTAGGGGAAGCGCGGCACGCCCAGGTTCTGCTGGTTGACCCGGCGGGCGCCGAGCAGGCGCCCCTCCCGGGCCGCCGGCAGCAGGTCGAGCCGCGCCTCCAGCCCGGCGTGGCGCAACTGGTTGACCAGCGAGGTGAGAAAGGCGGTCTTGCCCGAGCGCGACAGGCCGGTGACCGCCAGGCGAAGCTGGCGGTCGCGGCCGCGCTCGAGCAGGTCATGGAACTCGCGAGCCAGGGGCTGGCGCATCGGAGACGATTCCCTTCGCAGCAATTTCAGCCGCTAATGTGCGGGCGTTGGCCGCGTCTGGCAAGCCGCTGCCAGATCAACAGGGCGATGGGCAGCAGCGCCAGCGGCACCAGCAGGGCATTGAGCAGCGACCAGCCGAGCAGGGTCACCAGGGGGCCGGCGAGCAGGGCGGTGAGGGCCACGGTGGAGAAGACCAGGAACTCGTTGGTAGCCTGGGTGCGGGCCTTCTCGACCGGGCGATAGGTCTCGGTAAGCAGGCCGGTGGCCGGCAGGAAGGTGAAGTTCCAGCCCAGCCCGAGCAGGATCAGGGCGGCGTGGAAGCCGGTCACGCCGGCCTCGACCTGGGCCACCAGGCCACACGCCGCCAGCAGCAGACAGCCGGTGGCGATCATTCGCTGGGGCCCGAAGCGGGCCGTGAGATGGCCAGTCACGAAGGAGGGCAGGAACATCGCCAGCACGTGCCACTGGATGGTGGTGGCGACGTGGTCGAAGTGGAAGCCCCTGCCGGCCATGGCCAGGGGGGTGGCGGTCATCGCCAGGTTCATGACGCCGTAGCCGATCAGGGCCGAGACCACGGCGACGAGAAACAGCGGCTGGCGCACGATCTCGCCGAGGGGGCGCGGTTGTCCCTCGCCGTGGGTGACCTCGGGCGGTGGCAGGCGGGTCACCAGCAGGATGACCAGGGCGACCAGGTAGAGCACGCCGAGCCCCAGGAAGCTGCCGAGGAAGGGCGTCTCGGCCAGTTCGCGGCTGACCCGGGCCAGCCAGGGGCCGAAGAAGGCGGCCAGCACGCCGCCGCCCATCACCAGGCCGATGGCGCGGTCACGCAGTGCCAGGGGCGCGGCCTCCACGGCGGCGAAGCGGTAGAGCTGCCCGAAGCCGATACCGATGCCGATCAGCCAGGTACCGAGCATGAACCACCCGAAGTGTTCGCCGACCAGCGCCTGGGCGGCGACCGCCACGCCGCCGAGCCCCATCAGGTTGCCGAGCATGAAGCCGCGCCTGCGACCCAGTCGGGCCATGATCAGCGAGGCGGGAATGGTTGCGCACATCAGGCCCAGCCACTGGGTGGCCACCGGGGCGGTCGACCAGGCGGGATCGGGGGCGAGGCGCGCACCGATCAGCGGCGAGACGGCGATCAACAGGATATTGCCGCTGATCAGCAGCGCCTGGCAGAGGGAGAGCAGGGAGACGCTGATGGGCATGGGGGCTCCTGGACATCCTGGGCGTGTGAGCGGGCTCTGGTGGCGTTCATGCTAGTCTGATGGTACCAGGCGCGGCAGAGCGCTCGCAGCACGCCCGAGCGGGGCAACAACCGAGAATGACGGGGAGAGTGACATGGACGACAGGCTACCGGGGGCGGAGGCAGTGATCGACTTCTGGTTCCATGAGCTCGAGCCGGCCCAGTGGTTTCGCCGGGATCCAGCCCTGGATGCGACAATCAGCGAACGCTTCGGGCCACTGCTCGAGGCCGCCGGCCGCGGCGAGCTGTGGCAGTGGCGACTCTCGGCGCGCGGCCGGCTGGCCGAGGTGATCGTGCTCGATCAGTTCTCGCGCAACATCCACCGCGACACGCCGCTCGCCTTCGCCCGTGATCCCGTGGCCCTGGTGCTCGCCCAGGAGGCGGTGGCCAACCGCATCGATCGCCACCTCGAGGTGCCCTGGCGGGCCTTCCTCTACATGCCGTTCATGCACAGCGAGTCGCTGCCGATCCATGACGAGGCGCTGGGCCTGTTCGACCAGCCGGGGCTCGAGGAGAACCTGCGCCACGAGCGCCACCATCGCGAGATCATCGAGCGCTTCGGTCGCTATCCCCACCGCAATGCCATCCTCGGTCGCGAGTCGACCCCCGAGGAGCTGGCGTTCCTCGAGCAGCCGGGGGCCTCCTTGTGAGTCGGGGAGCCTTTCTTCCGGCCCCGGGCTGGGGCACCATCGGAACCCCTGACCATAGATAGGCAAAGGAGAGCGCGACATGGGACTGATCGCCTGGCTGATCATCGGTGGCCTGGCCGGCTGGATCGCCGGTCACATCATGCGCGGGGGCGGCTTCGGTATCCTCGGCAACATCGGCGTCGGGGTCGTCGGCGCGGTGATCGGCGGTTTCCTGTTCAGCCTGCTCGGGTTGCAGGCCGGTGGCTTCATCGGCTCGCTGGTTACCGCTATCGTCGGTGCCGTGGTGCTGCTGTGGGTAATCGCGAAGATTCGACAGGCCTGACCCCGACTCCCCATCAGCGGGAACCACACCGCCCGGCCGGAGGTGCGGCCGGGCGGTGTCTTCGTCATGGTTGGCGCCTCGCCGGTGTGGGCAGAAGCCGCCGATAGCGATCCAGCAGCCGGTCCAGCTCGGTGCCGTCGAGGGCGGCCGGTGGGCGGGTGCCGGGCACCCGGAGCTCGAGCAGCAGCAGGCCGTCTCCTTCGGCAACCGGCGCCCCGTGGGCCAGGGTATGAGCGAGGCGATGGACGATATCGGGGGCGAGGCTGTCGACCCGCCGCCAGGTCAGCCGCAGGGCCTGCTGGTCGAGCAGGTACCGGAAGCGGGCCGCGTCGGTGAGCACCGAGGCGGCACCGTGCACCAGGCCCTGGGAAAGGCTTTCGAGGGTGCGGTAGGCCGGGGCGCCGGCGGCGCGGCAGGCGTGGGCCCCCTCGACGAAGCAGCGCTCCCGCTCGTCGGGATCGGTGGGCCACCGGCCGCCGCGCAGCCGTTCGCGGGTGGCCGGGTAGGCCAGGGTGATGGCGAATCCGGGCGTGTCATCGGCTAGCGAGACGGCGGTGGCCGTGATCACCCCATGGCGCAGTTCGCCGCACAGCCAGCGGTAGTCGCAGGCCCGTTGAATGGCGGCACGGGTGTCCTCCAGGGTGTGGTGCGCGCTCTGCAGCGAGCGGAGCAGGGCAAGGGTGCGAAACATCGAGGCGTCCTGTCGACGGCCGAGGTGAGCGAGCCTCGGTCCTGCATCGGGATAGTGGGTCAAGGCCCCGTGCGGGTCAACGTCCGCTGGACGGCGAAAACCGCCCGGCTGTTGCCAGCCGGGCGGTTCGGTGTCATGCGCTGTCGGTGTAGAGGCGACCCGATCAGGCGGTGGCGGCGCGCTTGCTGCTGACCAGCTCCTTGAGGGACTCCTCGATGATGCCCAGTCCCTCTTCCAGCACCTCGTCCTCGATGGTGACCGGCATCAGGAAGCGGATGGTGTTGCCGTACAGGCCGCAGGAGAGCAGGATCAGCCCCTTCTCGCGGGCCTTCTTGCACAGCGCCGCGGCCAGGTCGGCATCCGGGGTGTGGTTGGCCTTGTCGGAGACCAGGTCGATGGCGGCCATGGCGCCCATGTTGCGACCGTTGTCGACACAGTCGTAGGCCTGCTGCCACTGGGTGAAGCGCTTGGCGAGCTTGTCGCCCAGGGCCTGGCTCTTCTCCAGGATGCCCTCCTCCTCGAACACCTCCAGTACCGCCAGGGTCGCGGCGCAGGAGACCGGGCTGCCGGTGTAGGTGCCGCCCAGGGAGTTGGGGCCGGAGGCGTCCATGTGCTTGTCGGTACCGACCACCGCCGAGATCGGCATGCCGTCGGCCATGCTCTTGGCCATGGCGATGATGTCCGGCTCGACGCCGCTGTGCTCGATGGCAAACAGCTTGCCGGTGCGCCCGAAGCCGCTCTGGACCTCGTCGACGATCATCAGCATGCCGTGCTCGTCGCAGATCTCGCGGATCGCCTTGAGGAAGCTCGCCGGCGCCGGGTAGAAGCCGCCCTCGCCGAGCACCGGTTCCAGCACGATGGCCGCGGTGTCCCTCGGGTTGGCGTCGGTCTTGAGCGCCATCTTCAGGCCGCGTAGTGCCTCGTCCTCGCTGACGCCGTGATAGGGCACCGGGTAGGGGGCCCGGAAGACGTTGCCCGGCATGCTGCCGAAGTCGGTGGCGTAGGGCGCGACCTTGCCGTTCATCGCCATGGTCATGAAGGTACGGCCGTGGTAGCCGCCGTCGAAGCAGATGACATTGTTCTTGCCAGTGGCCGCGCGGGCGACCTTGACGGCATTCTCCAGCGCCTCGGCGCCGGAGTTGGCCAGCATCACCTTGGCGTGACCGCGCACCGGGGTGACCTGGCTGAGCTTCTCGGCGACCTTCACGTAGCCCTCGTAGGGCATCACCGTCTGGCAGGTGTGCATCACCTTGTCCAGCTGCGCCTTGACCGCGGCGACCACCTTCGGGTGGCGATGGCCTATATTGAGCACGCCGATGCCACCGGCGAAGTCGATGATGCGATTGCCGTCGGCGTCCCAGACCAGTGCATTCTCGGCGCGGTCGGCAAACTGGGTGGCCGGACTCGCGGCACCGCTGGCCACGTAGCGCTGCTTGAGTTCGTTGAGCTCTGCGTTGTTCATGATGCCTCCTTGGATAAAGAGATTGGCGACCGATCAGAGTCCGCCGACACAGACGTATTTTAGTTCAGTGTACTCATCCAGGCCGTGGCGCGACCCTTCGCGTCCCAGCCCTGACTCCTTGACGCCGCCGAAGGGGGCCAGCTCGGTGGAGAGGATCCCCTCGTTGATCGCCACCATGCCATATTCCAGGCCCTCCATGACATGCCAGATACGCCGGTAGTCGCGGGCATAGAAATAGGCCGCCAGGCCGAATTCGGTGGCGTTGGCCATGGCGATCGCCTCGTCGACGGTGTCGAAGCGGAACACCGGCGCGAGTGGCCCGAAGGTCTCCTCCGTGGCCACGCGCATCGCGTCGGTGACGTCGGCGATCACGGTGGGCTCGAAGAAGGTGCCGCCCAGCGCGTGGGGCGCGCCGCCGCAGACCAGGCGGGCGCCCTTGGCCAGGGCGTCGGCGATGTGTGACTGCACCTTGTCCACGGCGGCCGGGTTGATCAGGGGCCCCTGCATCACGCCGTCGTCGAGGCCGTTGCCGACCTTCAGCTCGACGACGCGGGCGGCGAGCATCTCCACGAAGGCGTCGTACACGCCGGCCTGGACCAGCAGACGGTTGGTACACACGCAGGTCTGACCGGAGTTGCGGTACTTCGAGGCCACCGCGCCTTCCACCGCGGCATCCAGGTCGGCGTCGTCGAAGACGATGAAGGGGGCATTGCCGCCGAGCTCCATGGAGGCCTTCTTGACCGTGCCGGCACACTGGGCGAGCAGCGTCTTGCCCACCGGGGTGGAGCCGGTGAAGGAGATCTTGCGTACCCGTGGGTCGGTGGTCAGGGCCTTGCCGATCTCCGCCGGGTGCCTGGCGGTCACCACGTTGAGCACGCCGGCGGGAAAGCCCGCCTCCTCGGCGAGCTTCGCCAGGGCGAGCGCGGTGAGCGGGGTCGCCTCGGCGGGCTTGATCACCACCGGGCAGCCGGCGGCGAGAGCCGGGGCGCACTTGCGCGTGATCATCGCCAACGGGAAGTTCCAGGGGGTGATGGCGGCGACCACCCCGATCGGCTCGCGAAAGACCAGGATGCGCTTGTCCACGCCGTGGCTGGGCAGGGTCTCGCCGGCCACGCGTTTGGCCTCCTCGGCGTAGTACTCGACGAAGGCGGCACCGTAGGCCACCTCACCGCGGGATTCCGCCAGCGGCTTCCCCTGTTCCAGCGTCATCAACCGCGCCAGTGCCTCCTGATTGGCCATGATGCGTTCATACCAGCCGCGCAGCAGGGCGGCACGCTCCTTGGCGGCCCGGCGACGCCAGGCCGGCCAGGCGGCGTCGGCGGCGGCGATCGCCTCGCGCGCGGCGTCGCCGTCGAGATCCGGCACCTCGGCCAGCCGTTCGCCGTTGGCGGGGTTGGTGACGGCGAAGTGGCGTGGGCCATCACGCCAGTGTCCGGCGATGTAGGCCTTGTCGACGATCAGTTCGGTCATGCTCGCCTCCTGTGGGGCGGTGGTCATCATGTTGGACGAGTGTGCATTATTTAAAACGCTTCGCCAAGCCTGTCGATCTCCATCTCCAACGGCTGGGCCATCGCCGACGAAAGGCACGATTTCCTGATGCCGGGCCATCGGCGTGGGCGTGGCTTTCCGCTACACTGGTGCGCCGAATTCCCGGCACGCCCGAGCGTGCCGTCCGTCTTTCCTGGATGTCGAGGTGAGCCTTGGTCGATACCCTGAATGCCTGGTGGGCCCAGCAGCTGGTGCTGTGTGACTGGGCCTTCGATCCGGACCCGCTGTCGGTGGATGCCGCTGCCGCGGTATCGCGCCTGGCACTCCTGGGAGTGTCCGATCGCGGCGAGCTCGGCTGGCGCCTGGTAGAGACGCTGGGGGCCGGCGGCGCGGTCGCCGACCCGGCCCGGATGCTCGCCGGCCTCGAGCTGGTGGCCCTGGCCGGCGGTGCCGGCTGGCTCTCCGAGCGTCGCGCGCGGGACTGGGCCCAGCGGCTCGCCGAGGAGATCAGTGCCCACTACGCCAGCCTCGATGCCTGGCTCGAGGCGCTGCGCCATGCGCGCAGTGCGGAAGGGTGGGTGCGTGGCGATGACGGTTTCTGCGATGCCTGCGACGCCCTGGCGGTGCTCGAGCACGAGGGCGACGGCATCACCTGGGAGCGGCTCGGCGAATGGCTGGCCATCCATGACCGCCACCTGGGGTTGTGGCCCGAGGCGTCGAATGAGCAGGTCTGGCGCCTGCGGGCCGGCTTCTCGCCGGTGGTCGAACTGCCGGCGGGGCCGGAGGACTGGACGGGGCTCGAAGCCTGGCTGACGGAGGTCTGGCAGATCCAGGAGCGCGATGACCTGCTTCGCGCCCTGTTGTGGCTGTCCAGCCAGGGGGATCGACAGGGTTGGGACCTGGACGCCGTCCGCCTGCTGGAACTGGATGGTGCTGCCCGGCATGACTGGCTGGAGCGGCTGGACGGTGGCGAACGCGCCTACGGGCGGGTGCTGCTGGACTTCGTCGGCCGTGGCGAGCCCCTGGAGTGGGCCGCCTGGGACTGGCTGCGGCTGGTCGACCTGGCCTGGGCCGGTGCCTGCCTGGGCTGGCTCGACGAGCGCGAGGCACGCGATTTCGCCCTGCACGGCGCCGACCTGGTGCTGCACCGCTACAGCGACTGGGCGGCCCTGGCCCGAGCCTATCAGCGCGGGCGCAGCCTGTTCGAGGGACGTGACCTGCTGCCCACCCTCGAGGCCGACTGGAAGCTGTTGCTGCAGTCGCCGGTGAGCCCCTGGCGCCCGGCGTTGCAGGGGCTGATCGAGCCGTCGTTGCTCGAGGCGTCACGTAGTGCCCTGCGCGGCTGGCGCCGCGAGCCACGCCACTGGGTGCTGGCACTCGCCTCGGTGCGCGAGCCCGAGCTCGCCGTGCGCCAGGGGCCGGTGGCGCCGGTGGTGTCGGCGCGGCGTGACGAGGCCCGCCAGTACCTGCGAGACACCATCGACCTGCATGCCGACGAGGGCGTGGAGGCCCTCTCGCGCTACTGGCTGCCGGCCCAGGCCCACCATCTCAATCAGCTGGCCGCCGACGCCGCCCACGGGGCCCTGCCAGGTGCCGAGACCCTCTTCGGCCACCCGACGGCGGACGATCTCGCCCTGCGCGATGGCCTGCGCACGGCCAGCCGGCACTCGGCCACCATCCACATGGCCGAGAAGTACGCCTTCTATCTGCAGATGGCCATGGACAGCGAGGCCTTCGACGCCGCCGGGCTCGACGCACTGGCGGAAGCGCTGCGCGGCTCGCTGTGCCGCTTCTATCCCGATGCGCGCCGCCTGCTGGAAGCCTGGGCGAGCTGGGAGTCGCTGCTGCCGGAGGAGGGGCAGCCGCCGCTGACCGGCGAGATCCGCTGGCACCTGGAGGACCCCGGCAGTCTGTTCCACTGGCTCGACTGGTGCCCCGGGGAGTGGCAGGAGCCGGGCCGGCGGCCGAGCCTGCCGCATTTCACCGCCATGGCGCTGGTCGGGCCACTCAACAGCGCAGCCTGGAGCCTGCCGCAGCCGGAGAGCGAGCGCGAGTGCGCCGCGATCCGCGACTGGGTCGATGGCCACTACGGTCTGCACTCGGCCGCCGAACTCGCCGAATTCCTCGACTTCCTGCTCGAGGCCGGCGACCGCCAGGAGTATCAGATCAACTACGCTCCCTATACCCTCAACGACGCCCGCCTGGGATCGGAGATCGCCACCCTGGAAACCGGCGAGTGCAGCGAGGAGGAGGCCAGCCACCTGCTGCGGCTCCGACGGGTGCGCGACAACGAGGACGGTTGCAACGACACCGACATGGCGGCCTGGGATATCGCCCAGACGGTCGACCTGGCCATCGCCGGGCGCCAGCTGGGCTGGCTCGAGGAGGCGGCCTTCGTCGCCGTCCTGGAGCGCAGCCATGGCCTGGCCGCGGCGCACTACGCCGGCTGGGAGGAGTATGCCAGGGGGCTCTACGCCGGATTCTCCTTCTTCATGGGCGAGACGCCGGAACGCGAGAGTTTCCTGGCCGGTTTCCGCCAGGCGCTGGTGGCCTGGCTCTCCGGGGCGCCGCCGTTGGCCGGCCCCTGGGCGAGCCTCGATTTCCCCGGTGCTCGGCCTCGCCATTGGGCACCGCTGCATATCGACACCCTGCCGGGAGATACGCGTACGCTCCACTGAGCGTCACCCAGCCTGGGACTCGCCATGCGTCGGAAGGTGCATCTGGGGCTCGCCATACGCTGGAAGACTGGTTTATAGTCAACGGGTTTGATGAGATGGCTCCCACCACCGGGGGGCCTGAAACCACTCAGCGAGCCGCAGACAGGCCGCTCTGGCAGTGATACCGACGATCGCGTCAGGCGTCACTCCCACAGCGTCGACCCGAAGGCCCGAAGCGCAGCGTGCGAACAGCTGCCCGGGAGGGGTGCGGCTCAGGGAATGAGGTCGTCGCAGGATGGTCGTCACGCGATCGTGTCGTAGCCTGTTGGTCATTGTGTCGCTAACCCTGCTGGCCGGCTGTGCCACCTCTCAGCGGGACACGGCGCCCCGGGCGCCCGACGATTATTTCGCTCGCCAGCTGCCGGGCCTGCCCGGGAGCTGGGATCCGCTGATGTCCCCGGTGGACAATCCTATCCGCCAGGTGCGCAGCCTGCATAACCCGCCACCGGCCCTGGTGCGCCAGGCGCTGCTGGCCCAGCACGAGCGCTGGGTGGGTACCCCCTACCGTCTCGGCGGGAGCAGCGAGCGAGGCATCGATTGCTCGGCGCTGGTCCAGCACGTCTTCCAGGATACCTTTCGCCTGGAACTGCCCCGTTCCACCGGCCAGCAGGTGCACGAGGGCATGCCCGTCGCGCGCGACGAACTGCAGGCAGGCGACCTGGTCTTCTTCCGCCCACCGGGGGCCTACGATCACGTCGGCATCTACGTCGGCGACGGTTACTTCCTGCACGCCTCCACCTCCCGGGGCGTGAAGCTCTCCAAGCTCGAGAGCGACTACTGGCGGCGCCATTACTGGCAGGCCCGGCGCGCCCTGGAGCCGACGCAGCTGGCGCAACGGGTGGCCGCCTCCGGCGAGGGGTGAGCCCCGCTCACAGGGCCTCGCGGTGCTCCATCGCAAAGTCGACGAAGGCCTGTTCGGCACGCGACAGGTAGGCGCCCCGGGCCCAGGCCAGAGACAGCTCCAGCTAGTTATTCTGTTTGTCTTATCATTGAGTACGAACGATCATGCCTGGCCAAGCCGGAGGGCAACATGATCGCAGTGCATTCCCGCGCCTGGTGGCGCGCTACCCTGGCCCTGTGCCTGGGTTCCTTCCTCGTCTTCATCAATCTCTACGCGCCCCAGCCGCTGCTGCCGGAGCTGCGAGCGACCTATGGGGTCTCCACCCTGATGGCGGGGTTGGTGATGTCGGTGTCGACCCTGGCGCTGGCAGCCTCGCTGCTGGTCTTCGGCCCGTTGTCGGATGCCATCGGCCGTGCCGGCATCATGCGCCTGACGCTGCTGGCGGCGGGGGGGCTCTCGCTAGGGTTGGCCCTGGCGCCCAGCTTCGAGAGCCTGCTGCTGCTGCGGACCCTGCAGGGTTTCGTGCTGGGGGGGCTGCCGGCGGTGGCCATCGCCTGGATGGGCGACGAGTTCGAGCGCCCGGCGCTGCTCTCGGCGGTGGGCCTCTACATCGGCGGCAACACCCTGGGGGGCATCAGCGGCCGGGTCATTGGTGGGGCCGTGGCCGAGGCGGGCGGTGCCTCGGCCAGCTTTCTGGTGGTGGGTGCCATGACGCTGGCTGGGGTGGTGCTGTTCTGGAAGCTGCTGCCGCCCGCCCGGGCCTTCACTCCGCGCCCCTTCGAGCTGCGCGGCGCCCTGGCCGACCTGACAGGCCACCTGCGCAACCCGTTGCTGCTGTCGGCCTACCTGCTCGGCGGGCTCAACTTCCTGATCTTCATCAACCAGTACAGCTACATCACCTTCCGTCTGGCGGAGGCGCCCTTCGGCCTGGGGGCGAGCCTGCTGGGGCTGATCTTCCTCACCTACCTGGGCGGTACCCTGGGCTCGACGCTCTCCGGCCGGCTGGCCCGCTCGCTGTCGCAGCCGGCCTGCATGATGATCGGCATCCTGGTCCTGATGGGCGGCACCCTGGTGACCCTGGTCGACTCGCTCACGCCGATCCTCCTCGGTCTGACGATCAATGCCTTCGGCTTCTTCCTGGCCCACTCCATGGCCTCGAGCTGGGTGGGGCGTCACGCCGAGCGGGCCCGGGGCAGCGCCTCGGCGCTCTACCTGGTGTTCTACTACGGCGGGGCGAGCCTCGGCGGCCTGTGGCTGGAGCCCTTCTGGCGGTTCGCGGCCTGGGAGGGCGTGGTCCTCGGTTCCTGGCTGGTGCTGGCGGTGACGCTGGGCATTGCGGCCCGGCTGTGGCGCCGCGAGCGCTCAGCGAGCCACCGACGGATCACCACCTAAGCCGCCGGCCTCGTCACCCCAGATCTCGTTGAGGCGCTCCTCGCGGCGACAGGCGGCCTTGTAGAAGCGGTAGCGCACCGGGTTCTTGCGATAGTAGTCCTGATGATACTCTTCGGCCGGGTAGAAGGCCTCGAAGTCGTTGATCTCGGTGGCAATCTCGCGGCCGAAACGTTCGGCCAGGGCCTCCCGGCTGGCATCGGCGAGGGCGCGCTCGTCGTCGTTCATGGGGAAGATCGCGCTGCGATAGGAGTCACCGGCGTCGCAGAACTGGCGATCCACGGCGAAGGGGTCGATGTTGCGCCAGAAGACGTGCAGCAGCGTCTCGTAGTCGACGACCTCGGGGTCGTACTCGACCTTCACGACCTCGGTGTGGCCGGTGCCGCCGGCGACCACCTGGTCGTAGCTGGGATGCTCCACATGGCCGCCGCTGAAGCCCGAGGTAGTGGCGATCACGCCGTCGACCGGGTCGAAGGCCTCCTCGACGCACCAGAAGCAGCCGCCGGCGAAGACGGCACTGGCGGTCTGCTCCTCGGCGAGGGCCGCTCCTGCCACGCCGAGCGGCAGGGGAAGGGCGAACAGGGCGAGCCAACGAGAGGCGAGGGGGGCGGGCAGCGGCATCGGAGGTGGCTCCATGATCCAGGGGTGTTAGATTGGAGGTTGTTGCATGGCATGGGTTCCGTACAACCCCTGTTGCGTCCTGCCCCGCTGTAAGGTGCCGTGGCGGGCGACGACACAAGGACGAATCCGTCCGCCGCCCACCAGGGTGGCCACCACCAGGAGCCTTCCCTTGACCCGACGTCGTCTGATACTCGCGGCCCTGATCGCCCTGATCGTTGCAGCCTACTTCCTCAGCGGGGCCGACGAGGCCCTGACCCTACAGAACCTGCAGGCCGAGCAGTCCCGCTTCCGCGCCTGGCTGGCGGCGGAACCCCTGACCGTCGCCGGGGGGTTCTTCCTGATCTACGTGGTGATGGCCGCCGTCTCGCTGCCGGGCGCGGCCCTGCTGACGGTGCTGGGCGGCGCACTCTTCGGCTTCGGCTGGGGGCTCGCGATCATCTCCTTCGCCAGCACCCTGGGGGCGACCCTGGCGGCGCTGATCGCCCGCACCCTGGCACGGGCGCCGCTGGAGCGACGCTTCGCCCCCCAACTCGAGCGCATCAATGCCGGCATCGAGCGCGAGGGGGCCTTCTACCTCTTCACCCTGCGCCTGATCCCGCTGTTCCCCTTCTTCGTGATCAACCTGGTGCTGGGCCTGACCCGGATGCGCCTGTGGACCTTCTACTGGGTCAGCCAGGTCGGGATGCTGCCCGGCACGGCGGTGTACGTGAATGCGGGCCGCGAGCTCGGCAACCTCGAGTCGCTCTCGGGCATCCTGTCACCGGGGTTGATCGGCTCCTTCGCCCTGATCGGGCTCTTCCCCTGGCTGGCCCGCGGCCTGGTGGGGCTGGCCAAGCGGCGGCGACTGGCCCGACGCTACGACCGGCCGGCCCGTTTCGACCAGGACATCGTGGTGATCGGCGGGGGGGCCGCGGGGCTGGTGGCCAGCTACATCGCCGCGGCGGTCAAGGCGCGGGTGGCGCTGGTGGAGCGCGACCGCTTGGGCGGCGACTGCCTCAATACCGGCTGTGTGCCCTCCAAGGCGCTGATTCGCGCGGCACGGCTCGTCAGCGAGGTGCGTGGGGCCGCCCGCTACGGGATCAGCGTCGGCGAGCCCGAGGTGGACTTCGCCGCGGTGATGGGACACGTGCACCGCGCGATCCGCGAGGTCGAGCCCCACGACAGCCGCAGCCGATACGAGGGACTCGGCGTCGAGGTCATCGCCGGTGACGCCTTCCTCGAGGATCCCTGGCGAGTACGCGTCGGCGATCGGGTGCTGACCACCCGCCACGTGATCATCGCCAGCGGGGCGCGGCCGCGGATCCCCGACCTGCCGGGACTCGACGACATCGAGGTGCTGACCTCGGACAACCTCTGGCAACTCGAGACCCTGCCCGGCCGCCTGGTGGTGCTGGGGGGCGGCCCCATCGGCTGCGAACTGGGGCAGAGCTTCGCCCGGCTGGGCAGCCGGGTCGAGCTGGTGGAGATGGGTAACCAGTTGCTGCCCCGCGAGGACCGGGACGTGGCGGCCGAGGTCGAGAAGCGACTGGCCGGGGAGGGCGTCGGACTGCACCTCACCACCCGGGCCCGGCGCGTGGTGGCGGTGGACGGCGGCCATGCCCTGGAGGTGGAGCGGCGCGGGGGGGGCGGCGAACCGCCGCTCGAGCGGCTGCCCTTCACGCACCTGCTGGTTGCCGTGGGACGCCAGGCCAATGTCGAGGGGATGGGGCTCGAGGCGCTCGGCGTGGCGACCCGCCAGGACGGTACCCTGGCCGTGGACGAGAGCCTGCAGAGCGTGCTGCCCAATGTCTGGGCCTGTGGCGACGTGGCCGGTCCCTTCCAGCTCACCCATGCCAGCGCCCACCAGGCGTGGCACGCCACCGTCAATGCCCTGTTCGGTGAGCTCAAGCGCTTCCGGGTCAGCTACCGGGCGCTGCCGGCGGTTACCTTCACCGACCCGGAAGTGGCGCGGGTCGGGCTCAACGAGCGCGAGGCCAGGGACAGGGACGTGGACGTCGAGGTCACGCGCTACGCGCTGAGTGAGCTGGACCGCGCCATCGCCGAGGGCGAGACGGACGGCTTCGTCAAGGTGCTGACGGTGCCCGGCAAGGATCGGATCCTGGGCGCGACCATCGTCGGCGTGGGGGCGGGAGAGATGCTCGCCGAGTTCACCCTGGCCATGACCCGCGGCATCGGGCTCAACAAGCTGCTGGGGACCATTCACTCCTATCCGACCCGCAGCGAGGCGGTCAAGGCCACGGCCGGGGCGTGGAAGAATGCCCACAAGCCGGAGCGGCTGCTGGGCGGGCTCGCACGCTACTTCGCCTGGCGGCGAGGGGCGCGGCGCAGCGAATCGATGGAGTCGACGAGGAGACAGGATGCTTGACCGCTGGACCCTGCCATTGACCCAGCCGCCGCTGACTGAAACGGACGAAGAGGCCCGGAAACGACGAAGGGGCAGCCGGTGGCTACCCCTTCGTGATCGAACTCGGCACGGCTCTCAGTGTTCGACGCCGCCGGCGCCATGCACGTGACCGTGCTCGATCTCTTCCTGGCTGGCCTCGCGAACCTCGGCGATCTCGACATCGAAGTTCAGGGTCTGGCCGGCCAGCGGATGATTGCCGTCGACGGTGACGGTATCGCCTTCCACCTTGGTCACGGTGACCATCAGCGGGCCGCCCTGGGTCTGGGCCTGGAACTGCATGCCCGGCTCGACGTTGTCGACGCCCTGGAAGGCGTCACGCGGCACTTCCTGCACCAGCTGCGGCTGCTGCTCGCCGTAACCCTCGGCGGGTTCTACGGTGGCGGTGAGCTTGTCGCCGGTGGAGCGGCCTTCAAGCTCCTTCTCGAGGCCGGGAATGATGTTGCCGGCGCCGTGGAGGTAGGTCAGTGGCTCGCGGCCTTCCGAACTGTCCAGCACTTCACCTGCGTCATTGGTCAGGGTGTAGTGGAACGCGACAACGGAATTCTGCGCAATCTGCATTGAATAACCTTTCGGTGAGTGCATGTGAAAACCATGGTAACGCGACGAGCGGGGAGCTGTCAGGGGGATGGGCGAATTTCAGGATGGAAACGTCGATCCTGAGACACATTCACGCCTATCGGCCCGGCTGACTTTTGGACAGTTGCGTGCCTCTGCGGGCGGGGATACCCTTGCGTGATGACTTTATACCCACTGCACACACCACCTTTCGGAGAGTGTCCATGACCATTGTCGTGATCTGGTTGATCGCCTTCGCCGCGATCCTGTTCTTCTGCTATCGTCGCTGGGAGTCCAGTGTCAGCTCCGGTCTCGACAAGCTGCTTCCAGCGGTGATGAAGACCCACGGTGACAATCGCCTGGTGTGGAGCCTGGCCCTGGCGGTGCTGGGGGCCACGACCTTGGTACGCCCGGTGGACATGCTGCTGACCGTGATCGTCATCGGGCTGCTGGTGTTGATCGGCCGGAAGCTGGCCGGCTGGGCCATGAACAAGGTCGATATGTAGACGCCCGGCGCCCGAATCACGCCAATGCCGAGGGCCCGCGGATCGCTCCGCGGGCCCTCGGTCCGTTCGGTCGATCGGCCGGAGAGCTCGATCAGTAGGGAGCCACGGTCAGGTTGGCGCCACTGCCGATCAGGCGCACGCGCTGGCCGGTCTGGAACTGGCGGTCCGCCTTCTGCACCACGACGATGTTCTGGCCGTCGTCGCGGCGGATCTCCATCTCCCAGGCGCGGACCCGGTTGGTGGCGTCCTCGATGCGCGAGCCGGCCACGCCACCGCCGATGGCCCCGGCCGCAGTGGCCAGTCGGCGCCCGGAGCCGCCGCCCACCTGGTTGCCCAGCAAGCCGCCGATCACGGCACCGCCGGCGGTGCCGAGCAGGTTACCGGTGGGGCTGTCGGCCTGGATCTGTACCTGGCGCAGGGCGGTGATGGTGCCGAAGGTGACCTGCTGGCCGGTCTGGGCCTGACTGCCGCGGTAGACATCACCGCCATAGGGGGCGGTGTTGGCACACCCCGCCAGGGTCAGGATACCGAGCGCGAGAACGGGAAGAAGACGTTTCATGTAGGACCTCCTGGGGCATTCACTCGGGGCTCTCTTCGAGACAGCCCGCTGACATCCTGTCGGAATCGAAAGGGTTATAGAACGCTGTTTGCTAATGAGTCTACCCAGCTTTGGCCAGTTTGACCAGTCACCCGGGAGCGAGTGCCCCAGTGTAGCGTGTGAGATGAGTAAATAGTGTGAAAACCGTCTCGACATAAAAAAGGGGAGGCCTTTGCCTCCCCAAGGGTTCCAGTCGTTCTACCGCGATCGTGTCGGCTCAGCCGAACTGATTCATGGTGTTGTCCTTGCCGCCGGCCTTGAGCGCCGCCTCGCCGTGGAAGAACTCCTTGTGGTCGTCACCGATGTTGGAGCCGGCCATGTCCTGGTGCTTGACGGTGGCGATGCCTTCGCGGATCTCGCGGCGCTGGACGCCCGCCACGTAGGCCAGCATGCCCTCGTCGCCGAAGTAGCCCTTGGCCAGGTTGTCGGTGGACAGGGCCGCGGTGTGGTAAGTCGGCAGGGTGATCAGGTGATGGAAGATGCCGGCCTCGCGAGAAGCGTCACGCTGGAAGTTGCGGGTCCACTCGTCGGCCTGGGCCGCCAGCTCGGTGTCGTCGTACTTCGCGTTCATCAGCTCGGCGCGATTGTAGGCCGAGACATCCTTGCCTTCCTGCTCCCAGGCGTCGAACACCTGCTGGCGGAAATTCAGGGTCCAGTTGAAGGACGGCGAGTTGTTGTAGACCAGCTTGGCGTTCGGCACCACTTCGCGGATGCGGTTGACCATGCCGGCAATCTGGCCGACGTGGGGCTTCTCGGTCTCGATCCACAGCAGGTCGGCACCGTTCTGCAGGCTGGTGATGCAATCCAGTACCACCCGGTCCTCACCGGTGCCCGGCTTGAACTCGTACAGGCCCGAGGCCAGGCGCTTGACCTTGACCAGCTTGCCGTCCTGCTTGATGACCACGTCGCCGTTGTCGATGTCGGAAGCACTGGTGATCTCGTCGCCGTCCAGGTAGCTGTTGTACTGGTCGCCCAGGTCACCCGGCTCCTTGGTGACGGCGATCTTCTGGGTCAGGCCGGCACCCAGGGAATCGGTACGGGCGACGATCACGCCATCCTCCACGCCGAGCTCGAGGAAGGCATAGCGCACGGCATTGAGCTTGGCGATGAAGTCCTCGTGGGGCACGGTGACCTTGCCGGCCTGGTGACCGCACTGCTTCTCGTCGGAGACCTGATTCTCGATCTGGATGCAGCAGGCGCCCGCCTCGATCATCTTCTTGGCCAGCAGGTAGGTGGCCTCGGCGTTGCCGAAACCGGCGTCGATGTCGGCGATGATCGGCACGATGTGGGTCTCGAAGTTGTCGATCTTCGCGATCAGCTCGTCGGCCCGGGCCTTGTCACCGGCAGTCTTGGCCGCTTCCAGGTCGCGGAACAGATGGTTGAGCTCCCAGGCGTCGGCCTGGCGCAGGAAGGTGTAGAGCTCCTCGATCAGGGCCGGCACCGAGGTCTTCTCGTGCATGGACTGATCGGGCAGCGGGCCGAACTCGGAGCGCAGGGCGGCGACCATCCAGCCGGAGAGGTAGAGGTAGCGCCCCTTGGTGTGGCCGAAGTGCTTCTTGATGGAGATCAGTTTCTGCTGCCCGATGAAGCCGTGCCAGCACCCGAGCGACTGGGTGTACTGGGCGCTGTCGGCGTCGTAGGCAGCCATGTCCTCGCGCATGATCTTTGCGGTGTAGCGGGCGATGTCGAGACCGGTCTGGAAACGGTTCTGAACCCGCATGCGGGCGGCATGCTCGGGGTTGATGTTGTCCCACTTGCCGCGCTGGGCTTCACGCAGTTGCGCCAGCGCCTGGAGTTCGTCGTTGAATGCTGCCATGGGAGCCATCCTTCACGTCAGGAGTGGAGTCTCGTGATCGCGACGCGGGTGCCCGGCCGGGGCCGGCGGCGTCGCGGCCGCTGGAATCGCCTGCTGCATCATTCGGCAATGCCTTATGTTGCACCTGCGAAGTCTTGTCAGGTTCGGCCAGTTGCCACGGGCTGTCTCTACGGCCTTGGTCGAACCCGGGCGAGGGGTGGATCGTCGGGTCGCTGGCAACACGAGCCGGTCGCTGAACGATCGTTTTATCCTCGCCATGGCCTCCACTATGGCGCCTTGTGACGGGCTGCCACAATTGACCCTTGGGGGTAGGGGGCGTTGTAGTTCGACTACAGGAACGCCGTGCACGGGCGCTTTCCTGTAGTGAAGTTTCCGTGGGGGGCGAAGGGGCGGTGGCTCAATCCCGTAAGGCAAGTCGCATGTTGCGGTGCGGAATGCCAGCCTCGAGGAACTCGTCACCAAAGGCCTGGAAACCGAGATTTTCGTAGAAGGCCAGGGCATGGGTCTGGGCGGCCAGCTCCACGGCCGGGTGCCCGTGGCGGCGGGCCGCCTCGATGGCGGCCCGCACCAGGGTCGCGCCGATGCCGAGCCCGCGGGCCTCGGCGAGCACGGCGACCCGGCCGATATGGGCGTCGGGCAGCAGCCGTGCGGTGCCCAGCGGGCGGCCGTCGGCGATGGCCAGAAAGTGCCGGCAATCGGGGTCGCAGCCGTCCCACTCCTCTTCGAGGGGGACCCGCTGCTCCTCGATAAAGACGACACGACGGATCTCGCCGGCGGCCTCGCCGAGCGCTTCCCAGCTTCCCTCACGGATCTCCAGCGCTTTCGTCATCGCTCACCTCTCGCCTTTCTGCTACTCGGGGCTGATCCAGCGGCAGGCCCCGGAGCGCCGGACCGTCGAGGAGGCGCTGTAAATAAATAAGGTAATCCCCCGGCTTTGCCGGGGGACTACCCGAGGTTTGACCGTGTGCTGCGGTCAAAGGGAACCTCCAGTCTCCGCCAAGAGATAGGATGTTCCCAATGAGAGAGTACCAG
>NZ_JCAKFQ010000026.1:0-66579 GCF_059509875.1 Halomonas sp. LMYGS-3 | reverse complement strand
TACCCAACCCACGAATACCAGAGAGATCCACCGTCGCTGATAGCCCTTCGCTCCCTGACCCGTAGGCATTGAGGACAACCGCATGCACCAGAGACAACCGAGCCCTTGACAGGTCAATCCATACCGGGAGCTTGGCTCCCACAGGGGGCAGATTCCCCGTCTGGCAGGAGCGCAGCTCCCACAGCGCCGACTCCAGCAACTCAGGAAAGCTCGCGGTACTCTTTTTCGAAGCGCTTGGTCTGCTTCTTGGAGACGCCGCCGAGTACCTCGATGGCGTGGCGCAGCCGCGCCCGGGTCATGTCGGAGCCGAGGATCGCCATGGCGTCCATCACCGAGGTGCTCGACGTCGAACCGGTGATGGCAATGAACACCGGGGCCAGGAACTCCTTCATCTTCAGTTCGAAATGGCCGGCCAGCGTCTTGACCTCGGCCAGCAGCGCTTCCTTGTGCCAGGACGGTACCGTCTCGAAGCGCCATACCAGGAACTGCAGCAGCCTGAGCAGCTCCTCGCGGCCGAGCTTGACGTTATCGAAACTCTCCTCGTCGATCGCCGGCAGGCCGGAGAAGAAGTGCCCCGCCAGCGGTGCCACCTGGGAGAGCGTCTCCACCCGCGGGCGTACCTGAGGCAGGATCTCGCGCACATACTCCTCGTTGAAGGCCCACTTCATCAGAGCCTCGAGGAAGGCCTGGTCATCGAGCTCCTCGCGGATGTAGACGCCGTTGAGCCAGGTGAGCTTCTCCAGATCGAACACCGGCCCGCCCAGCGACACCCGCTGGATGTCGAAGTGCGCCATCATCTCGTCGAGCGAGAATTTCTCGCGCTCGTCGGGCATCGACCAGCCCATGCGCCCCAGGTAGTTGATCACCGCCTGGGGCAGGAAGCCCATGCGCCGGTAGTAGTTGATGGAGGTCGGGTTCTTGCGCTTGGAGAGCTTCGACTTGTCGGGGTTGCGCAGCAGCGGCATATGGCAGAGCGCCGGCATCTCCCAACCGAAGTACTCGTAGAGCAGTTGATGCTTGGGCGCCGAATTGATCCACTCCTCGCCACGCAGCACATGGGTGATGCCCATCAGGTGGTCATCGACCACGTTGGCGAGGTGGTAGGTCGGCATGCCGTCGGACTTGAGCAGCACCTGGGCGTCGACCTGGGCCCAGTCCACCTCGATGGCACCGCGCAGCATGTCGTCGATCACGCAGGTACCGTCGCTGGGTACCTTCATACGCACCACATGGGGCCAACCCTCCCGCTCGCGGCGCGCCACCTCCTCGGCGGACAGCGCCAGGTCGGCGGGCTTGAGCGCCAGCTGCATGCCGGCGGCCTTGCGCGCCTCGCGCAGTTCGTCGAGCTCCTCTGCGGTCCGGTAGCACTTGAAGGCATGGCCCGAGGCGATGAGCTGGCGAGCGTATTCGGCGTAGATGTCGCCGCGCTCACTCTGGCGATAGGGCCCGTGAGGGCCGCCCACGTCGGGGCCCTCGTCCCACTCGAGCCCCAGCCAGCGCAGGGAGTCGAAGATCATCTGCTCGGACTCGGCGGTCGAGCGTACACGGTCGGTATCCTCGATACGCAGGATGAACTGACCGCCATGCTGGCGTGCAAAGCAGAGATTGAACAGGGCGATATAGGCGGTGCCGACGTGAGGGTCGCCGGTAGGTGACGGCGCGATACGGGTACGTACGGTCATGTCGTCCTTGGTCCTGGCAATGGAAATGACCCCTGCGGACAGGGTAATGACCGCATTATACGCACCTGGCCTGCCCCCGGCAGCCGTGCATCGCGGGAATCATTCCGCCCCGGCGCGGTCCATGCCGAGAGTCTCAGGTCAACCACGGCACCATCGCTCGGCATACCAAGGAGCACATCCGTCTTGCGAGTCAGGGCGGCGTCGAATAGCGTTGATGCGCAGTATTGCACAGTTGTGGATGATCACTGATGATCGCTGATCCCATTAATCGTCGACAGGATGGAGAAATGGATTCACTAGGCCCTCGTATCAAGGAACTGCGGCTGGAGGCCAACCTCAACAAGGCAGCGCTTGCCCGCAGGGTCGGTGTGTCCGACGTCACCATTTCCTACTGGGAATCCGGTGCCATCAAACAGATCGGCCATGAGCGACTGGTCGCCCTGGCCCAGGCGCTCGGTTGCCCCCTGTCGCGACTGATCGAGAACGAGGAGCGAGGGCGCGCCGCCCCCCTCTATCTGCGTCGCCTGCCCCCGGCTCCCTGGCAGGACCCCGGGGCACGTGCCATCGAGCTGCCCTTCGAACTGGTGCCGGCACAACGTTGGGAAGGGGAGTGTTACCTGCTGACCCCGGCTCCCGGCGAACCCTTCGACTTCCTCGACCAGGGCGACCTGGTAGCCATCGCCCCCACCGAGGTCTTCCGCCAGCCCGGGCTCTACCTGGTCGAACTGGCCGGTGCGCAGTGTATCCGCCGGGTTAGCCAGGGCCCCACCGGCGAACTGCAGTTCGAACGCCAGGGTAGCGACGAACTCATCCCCTACACCCCCGACTGCCGACTGCTCGGCAAGCTCGTGGCCCGCTGGCAGGCCAGCCCACTCTGACACTGGCTTCGCAGCGAGGCCCCTGGCAACCGCTCACTCGACGTTCAGCACCTCGACCTCATCGGCGGTGCGGCGTGGTTCACTGCCGACCAGGAAACGGTGCGAGCTGCTCGCCACCTGCCCCAGCCCATGACGCGACGTGCTGACCAGTGGCCCGCTCAGGTGCTCCCCCTGCTCACCGATGCGCTCCCGCACCGCTCGCGGCTGCACGCTGGCTTCCGGCAGGTTCACGGTGATGCGATAGCCGCCATCCGGCAGGCCGCTGCCGGGCCCGAAAGGCCCAGCGGCGAAGCGGCCACCCTCCAGGCTGGTCCGTGATTGCCAGCGCACACCACTGAGTTCACGCTCCACCACGATCTGCAGACGGCTCGAGTCGGGCAGGTTGCTCTCGCCCTCGACCATCAGGCGCCGATCGCTACGCAGCGTGGCCGAGAATTCGATCTCCACCGGCTCACTGAAGGGATCCACCTCGGGTTCGGGTTCAGGCTCGGGCACCGGCTCCTCCACGACCATGTCCTCGTCCGCTTCGGGGTCTTGCACTCCGTTATCGCTTCCCCCGCAGCCCGCGAGCAACAGCAAGACCAGCAGCCCCATGCCGGACAGTCGACACCACGCCTTCATGCAAGCCCTCCAGCCTTGTTGATTGACCCCCAGCCTACCACCGCGCCTCCACCCGCGTCCTGCCCGGCTCGGCCGGCTCAACCAGGCTCGGCGCATCCCCGGCACAGCGTGGTATACGGCAGCGCCTCGAGCCGGGCCGGGGCGATCGGCTCCTCACACACCTCGCAGATCTCGCCCTCCCCTGCGTCGATACGGGCCAGGGCGTGCACCACCTGTCGCAGCTCGGTTTCGGCCTCGCTCTCCAGGGAGTCGATCACGTCGTCGTTCTGCACCTCGACGGCCTGCTCCTCCATGTCCTTGTCCAACGGGCCCTCCCGGTGTTCCTTGTGCGCACGATAGCGATCCAGTCGCTCGATCAGTTCGTCGCGCATCTCCTCCAGTTTCACCTTCCGATCCACCATGAGATCACCTCGCGCAGGTCGCGGAACCACGAGCGGTATCACCGCCCTTCCCTCTCCTTCCATAGCATACGCCACTCGAAGTCGATGACGCCGCGGATCTAGCCCGGATGCTGGTGGGCCAGTCCTCCCACCATGGGCACTAGTGGCCCTGCCTGGTAAAATATGCGCTCTTCGCACAACCTCGTGATGCCCGATGCTCCAGCTCGACCGCACCTTTGCCATCGCCCCCATGCTCGATTGGACGACGAGAGACTACCGCGTCTTCGCTCGGGCCCTGACCCGGCGTGCGCTGCTCTATACCGAGATGGTGACCACCGGTGCCATCCTGCACGGCAGCCCGCGCAGCCGCTTCCTCGGCTACGACGACGTCGAGCATCCCCTCGCGCTGCAACTGGGTGGCAGCGACGCCGGGGAACTCGCCGAGTGCGCGGCCATCGCCGAGGAGTGGGGCTATGACGAGGTCAACCTCAACGTCGGCTGCCCCAGCGACCGGGTGCAGAACAACCTGATCGGCGCCTGCCTGATGGGGCATCCTCATAGGGTGGCCGTAGCGGTGCATGCCATGCGCGAGGCGGTGTCGATCCCGGTCACCGTGAAGTGCCGCATCGGCATCGACGACCAGGACGAGGACGCCGACCTCGAGCGCTTCATCACCCAGGTCGCCGATGCCGGCTGCGAGGTATTCATCGTGCATGCGCGCAAGGCGTGGCTGCAGGGGCTCTCGCCCAAGGAGAACCGCGATGTGCCGCCGCTCAACTACCCCCGGGTACACCGGCTCAAGCAGAGCCGTCCGGAACTGCACATCGGCATCAACGGCGGGCTCAAGACCCTGGACGAGTGCCGCGGGCAGCTCGACCACGTCGACAGCGTGATGGTCGGCCGCGAGGCCTACCAGAACCCCTGGCTGCTGGCCGGCATCGATGCGGCGTTCTACGGCGAACCAGGCCCGGTGGCCAGCCGACACGACGCGGCGCGCGCCCTGCGTCCCTACATCGCCCGCCGGCTCGAGGAAGGCGTCAGGCTCAACCACGTCACCCGCCACCTGCTCGGCCTGTTCCAGGGTCAACCCGGTGGGCGGCGCTTTCGTCGCCACCTCTCCGAGCACGCCCACCGCGATGGCGCCGGCCTGCAGGTATTCGACGACGCCCTGGGCCTGGTGACCGAGCGCGAACCACTCCCCGCCACCGCCTGATCAGTAGAGCGAGTCGGGCGGCGGTTCCAGGCTCGACTGGAAGCTCTCCACCGCGCTCTCGGCCTCCTCGATGGCGTCGAAGCGGGCGACATGGAACAGCGCCTCCCCCTCGTTGGCCAGCGGCAGTCGACTCATGCCGATGACGATGCCATCGGCCATGGCCCGCACCTCGCCCTCGGCGTTGCCGAAGGGGTCGGCCACCTTGCCCAGTACCTCGCCCTTCGCCACCCGCGCCCCCAGGCGCACCTGGGGCCGCAGGATGCCGTCGATGGGCGCGCGCGCCCAGCTCGAACCGTTGGCCAGCTCCGCCGCCGGCGGCTGGCGCCGACGGTGCTCGCCGGTCAGCATGCCGATCCGCCGCATCACGCGCAGCACGCCGCGCACCCCCGGGGCGATCGCCCACTCGTCGAAGCGCAGTGCCTCGCCGGCCTCGTAGGTGAGCACCGGAATGCCGCGGCTCTGGGCATAGTGGCGCAGGCTGCCCTCGCGCAGCTCGGCGTTGAGGATCACCGGAGCACCGAAGGCATTGGCCATGCGCTCGGTCTCGCTGCCCGGACTCAACTGGGCACGGATCTGCGGCAGGTTGGTACGATGAATGGCCCCGGTGTGCAGGTCGATGATATGGGTGGCGTGGTCGACGATCTGCTCACGGAACAGCGCCGCCACCCGCCCACCCAGCGAGCCCGATTCGCTGCCGGGAAAGCAGCGGTTGAGGTCACGCCGGTCGGGCAGGTAGCGGGTATGCTGCACGAAGCCGAAAACGTTGACGATGGGCACGGCGATCAGGGTACCCCGCACGCCCTGCAGCTGGCGCGAGCGCAGCAGGCGGCGCACGATCTCGACACTGTTGATCTCGTCGCCGTGGATGCCGCCGCAGACCAGCAGCACCGGGCCGCTCTGGCGACCGTGCACCACTTCCACGGGAATGTGCAGCTGCGCATGGGTATAGAGCCGGGCGACGGGGACGTCGATCTGAGTACGGGCGCCCGCCGCGACACGAACGCCGGCGAGTTCGAATGAGGGACGAGCCATGCGGTCACTTCCTGTAACGAAACGCTGTTCTGTCTGCTCCTTATACCCTGTCCACCGGCAAATGACGAGCCCTATACATTCATACACGAACGAATGTAAAAAACCCCTCACTCGGGTAGAATGAAAGTTGCTACGTGACGCCCGGAGAGTGCCCATCCATGGCCAGACGCACCAAGGCGGAAGCCGCCGCCACCCGAGAAGCCCTGCTCGACGCCGCCGAGGACATCTTCCTCGAACGTGGCGTCGCCCGCACCTCTCTCGAGCAGATCGCCCGCCATGCGGGCATGACCCGCGGTGCCGTCTACTGGCACTTCAAGAACAAGGCCGACCTCTTCCGCGCCCTGCTCGAGCGGGTCCGCATGCCCTTCGAGGAACTGGTCGAGGAGATCGATGATCCCGGCCTCGCCGAGGCCCCCCTGGAAGCCGTTCGGCTGGCCTGCCATCGGGGCTTCGAGCGCCTGGAGCAACCCCGCTACTGCCGCGTCTATTCTATTCTGATGCATCGCTGCGAGTTCTTCAGCGACATCAACCCCATCGCCATGCAGAACGAGATGGCCGAGGAGTCCTGCGGCGCCCTGGAGGAGTATTTCACCTGTGCGGCCCGGCTGGGCCAGCTACGCCCCGACGTCTCGCCCGAGGTCGCGGCACGGCTGCTCCAGTCGAGCCTCGGCGGGCTTTTCCACGACTGGCTGCGCAATCACGAACAGCTCTCGATCCGCGAGCGCGGCACCGAGGTGGTGGACACCCTGCTGCGGCTGCTCTCCCGCGGCCCCGCCCCTCGCTGATGCGTGCCCGGCGGGGTTTCGCCGTCGATCCCGCCTCAGGCGTCGACCTGCCAGCCGCCACCCAACGCCTTGAACAGCGTGGCCGTGGCGGTCAACCGGTCGCGCATCGCCTCGGAGAGGGCCAGCTCGGCGGCGAGCAGTGACCGCTGGGCATCGAGCAGCTCGATGAAGCCGACGAAGCCCTCCCGGTAGCGAACCTCCGCCAGCTCCAGGGTGCGTTCAAGCGCCTCGACCTGGGCCCGAATGGCCTCGACCCGCTCGCCGCTGGTCTCGTAGACCACCAGGGCATCGCGCACCTCGTTGAAGGCCTGGATCACGGTGGCGCGATACTGCACCTCGGCCTGCTCGGCCAGCGCCTCGGCGGTGTCGACCCGGGAGCGCGAGCGGCCGAAGTCGAACAGCGGCCCCATCACCGTGGCCGAGAGCCCCCAGGTGCCGGCGGCCGAGGCGAAGAGATCGCCGGCATCCGTGGCAGCAGTTCCCAGCAACCCGCCCAGGTTGAGCCGCGGCAGACGGCTCGCCTCGGCCACGCCGATGCCCGCATTGGCGGCGATCAGCCCCGCCTCGGCGGACCGGATGTCGGGGCGTCGCGCCAGCAGGCTCGAGGGCAACACCGCGGGTACCCCGTCGGGCAGGACGAACGTCTCCAGGTCGGCGTCACCGAAGTCCAGCTCGGCCATCAGCTCCGCCGGGCTCATGCCCACCAGGGTCGCCAGCACGCCCTCCAGGGTGCGCACCCGCTGCACCCGCACGGGCAGCTGGGCCCGGGTGGTCTCGAGCTCCGACTGCGCCTGGCGCAGCGCCAGTTCGTCGGTCTCGCCGGCGTCGAAGCGCAACTGCTCGAGGCGATAGGTCTCCTCGCGCGATTCCAGGGTCGACTCGGTGATGCCCAGCTGGTGCTGGGCACTCTTCAGGTCGAAGTAGGTGGTCACCACGTCGGCGATGACATTGAGACGCACCGCGTCGTGGGCGAAGACGCTCTGGTCGAGCTGCGCCTCGGCCGCCTCACGCTCCCGGGACAGACGACCCCAGAGGTCAAGCTCGTAGTCGAGCACGCCGGCCAGCACGAAGCGGTTGTCGGTAGACGCGACGCCGAAAGGCGAGACGCTGGCCGGGGTCCGCTCACGAGACGCCTCGGCCTGGGCGTTCACCGAGGGCAACTGCTCGGCACGGGCCAGGCCGAGCCGCGCCCGGGCTTCCTCGATGCGTGCCAGCTGCAGGCGGATGTCCAGGTTGTCCGCGCTGGCCCGCTCGACCAGGGTGTCGAGCCGGGGATCCTCGAACTGGCGCCACCAGTGCTGCCACGCCTGGCGCGACGCCTCCGAGAGCAACACATGCTCGGGCCACTGCTCGGGCAGCTCGAGCTCGGGAGCCCGGTAGTCGGGCCCCACGGCGCAGCCGGCCAGCAGCACCGTGCCCAGCACCAGGGCCACCAGCCTGCCGGAGCGCCTTGACGATGGTTCACGCATGTTCGGGCTCCTCCCCTGCCAGGCGCGCCTTGCGCTCGCGACGCCAGGTCGCCAGGTCTTCCAGCAGCTTGTAGGCCAACGGCACGAAGATCAGCGCCAGCGAGCTCGCCAGCAGCATGCCGCCCACCACCACGGTCCCGATCTCCTGCCGGCTGGCCGCACCGGCACCGGTGGCGAACACCAGCGGCAGGGTGCCGATGATGAAGGTCAGGGCGGTCATCAGGATGGCGCGGAAACGCTGCCGTGCCGCGGCCAGCGCCGCCTCGCCGGAGCTCATGCCCGCGCGGCGGTTCTGGGCCGCGAACTCGACGATCAGGATGGCGTTCTTGGCCGCCAGGCCGATCAGCACCAGCAACCCCACCTGGAAATAGATGTCGTTGGGGAAGCCGCGCAGCATCGCCGCCAACGCCGCCCCCAGCACGCCGAAGGGTACCGCCGTGGCCACCGCCAGCGGCAGGGTCAAGCGCTCGTACTGGGCCGCCAGGATCAGGAACACCATCACCATGCCCAGGCCGAAGGCGAGCCCGCCGGCCCCGGCCGCGGCATCGAGCTGGTAGGCCTCGCCGATCCAGCCGAGCAGGGTGTTGCCGTCGGTGAGTACCTCGGCGGCGACCTCGTCCATGGCCGCCTTGGCCTGGCCGGTGGTGTAGCCCGGAGCCGCATCGGCCAGGAACTTGGCCGCCGAGTAGACGTTGAAGCGGTTGATGATGTCCGGCCCCGGCTCACGCTTGAGGGTGACCAGCGAGCTCAGTGGCATCATCTCGCCGGTCTCGGAACGCACGAAGACCTTGTTGAGGTCCTCCGGCTTGCTGCGGAACTCGCCCTCCGCCTGCAGGTTCACCTGCCAGTTGCGTCCGGCCAGGGTGAAGTCGTTGACGTAGAGCGAGCCGAAGGTGCTCTGCATGGCGTCGAAGATCTGGTTGATCGGCACGCCCACGGCCCGCGCCTTTTCGCGATCCACCTCGGCGCTGTAACGCGGGATGGAGGTATCGAGGGTGGTGCGGGCGTTGGCCAGCTCGGGGCGCTCGTTGGCCGCCGCCGCCAGCGCACCGGCCAGTTCCTGGATCTCGTTCACCGTGGCGTCGCCACGCACCTGCAGGTAGCCCTCGACGCCACCGGTCAGCGACAGTCCCATGATCGGCGGTGGAGTGAAGGCGAAGACGTTGGCCTCGGGGATGCCGGCCCCCATGCCCATGATGCGTCCCGTCAGGGACTGGGCGTCCTGTCCCGGGCCGCGGCGATCGTCCCAGTCGGCGAGGTTGGCGAAGCCCACGCCCGCGTTGCTGCGCAGCGAACCGGCGATGATGTCGAAACCGGCGAAGCTGGTGAACTCGTCGATCTCGTCCATCCCGGTCAGCATGGCGGAGAGCTGGTCGCGCACCGTCGCGGTACGCGACAGCGCCGAGACCGCCGGCAGCTGGTAGACCACCAGCGCCACGCCCTGGTCCTCCTGGGGGACCAGGCCCGGTGGCAGGCGCGTCATCGAGAACAGCGTCAGCACGATGATCCCGGTGAACAGCACCACCCCGATCACCGCATGGCGCAGCAGCTTGCCCACGGTCCAGGTGAAGCCCGCGGTCAGCTTGTCGAAGGCGGCGTTGAACCACTGGAACGGCTTGGAGACCGTGTGCGGCTGCTTGTCGAGCAGCAGCGCGCACATGGCCGGCGTCAGCGTCAGGGCGACGATGCCGGACACCACCACCGAGATGGCGATGGTCACCGCGAACTGGCGATAGAGCTCGCCGGACAGGCCGCCGAGGAAGGCCACCGGGGCGAATACCGCCACCAGCACCAGGGTCGAGGAGACCACCGCACCGGCCACCTGTTTCATGGTCGCGATGGCGGCATCGCGGGCCTTCATGCCCTGCTCGTTGATCAGCCGGTCGACGTTCTCCAGCACGATGATGGCGTTGTCGACCACAATGCCGATGGCCAGCACCAGGCCGAACAGGGTCAGCAGGTTGACCGAGAAGCCCAGCGCCAGCATGCCGGCGAAGGTCCCGATCAGCGATACCGGGATCGCCGCCACCGGAATCAGGGTGGCGCGCAGGTGCTGCAGGAAGGTGAAGGTCACCAGCACCACCAGGACCACCGCCACCAGCAGGGTGATGAATACCTCCCGGATCGAGATCTCGACGAACTCGGTGGTGTCGTAGGGCACGCTATAGGCCACGCCCTCGGGGAAGCGTTCGGCGACCTCGTCCAGCGTCGCGTGCACGGCGGCCGCCGTCTCCAGGGCATTGGCCCCGGGTTGCAGGTAGACTCCCATGGGCACCGCTGCCTGGCCGTTGTAGGTGGCCGAGAAGGCGTAGTTCTGCGCGCCCAGCTCGGCCCGGGCCACGTCGCCGAGCCGCAGGGTGCCGCCATCCTCGTCGGCGCGCAGGATGATGGCCTCGAACTCGGCCGGCTCGGAGAGCTGGCCGCGAGTGGTCACGGTGAAGGTGAAGGCCTGGTCCTCGGGCGCCGGTTCGGCGCCCAGGCGGCCGGCGGCGAACTGGGCGTTCTGCTCGCGGATCGCCGCGGCCACCTCGGCGGGTGTCAGGTCGTACTGGGCCAGCTTGTCCGGGGAGAGCCAGATCCGCATGGAATAATCCTGGGCACCGAACAGCGAGGCATCGCCCACCCCGGGGATACGCACCAGCTCGTCGAGCACGTTGAGCAGCGCATAGTTGGAGATGAACAGCGGTTCCTGGCTGCCGTCCGGCGAATACATCACCGGCACCATCAGCATGTTGGTCGAGCGCGCCTCGACCCGCACGCCCTGGTCGCGTACCTGCTGCGGCAGGCGCGCCGCGGCGGCCTGGACGCGGTTGTTGACGTTGATCGCCGCCTGGTCGGGGTCGGTGCCCATCTCGAAGGAGACGGTGATCTGCAGGCTACCTGCGTCGGTGGCGCTGGACTCCAGGTAGATCATGTTGTCGACGCCGTTGATCTCCTGCTCCAGCGGCGCCGCCACGGCTTCGGCCAACACCTCGGCGCTGGCCCCGGGATAGTTGGCCTCGACCACTACCTGGGGCGGCACCACGTCGGGATACTGCTCCACCGGCAGCGCCCGCAGGGCGGCGAGCCCGGCCAGCACGATGATGATGGAGATGACCGAGGCGAAGATCGGTCGATCGATGAATAGCCTGAGCATCACGCCTCCTCGTCGGACTGGGCGTCTCTGGGTTGCGCCTCGGCAGCAGACGCCCCGACCTCCTCGGCCTCGACCGGCATGCCGTCCTGCAGCGCCACCTGCCCATTGACCACGAGGCGCTCTCCCGGCTCGAGGCCGGAGAGGATCACCTGCTCGCCGCCGACGATGGGGCCGAGCTCGACGACGCGCGCCTCGGCGACGTCGTCGGCGACCACGAAGACCCGGGCGCCTTCGGCCCCCTGCCCCACGGCGGCCTGGGGTATCCGATAGACGTCCTCGAGGTTCTGTACCTCGACCCTCACCCGCACGAACTGGCCGGGCACCACCTCGCCGTCGGGATTGGGGAAGACAGCCCGAGCCGAGACGCTGCCGGTGCGCGGGTCGATGGTGCTGTCGGTGAAGTCGATCACCCCGCTCTCGGCATATTCTCGGCCATCGGGCAGGATCAGCCGCGCCTCGCGACGCTCCACCTCGCCGTTGGCGACCATGGCCCGCCGCGCGGCGCGCTGCAGGGCGGCGTCGCCCTCCGGCAGCGCGAAACGCACATGCACCGGGTCCTGCTGGGTCACGGTGGTCAGCAGGGTGCCGCGCTCGATCAGGCTCCCCTCGGGGAAGCTCTCGAGCCCGGTCATGCCGGCGAGCGGCGCACGCACCTCGGTGTAGTCGAGGTTGAGCTGCGCAGTGGCGACCCCCGCCTCGGTCAGGGCGTAACGCGCCTCGGCCAGTTCCCGGGCGGAGAGCGCGGTGTCCCGCTCGCGTTCGCTGACGGCGTTCTGGTCGTACAGCGCCGAGATGCGCTGCCACTCGCGGTTGGCCTGGTTCAGCTCGGCGCGGGCATTGGCCCGCTCGGCCTCGGCGCGCTTGAGTTCGATCTCGTAGGGCTCGCGGTCGATACGAAACAGCGGGGCGCCATCCTCGACGACCTGCCCCTCGACATAGAGGCGCTCCTGCAGGATGCCCTGCACCCGAGCACGCACCTCCACCTCGCGGGAACCACGCACCCGCGCGGCATACTCCGCCTCGACCGACACGGAGCCCGGCGACACGCCGACCACGAAGACACGGGGAGGCGGCCTGTCGCCGCCCATGGGACCGCCCTGTCCCCCGACATCGTCCTGGCCACAGGCAGAGAGCAAGGTCGCCAGCAGGCCGACCATCAGGACGTATCGAAGGGGGCTGCGCCCTGCGAGGGGTACCAGACGCATGCAATGCCTCCACTGTGGAAAGTGCCATCGGGAATCCGAAGCGGCACGGGGCGCCATCGGGGCCCCGCGTTCAGAAACGGTCGTTTGTCAGGAGTCGGGGATTATAGCTACATCCATGTATGTATGCTAGCCGTCCCCTGATCGTCTTCTCGTCCCCATCGGGGAAGTCGGTTATGCTGCCATGCAGCATAGCCCTTCGATAACAGCCCTTCGATAACAGCCCTTCGATGGAGGCAGCGATGGATGCACTGGAGCTGATTCGGGTACGGGAACTCGAGGTGGCCGTCCGCATCTGGCACCCCGAGGCCCCGAGGACCGTGGTCGCCTGGCACGGGCTGGCCCGTCATGGCGGCGATTTCGCCGGCCTGGCCCGGGAGCTCGGCCCCGGTTGGCGGGTACTGGCCCCGGACACCCCCGGGCGGGGCCTGTCGAGCTGGTCGCTCTATCCCGCCCACGACTACCTCTACTCCCACTACATGACGGTGGCCGTGGCGGTGCTCGATCACTTCGGCCTGGAGCGGGTCCCCTGGGTGGGCACTTCCATGGGCGGCCTGCTGGGCATGCTGCTGGCCGCCGAGGCCGAGACCGCCGGACGCATCGAGCGGCTGGTGCTCAACGACGTGGGGCCCGAGCTCGACCCCGACGGCCTGACCGAACTGGCCACCTACTTCGGCGTGCCCCATCGCTTCCACCGCTTCGGTGACCTGGAGAAGGAGTTGCGCCGCCACTACGTCGGCTTCGGCATCGAGGGCGACGATGCCTGGCGCCAACTGGCGCTGGGCAGCGCCCGCCGCCTGCCCGATGGCAGTTGGACCTATCACTACGATCCCCGCATCGGCGAGCAATTCATCCACGACACACCCCGCGATACCTGGGCCGACTGGGCCGCGATCCACTGCCCGCTGATGGTGATCCGCGGCGAGACCTCGCCGCTGCTGCGTGCCAACAGCGTGGTACGCATGGCCGAGGTCCATCCCCGCCTGGTCCGTCTCAAGGTGCCCGGCTGTGGCCACGCCCCGATGCTCGACCGCCCGAGCCAGGTCACCCCCATCGCCGATTTCCTCACTCGCCCCCGGCGCGACCTGCTGCCGGCCGCCGACCGCCGCCACGGCATGCCCTGGTGGCAGCGGGGCATTCGCTGGATGAAGGCGCTTCGCGGCGGCTGATCAGGCCGCCTCCAGCCGCGCCACCGTGCGCTCCACCCCGCTGCGGTAGGCGCCGCCGAACAGCAGCAGGTGGTTGAGCAGCGGGTAGAGCTGAAACAGCGCCTCGCGCCTCGGCCAGTCGGCCGGGGGATCGCCATTCCAGTAGGCCTCGAAGAAGGCCTCGCCGGGGGAGCCGAACAGCGTCAGCATGGCGAGATCCACTTCCGGATAGTGGCGGTATACCGCCGGGTCGATGACCGCTGGCCCCCGAGGCGTGAACAGCACATTGCCCGCCCACAGGTCACCGTGGAGCAGACTCGCCGGGGCATCGGGCAGCCAGCCCTCCAGCCCCTCGGCGATCGCCTCGAGCCGAGCGCGCAGGCGGTTGTCGAGCAGCCCCCGGACCTGGCAGGCCTCGACCAGCGGCAGCAGGCGACGCTCGCGCTGAAAGGCCCGGCCATCGCCGAGCGGGGCGTTGGACTGGGGCGTACGCCCGCAGGCGTTGTCGCGGGGCCAGCCATGCTCGCCCGCGGCATGGCCGTGCAGTTCACGCAACCCCTCGCCCAGGGTGGCCTCGTCGCTCGCCGAACGGGACACCGTTGCCAGCGCCTCCATCACCAGCCAGCCGTCGCCTGCGGCCAGCACGGCGGGCACGACCAACCGGGTGCCGGCCTCACGCAGCGCCTGCAGTCCCTCCGCTTCACCGGCCAGGCGTACCGGATCGTCGCGCTTGACCACCGCCGGCCCCCGATCGGTTGCGACGCGATAGACCGCGGCGATATCGCCACCCCCCAGCGGGTGCAGTTCGCCGTGCGGTGTCAGGCCATGACGCGCCAGCAACGTCGAGAGAGCGGGTTCCATGCCATATCCCCTTTCCTGTACCTGCCACCAGCCTCACCAGTGTCGGAATGTGAATCAAGTGCCTAGGCTCGTTGACCAAGTACAGTAAGCACGCGACGTTACCGCCACCCTGCACGGAGCACTGGCCTGGCCAGCACCTACAGTAAAGAAGCCTCTTCCCGGAATCGCCCATGGAAGGGCGGAGCAAGCCGCGAGGTCACCGATGGATCCAGCCAATGAGACCCGACGTGCACAGCAAGCCGAAGCGTTGCAGCACCGGCTGCTCGACGTGATCGACGCCCTGGTGCGCGAGACGCAGCCCCGCCGCGGCAAGACCGGCCGGCCGACGCTCGACTCACGCCTGGACCGGGACCTCGGCCTCGACAGCATGGCCCGCTCCGAGCTGCTGCTGCGGCTCGAGGACGCCTTCGGCGTGACGCTGCCCGAGACCGCCCTGATGGCGGACACCCCGGCGGAGCTGCTGGAGATCCTGCTGGCCACCCCGGCCGGCGACCGCGACACGGCACCCGCCACGCCCACCCCGCACGTCGAACCGGTACAAGGCACTCCCGATGCCGCCGACAGCCTCAATGCGGTTCTCGACTGGCACCTGGCGCGCCACCCCGATCGCCCCCACCTGCATGTCTACGGCGACGGGGACACGCCACGCACGCTGAGCTACGCCGATCTCGATCGCGGCGCCCAGGGCATCGCCGCGGCCCTGTGCCAGCGCGGCGTGCAACCCGGGGATCGCATCGCGTTGATGCTGCCTACCGAGCCGGACTACTTCACCGCCTTCTTCGGCATCCTGCGCGCCGGCGCCGTGCCCGTGCCCATCTATCCCCCGGCCCGCCCGACCCAACTGGAAGAGCACCTGCGGCGCCACGGGCGCATCCTGACCAGTGCCGGCGCACAGATCCTGATCACGGTGGCCGAGGCCCGCCGAGTGGCGCACCTGCTGCGGGCCGAAGCACCGCGGCTGTCGGCCATCGTCACGGTGGCGGAGCTTGCGAATTCGACCGCCGGGGGGGCCACGCCCCCCGAGCCGCCCGCCTCGTCGGACCTGGGCCTGCTGCAGTTCACCTCCGGCAGTACCGGCGACCCCAAGGGGGTCATGCTGACCCACGGGCAGCTGCTGGCGAACATCCGCGCCATGGGCGAACGCCTGGAGGCGACCTCCCGGGACGTCTTCGTCAGCTGGCTGCCGCTCTACCACGACATGGGCCTGATCGGCGCCTGGCTCGGCAGCCTCTACCACGCCATCCCGCTGGTGGTGATGTCACCGCTCGCCTTCCTGGCCCGCCCGCTGCGCTGGCTCGAGCTGATCCACCGCCACCGGGCCACCCTCTCTGGCGCCCCCAACTTCGGCTACGAGCTCTGCCTGCGCGCCCTGACACCCGAGCGGGTCCAGGGGCTGGACCTGAGCTGCTGGCGGGTCGCCTTCAACGGGGCGGAGCCGGTCAGCCCCCGCACCATGCAGCGCTTCACCGAGGGCCTGGCCGACTGCGGGCTGCGCCCGGACGCCCCGATGCCCGTGTACGGGCTGGCCGAGGCGGCGGTGGGGCTGTGCATCTCCCCGCCCGGGCGAGGCCTGCGGCTCGACCGGGTGGATCACGAAGCCTTCACGCGCAAGCAACAGGCGCGCCCGGTCCATGGCCACGAGCCGACCCTGACCTTCGTCAACTGCGGTCCACCGCTGCCCGGCTACGCGGTCCGCATCGTCGATCGTGATGGCCACGAGCTGGCGGAGCGACACGAGGGCGACATCGAATTCCGCGGGCCCTCGGCCACGGCGGGCTATTTCGACAATCCGGCGGCGACCCGCGACCTCTTCGACGGCGAGTGGCTGCGCACCGGCGACCGCGGCTACCTCGTCGACGGCGACCTTTATATCAGCGGCCGGGTCAAGGATGTGCTGGTGCGCGGCGGGCGCAACCTCTACCCCTACGACCTCGAGGAGGCCATCGGCCGCATCGAGGGCGTCAGGAAGGGGTGCGTGGCGGTGTTCGGCAACCCCGATCCGGAGAGCGGTATCGAGGAGCTGGTCGTGGTGGCGGAAACCCACGTCGACGACCCGGCCCGCCGCGACGCGATCACCCGGGCGATCCGCGACGTCACGGTCGACATCGTCAACATCCCGGCCGACGCCATTCGCCTGGTCCCGCCCCACAGCATCCTGAAGACCTCCAGCGGCAAGCTGCGTCGCACGGCGACCGCCGAGCGCTATCGCAGCGGTCGCCTGGGCCTGCGCGCCACCCCCGTCTGGCGACAGGCGCTCGGGCTGGCGGCGAAGGCCGGCCTGCAGCGCTCGCGAGTGCATCTGGTGCGGTTCGTCGAGATCCTCTATGCCGGTTATGCCTGGAGTATCTTCGGCCTGGGGGCCGCCCTGGTCTTCCTGCTGGCGCTGCCCCTGCCGCGGCCCGCCTGGCGCTGGCGCGTCGCGCACCATCTCAGCCGCCTGGCCGCGGTACTGGCCGGGATTCGCCTCGAGCGCCAGGGAGTCGAGCGCCTCCCCCAGCGGGCGCCCTGCGTGCTGGTGGCCAATCACGCCAGCTACCTGGACGCCCTGGTGCTGACGGCGACGCTGCCGCGGGGATTTCGCTACCTGGCCAAGACCGAGCTCCAGCGGCACCTGCCGCTCCGGCTGATACTGAAGCGCATGGGTGCGCTGTTCGTGGAGCGCTTCGATCCCCGCCAGGCCACCCGCGACACCGCCCGCATCCTCGAGGCCGTCGACGCCGGCGACGCCCTGGCGTTCTTCCCGGAAGGCACCTTCCGCTCGGAGGCCGGCCTCGGTGACTTCCATATGGGGGCCTTCGTCACCGCCGCCCAGGCCGGCGTCCCCGTGGTGCCGGTGGCCCTGCAGGGCACCCGTGAGGTACTGCGCGGCAGCGAGTGGTTTCCCCGCCCCGGCCGCGTGCGCATCAGCGTCGGCGAGGCGATCCAACCGACGGCCACCGGCTGGGCCGAAGCCGTCAGGCTGCGCGACACCGCCCGATCGTTCATCCTGTCGGCGAGCGACGAGCCGGACCTGACCGCCCCCTGAGTCAGACGACGATCACGCTGCGATGATACAAAAAGGCCGCCCGGTCGGGCGGCCAGACAGGGAACGGCAGGGGCAGCCGTCGGAGGAGCCGTGGGGCTACTCGGGCATCAGGACGCTGTCGATCACGTGAATGACGCCGTTGCTGGCCTCGACATCGGCCTGGATCACGGTGGCATCGTCGATCATCACCTGCCCGTCCATGGTGGTGATGGTGAGGTCCTGTCCCAGGACGGTGGTCGCGCTGTCCGCGCCCATGGCGTCCTCGGCCATGATCTTCCCGGGCACCACGTGATAGGTGAGGATGGCCTGCAACTGCGCCTGGTTCTCCGGCTCGAGCAACCCCTCGACGGTACCCTCGGGGAGGGCGGCGAAGGCCTCGTCGGTGGGGGCGAAGACGGTGAGGGGCCCTTCCCCCTTGAGCGTCTCGACCAGGCCGGCGGCCTCGACGGCAGCCACCAGGGTCTGGAACTGACCGGCCTCGACGGCGGTATCGACGATGTCCTTGTCCATGGACGAATGGCTCCCGGCCTGGACGGCACTCGCTAGCAGCAGGCCAGCCAGGCCCGTACCGAGAGACAGGGATAGGGCACGATTGATGATACGCATGGGGTCTCACTCCTCCTGGTGGGCGAAGGCACGTCGGCGGCCACGCCCTGATCTGGGGAATCCGGTCCGACGCGGCGGCGTCAAGACCTATACAGACACTAGACCATGCACATGATTTGAACAAGATATGTTTTACCCTTGTACAAGAAAATTCCCCGAGCTGACACGACAGGGGCTTCTGTGGCACAACAGGGAGGACGAAACCCACGAGGAGAGGATCCCATGTACAAGCTGGCCTTCTTCGTCCCGGTGGCGGACGCCGAGACCGTCAAGGAAGCGATCTTCGCCACCGGTGCCGGCCGCATCGGCGACTACGAGGCGTGCTGCTTCCAGACCCCGGGCACCGGACAGTTCCGCCCGCTGGCCGGGGCCAATCCACATATCGGCCGGGTCGGCGACCTGGAGCGGGTGGAGGAGCTCAAGGTGGAGCTGGTCTGCGAGGATGCCCTGATCCGAGAGGCGGTGGCCGCGCTCAGGGCTGCCCATCCCTACGAGGAGCCGGCCTTCGACGTCTGGAAGCTGGAGACCTTGTGACACGACGACGCCTGCCGCGGGGCCATCCCGCGGCAGGGCGCGGACTCACCTCAGCGGATAAAGCCCAGCTGACGCGGCAGGAACAGCGACAGTTCCGGTACGAAGGTGGTGATCAGCATCACCGGCAGTCCCACGCAGGCGATCAGCAGCAGCGCCGGCGAGAAGGTCTTGTGGATCGACACCCGGCCGATGCGACAGGCCATGTAGAGGATCGGCGCCACCGGCGGACTGTTGGCACCGATCACCACCGAGCAGGCCACGATGGAGGCGTAGTGCACCGGATGGATTCCCGTCTCCACCATCAACGGCAGGAACAGCGGCGCGATGACCACCGTCACCGAGACGTCGTCGAGGATGGCGCCGGCCAGGATCAGGAAGACGTTCACCGCGATCAGGATCATCAAGGGATCGCTGATCATCACCGTGATCAGCTCGGTGAGCTCCTGGGGCACCCGCTCCGCGGCGAGGATCCGCCCGATCATGAACGAGAACAGCAGGATCAGGATGATCGACCCGGTGGTCTCCGAGGCGGCGATCACGCTGCGGTAGAAGCTCCCCAGGGTCTGGTCGCGATAGACCAGGAAGCCGATGACGATGGCGGCGAAGGCCGCCACGGCCGCGGCCTCGGTGGGTGTGAACACGCCACCGTAGATGCCGCCGAGGATGATCACCGGCAGGCACAGCGCCGGCAGCGCGCGCAGGGTGGCGCGGCGGCGGGAGCGCTGACCCGCCGCGGCGCCCTCCTGGCCCGCCACTTCCTGGAACAGCCGCCCGCAGGCGAGGCGATTGACCAGGATCAGTCCCACGATCAGCAGCAGCGCGGGCCCCACCGTGGCGGCGAACAGCGCCGCCACCGACTGGCGGGTCACCACGGCGAACAGGATCATGGTGATCGACGGCGGGATCAGGATGCCCAGCAGCGACGAGATGCCGAGCAGCGCCGAGGAGTAGCCGCGGGGATAGCCGCGCTGCTCCAGGGGCCCGACCATGATGGTACCGATCGAGGCGACCGCCGCCGTGGCGGTACCGGCGATGGCGCCGAAGATCCCCGAGGCCAGCACCATGGACGCCCCCATCCCGCCCCGCCGCCGCCCCACCAGGGTCTCGATGAAGACCACCAGCCGGGTGGCGATGCCGCCGCTCTGCATCAGGTAGCCGGTCAGCACGAACAGCGGCAGGGCGATCAGGATCACCGAATCCACGGAGCGGAACCCCTGCAACATCAGGGTATTGAAGTTGGCGTCGTAGACGAAGGCCAGGTAGGCCAACACACCGGCGAAGGACCAGGCGATGGGGACGCCCAGCCCCATCAGGATCAGCAGCAGAACGATCGCGAGCAAGCCTTCCATCATCGCTCTCCCAGGGTCGCGAGAGGTGCCGACCGGCCGGCACCAGTGAACTGGCGGATTCCCGCGACGAGGTCTCGCAGGGCATAGCAGAAGCAGCCGACGCTGGCGACCATGATCGAGAGCTGGGAGATCCACAGCGGAATGGCCAGCTCGGGGGTACGCTGGGGCCGCACCATGCCCCACGAGAGCATGCTCCAGGCCCAGTAGACGAAGAAGGCGCAGATCACCGCGACGATGGTCGAGACGAGCGCCTTGTGCAGCGCCCGGGTACGCGAATCGCGGATCTGCAGTTCGAGGAAATCCACCACCAGGTGCTCGTTCTGGCGGCTGGCGATCAGGGCCCCGGTCATGTAGAGCCACATGCCGGCGAGCATCACCAGCTCCAGGGTGCCGACCAGCGACCAGCCGAAGACATAGCGCGCCAGGATCAGGAACACCATCAACCCCACCACGAGCAGGCTCGCGGTGAAGGCGATGATATCGAGCAAGCGACCGACCCACAGGTCCAGCCGGGAAAGAAACCTCTGCATGACGAGCTCTCCACGCAGTAAGGGGTCGACCCGCCGGGCGGGTCGACGCCATGGCTAGCGAATCACCTCACCCGTTACAGCGGCGTGGCGTTGGCGCGGATGACATCCATGATGTCCTGGCCGATCTCGCGGCCCATCAGCGGCCAGACCTGCTCGCGGGCACGCCGGGCGAAGTCGTGGATCTGCTCGTCGGCGAGCTCGAAGTACTGCATGCCATCCTCCTGGGCCTTGGCGATGTAGAACTCGTCCTGCTCGCGGGCCGCCACGAACTGCTGGTTCATCACCTCGAGTGCCGCCTCGCTGACCACCTGCTGGTGGGCCTCGCTGAGCGACTCGAAGGCCTCCATGTTCATGGTGAGGATGCCGGTCATGAAGAAGTGCTTGGTGTGGACGTAGTAATCGAGGATGTCGCGGAAATACTCGTAGGGCCAGTAGATGACATTGCCGGCCTCGCCGTCGACCACGCCGGTCTGCAGCGCGGTATAGACCTCGCCCCAGTCGATGGCAGCAGTCTGGTAACCGAGCGCCTGCATGGTCTGGGGGGCCGGGAACACCGTCATGGTACGCACCGCCAGATCGGCGGCCTGCTCGACATCGAGGGCGTACTTGCCACGGGAGGCGACGCCGTTGAAGCCTTCCGGCCAGGGGCCGAAGAACTTCAGACCGATATCGGCATAGATGTCGCCGAGCAGTTCATTGACCCAGCCCCCCGGGCTGTAGGCCTCGAAGGCTTCTTCCCAGGACAGGGTCATGTAGGGGGTGTAGATGACACCGATGCGCCGATCGTAGGAGGTCATCGGCCAGTTGAGCATCATGTGCACGTCACCGGAGACCAGCAGATCGAAGACCTCCTGCTGCCCACCGATCTCGTTCTGGTAGAAGATATTGACCTGCAGCTCGCCGCCCGAATTCTCCTCGATCAGGCGCCCCCAGGTCTCCAGGGCGTCCCCGGCGGGGGAGCCCTTGGTCCCTGAATCCGTGGCCAGGCGCAGGGTGGTGGCCTCGGCATCGAGCGAAGCCCCCATCAGGAAGATAGCAGCAGTGAAGGCCGAAACCGCGGGCAGGAATCCGCCTTTCGTGGCAAGTGTCATGACCGAATCTCTCGCGTAGTTGTGGTTGGCACGACACTGTTTACCGCCCGCCCCAAAACCGGTCAATGAACCTCTCTGAAACGACAAATAAGTATTGACGACTATAAAAGACCAATTAAGCAGATATTTTTATGGAAAATAAGCGATATAATGCCATCCTCTCGCTTTATCGGTCGGGAAAGGCCGCAAAGCCATGAGGCGCCGGCTCGAGGTGCCGTGTCGCCGATGCCTGCCTGGAGGTCGCATCAGGGCAGGATTGCAGGGGGCGCTTTTTACCTGACCCGCAACCCTGACCCAGGTCATTGTTTTACAGTCGAAAGTCTGCTGATCCCCGGGTAGAGGGCGCCACCCGTGCTATCCCAGGCGCGCGTCGATCAGCGCCTCCAGGGCCTGCTGGTCCTCGGCGAAGCGGCGGATGCCCTCGGCCAGCTTGTCGTTGGCCATGGCATCCCGGTTATGCTCCCAGCGGAACGCGGCCTCACTCAGCGGGGCCGGACGCGACCCCGAAGCCTCCGCCATGGCCACCCGACGCTCCACCTCGCCGTCGCTCGCCGCCAGCTCCTCGAGCAGGGCCGGCGAAATGGTCAGCCGCGGGCAGCCGGCCAGCGCCAGCACCTGGCCGGTGGTGCGGAAGCTCGCCCCCATCACCACGGTGTCGTAGCCGCCCTCGCCGGCGCGGGCGCAGACCCCACGCACGAACTGCACGCCGGGATCCTCGTCCGGCGTGAAATCACGGCCGGTTTCCTTCTTGTACCAGTCGGTGACCCGGCCGACGAAGGGCGACACCAGGAACACCCCGGCATCGAAGCAGGCCTGGGCCTGGGCCTCGCTGAACAGCAGGGTCAGGTTGCAGTTGATGCCCTCGCGCTCCAGCACCTCGGCGGCGCGGATGCCCTCCCAGGTCGAAGCCAGCTTGATCAGCACCCGCTCCGGGCCCACGCCGCGCCGGCCGTAGAGCTCGATCAGCTCGTGGGCCTTGCGGATGCTGGCCTGGGTGTCGAAGGACAGTTTGGCGGCCACCTCGGTGGAGACCCGGCCGGGCACCAGCCGGGAGATCTCCACCCCCTTGGCCACGGCGAGCCGGTCCACGGCGTGCTCGACCTGCTGCTGCCGGTCACCTCCCTCGGCCCTGACCGCAGCCAACTCCGTGTCGATCAGCGCCTGGTAGCCGGGCAGCTCGAAGGCCTTGAGCAGCAGCGAGGGGTTGGTGGTGGCGTCCTGGGGCCGGTAACGGCGGATCGCCTCCAGGTCGCCGGTGTCGGCCACCACCAGGGAGTGGCGTTTGAGATTGTCGAGCCGTGATGTCATGGCGTCCTCCTTATGCTGTCGATGAACAGAGAGTGTCCGGAACGATGATCAAGCCGCGATACCATGCCGCTCGGCCAGTGCCCGCCGGTAGCGGTCGTAGGCGGCGCGATAGGCATCGACACTCGCCGGGGCGGGGTCGGCCCGCGACTGCTCGTCGAGGTGCACCAGGCGCTCGCAGAGTGCGGCCAGCGACACGCCCCGATCTCGTTGATGACACCAGGCGGCCTGCAGCGCCGCGCCGAGGGCCGCGGCATCGGTGACCTCGGGGCAGATCACCTGGGTATCGGTGATGTCGGCGACCATCTGCCGCCACACCGGGCTCTTGGCCCCGCCGCCGATCAGGCGGATCTGGCTGGCCCCCTCGGCCAGCCCCCCGAACAGCTCGAGGCCATAGCGCAGGCCGAAGGTGGCGCCCTCCATCACCGCCCGGCACAGATTGGCCGGGGTGGCGTTGACACCACTCAGGCCGAGGAAGCTCGCGGTGGCCTCGGGCAGCATCGGTACCCGCTCGCCGTTGAAGAACGGCAGCACGGTGACGCCCTCGGCACCGATCGGCGCACCGGTGACCCGTTCGCCGAAGGCTGCCAGGTCGAGGTCGAACAGCTCGCGCACGCGGGTGGTGGCCGAGGTCACGTTCATGGTGCAGATCAGCGGCAGCCAGCCACCGGTGCTCGAACAGAAGTTGGCGACCATGGCGCTGTCGGCGATCACCGGCTCGGGCGAGTAGGCGCACAGGGTGCCCGACGTGCCGAGGCTCATGGTCACCAGGCCCGGGGTGATATTGCCGGTACCAATGGCGCCGAGCATATTGTCACCCCCACCGCTCGACACCAGCACATCGTCGGATAGCCCCAGCTCCCGGGCCACCTCGGGGCGTACCACGCCGACCGGCGCATGGGACTCGATCAGCCGCGGCAGCACCCCGCCGGGGTCGAGCTCCGGGGCGATCTCGGTGAACACGTCCTCTCGCCAGCGCCGGGTGCGGGTATCGAAGTAGCCGGTGCCGGAGGCGTCCCCGGCCTCGGTGACCCGCTCGCCGGTCAGCCAGAAATTCAGGTAGTCGTGGGGCAGCAGCAGCGTGGCGATGCGCCGGTAGGCCTGGGGCCGGTGCTCGCGCAGCCAGGCCAGCTTGGAGGCGGTGTAGCCGGTCTGCAGCACCAGGCCAAGCCGGTCGAGACACTCCGCCTCACCGCCCAGGCGCTCGACCAGGGCGGCGTTGTGCGTCGCGGTTTCGGTGTCGCACCACAGCTTGGCCGGGTGCACCGGCTCGCCGGCGGCGTCCAGGGCCACCAGGCCGTGCTGCTGGCCGGAGACGCCGATGGCGCGCACCGCACGAGCATCGATGCCGGTCCGTGCCACCGCCTCGCCGAAGGCGCCGCGCAGCGCTGCCACCCACTCGCCGGGATCCTGTTCGCGGCGCCCATGGTCGCCCTCGATCAGACGGTGCGGACGACTCGCCTCACCGAGAATCGCCGCCCGTTCGACGTCGACCACCACCACCTTGGTACTCTGGGTACCGCAATCCACCCCGATATACATCACACCATTCCTTTTGCGCCGACCAGTGTCTCGAGGGTAGCGCGTGCGCCACGCTCGTGCAGAGAGCTCAGGGCAACCAGGTAGGCCTCGCGGAAGCGCGCATTCTCGGCCAGCTCGCCGAACAGCTCGCGATTCTCGATAAAGGCGGTCGGGTGCTCGCGGTTGCGCTGCGCCAGCGCCATCAATTCCCCCTTGAGGCGATCCACCACCGCGATGGGCTCGCCCCGCTCGTCGACGCCCTCGGCATAGCGCGCCCAGCTCGCCACCACCGCCGCCGCGCGGTGGACCTCGCCCCCCGTCTCGAGCTGCTGGCGGATCACCGGCACCAGCCACTTGGGGATGCGATCCGAGCTCTCGGCGCACAACCGGGCCAGGGTGTCCTTGACCTGGGGGTTGGCGAAGCGCTCGATCAGCGTCAGGCGGTAGCGTTCGAGGTCCACCCCCGGCACCGGCGCCAGGGTCGGCGAGGCCTCGCGGCGCATGTAATCGAGCAGGAAGTCGACGAACAGCGGGTCCTGGCACACCTCGTGGGCATAGCGATAACCGGCCAGATAGCCGAAGTAGGTCAGCGCCTGGTGGCTCGCATTGAGCAGTCGCAGCTTCATCAGCTCGTAGGGCTCGACGTCGTCGACCAGCTGCACGCCGGCCATGTCCAGCGGCGGGCGGCCGGCGACGAAATGGTCTTCCAGCACCCACTGGGTGAAGGGCTCGCAGACCACCGGCCAGGCGTCGTCGAGGCCGAAACGCGCCGCCAGCTCGTCGATGTCGGCCTCGCTGGTCACCGGGGTGATGCGATCGACCATGGCGTTGGGAAAGGCCACCGAGGCCTCGATCCAGTCGGCGAGTTCCGGGTCCCGGGCCCGGGCGTAGGCGCAGAAGGTCCCCCTGGCCACCTCGCCGTTGCCCTGGATGTTGTCGCAGGACATCAGGGTGAACGGCGCCACCCCGCGTTCGCGACGCCGTGCCAGGCCCTCGACGATCAGCCCGAAGGCGGTGCGCGGCGCCGTGGGGTGCTCGAGATCGTGGCGGATATCGGGATTGGCCAGGTCGAACTCGCCGGAGACCGGATGGACGTTGTAGCCGCCCTCGGTGACGGTCAGCGAGACGATGCGGATCGCCGGGTCGGCCAGCAGCTCGATCACCGCTGCCGGGTCGTCGGGGGCGAACCGATAGTCGATGAGGCTGCCGATGACTCGCGGCTCCCGGCGCCCATCCGGGTGCTTCACCACCAGGGTATAGAGGTGGTCCTGGGCGGCCAGGACCTCCTGCATGCGGCGGTCGCCGGGCATCACCCCGATGCCGACGATGCCCCAGTCCAGTGCCTCGCCTCGGTTCATCAGGGCATCCAGGGTCATGGCCTGGTGGGCGCGGTGGAAGCCGCCGACCCCGAAGTGGACGATGCCCGGGGTCACCTCGCGTCGATCGTAGGCGGGCCGGGCCACCTCGGGGGAGAGTTGGGCGATAGTGTCGTTGTTGAGTCGGATCATGGGAGTCTCCGGCCGAGTCGTGCCCGGCGTGTCGGCCCGCGGCGCGGCGTCAGCGCCACACCAGATCGGGCGGAATGGAAGTGGTCTTGACCAGGCGGGCGTTGAGCATGTCCTTGTCACGGGCCTTGGCCTGGGCCCCCTCGGCGTCCTGGCCCATGGTCAGCCAACGCTCGACGAGGCGTCGCTCGAGGGTGGCGTCGTCCACCTCGAGCATCACCCGGAGGTCGAAGAGGCCGTGCAGGGCCCGCCAGGGCCCCTGGTCGAGAAGCAGGTAATTGCCCTCGACGATGACGATGCGGTGGGCCGGGGTGACCAGGCGGCCACCGGCCCGGGCCAGGTCCAGGGGGCGATCGAAGATCGGCACCGCCACCGTGGCGTCGTGACGGCGGATGCGCTCCAGGTCGACGCGCAGCCCCTCGGCATCGAAGGTGTGGGGTGCCCCCTTGACCGGCAGCTGCGCCTCGTCGAGCACGGCATTGTCGAAGTGGTAGCCGTCCATGGGCACCACCACCGCCTGGCCGGGCAGGTGGGCGTCGATGGCCCGGTAGAGCCGCTCGGAGCAGTAGGACTTGCCGGCCCCGGGCGGCCCGGCGAGGGCCACCAGGAAGCGGTCGCGGCCCTCGGCGGCGACGATGACGGTCTCGGTGATCTCGGTCAGCGACTCGACATGGGGAACGGAATGCATGGCGTCTCTCCTGGCAGGGGCTGGATTCACGAGCGTCATGATGCCCGGCCTCGGAGCGCCACGACACCGCCGCGGGTGGCGATAGTGCTCATGGTTCAGCTCATCCAGTTGCCGCCGTCGACGTTCAGCGTCTGGGCGACGATATAGTCGCTGTCGTCGCAGGCCAGGAAGACCGCCGGACCGGCGTAGTCCTCGGGACGCCCCATGCGCCCGTAAGGCACCGCCTCGCCTACCAAACGCTTCTTCTCGCCCAGCGGCCGCTGCTCGTGGCGAGCGAAGAGTGCATCCACCTCCTCCCACATCGGGGTGTCCACCACCCCGGGGGCGATGCCGTTGACGCGAATGCCGTGCTGGATCAGGTCCAGGGCGCAGGACTGGGTGAGGCTGATCACCGCCGCCTTGGTGGCGCAATAGAGGCTCACCAGCGGCTCACCGCGGCGCCCCGCCTGGGAAGACATATTGATGATGGCCCCGCCCCGGCCGCACGCGACCATGGCCCTGGCCACCGCCTGGAGGGTGAAGAACAGGCCCTTGACGTTGACGGCGAACTGCTTGTCGTAGCTGGTCTCGGTCACGTCCAGGACCGGGGCCATGTCGAAGACGGCAGCGTTGTTGACCAGGATGTCGATGCCGCCGAAGCGCTCGGTGACGCTTTTCACCATGGCGTCGATGGCGGCGCGGTCACAGACGTCCAGGCGTACGCCCATCAGCCGCTCGGCGGCGTGCCCCTCGCCCTGCAGGGTGGTCAGGGCCTCGTCGATGGCGCCCTGGTCGATATCGGCCACCACCACGCTGGCCCCCTCCTCCAGATAGGCCCGGACGACGGCCAGGCCGATGCCGCGGGCGCCGCCGGTGACGACGCCGATCTTGTCTTTCAGTTTCATGCTGCGTGCCTCCCATAGGGGGGGTGAGAAAGCGGGTTGAGAAAGCAAATTGAGAAAACGGGTCGGGAATCCTGCGCAACGGCTTGGGGCTAACCGGCTCGGTGCGCGGTACGCCAGGCAGCCACCAGGGGCTCGAGCTCCTGCATCTGCGCGATGACCCGCCAGGCGCCGGCGGCGGTCAGGCGCTCGGCCTGGCCCGGCTGTACGTGGCTGGCGCCGGTGAAGCCGATCACCGTCATGCCGGCGGCGTGGGCGGCGGTGACCCCGGAGACGCTGTCCTCCACCACCAGGCAGCGTGCCGGTGCCACACCCAGGGTTTCGGCGGCCAGGCGGTAGAGGGCGGGATCCGGCTTGGGGCGGACCACCTCTTCGGCGGTGAAGACCGGCGCCCCCTCGAGGCGGGCCGCGAGCCCGGTGGTGGACAGCGAGGCCAGCACCCGCTGCCGTCGGCTGTTGGAGACCACCGCCTTGGGCAGGTCGATGGCGGCGATGGCCGCGGCCACCCCGGGCATCGCCTGGAGCTCCCGGGCCAGGCGCGCCTCGATGGTATCGTCCACCCGATCGGTGGCCGCCGGCGGCAGGCAATGCGCACTCAGGCCCTCCAGGTGACGCAGAATATTGGCGGTGGTCATGCCCAGCGCCTGGCTGAGCACGGTGTCAGCGTCCAGGTCCGGCAGCCACTCGCCGAGCAGTTCCACCAGGGTCGCCTCGGCGATCGCCTCGCTGTCCACCAGCACGCCATCGCAGTCGAAGATCAGGGTCTCCATGACTCCCCCTCAGGCGCCGTTGACATCGGTCGCGGCACGGTTGTCCTGGCGGCGCAGGCCGGCCAGGGGGTGGCGATCCAGGCTCGGCAGCGCCAGCCCCTGGCCGTCGAAGAGATGCGCGCGGTGCGGCTCGAAGCCGAAGCGTACCCGCTCGTGCACCCGATGGGTCACGTCACCGTCGGCCATCAGGGTGATCAGGTCATCGCCCATCTTCAGGTAGAGGGAGGTCTGGCCTCCGAGACGCTCGATCACCTGGATCTCGCCCTCCAGCGGCCCCGTCTCGTCGAGCACCAGGTGCTCGGGGCGAATGCCCAGCTCCAGAGACGAGTCGCTGTCCAGCTCGGTACCGTTCACCGGCACCCGGCAGCGCCGGCCTCCCGGCAGCGTCACTTCGACGCCCTGCCCGTTCGCATCACTCAGCGAGACCGGCAGGAAGTTCATCTTCGGCGACCCGATGAAGCCAGCGACAAAGCGGTTGCAGGGATGGTGGTAGAGCTCCATGGGCGAGCCCACCTGCTCCACCACGCCGCCCTGCAGCACGACGATCTTGTCGGCCATGGTCATGGCCTCGATCTGGTCGTGGGTGACGTAGATCATGGTGGCGTCGAGCTCCTCGTGGAGGCGCGCCAGTTCGATGCGCATCTGCACCCGCAGGGCCGCATCCAGGTTGGAGAGCGGCTCGTCGAACAGGAAGATGCTGGGATTGCGCACGATGGCCCGGCCGATGGCCACCCGCTGGCGCTGGCCGCCGGAGAGCGCCTTGGGCTTGCGGTCGAGCAGCGGCTCGAGTTGCAGGATCCGGGCTGCCTCGCGCACCTTCTCGCGGCGCGCCTCCTTGCCGACGCCGGCCAGGCGCAGGCTGAAGCCCATGTTGTCCTCGACGGTCATGTGGGGATAGAGCGCATAGCTCTGGAACACCATGGCCAGGCCGCGGTCGGCGGGCCCGACCTCGTTGATACGCTGGCCCTCGATGACGATATCGCCTGAGGAGGCGCTCTCCAGGCCGGCGATGATGCGCAGCAGGGTCGACTTGCCGCAGCCGGAGGGCCCGACGAAGACCACGAACTCCTTGTCGTTGACTTCCAGGTCGACGCCCTTGATGACGTCGGTGTCGTCGAAGCGCTTGGTGATCTGCTTGAGTTGTAGTGTTGCCATGGGAAGGCTCCTTGATTACTTGACGGCGCCGAAGGTCAGGCCACGCACCATCTGTTTCTGGGTGAGCCAACCGAAGACGAGGATCGGGGCGACGGCCATGGTCGAGGCAGCCGAAAGCTTGGCCCAGAAGAGCCCTTCGGGGCTGGAAAAGGAAGCGATGTAGGCGGTCAGGGGGGCCGCCCGGGACGAGGTGAGGTTGAGGCTCCAGAAGGCCTCGTTCCAGCTCAGGATCACCGACAACAGACCGGTGGAGGCGATGCCCGGCAGGGTCAGCGGGATCAGCAGGAAGCCCACCTCCTGGAGGGTGCTGGCGCCGTCCATGCGCCCCGCCTCGAGGATGTCCTTGGGCAGATCCTTGAAGAAGGTGTAGAGCATCCAGATGACGATCGGCAGGTTCATCAGGGTGTAGACGACGGTCAGGCCGATGCGGGTATCCAGCATGCCCAGGTCGCGGAAGATCAGGTAGATCGGCACCAGCACACCCACCGGCGGCAGCATCTTGGTGGAGAGCATCCACAGCAGGGTGCCCTTGGTGCGCTTGGTGGGCAGAAAGGCCATGGAGTAGGCCGCGGGAATGCCGATCAGCAGCGCCAGCAGGGTCGAGCCGACGGAGACATAGACGCTGTTCCAGGCGAACCGGAAGTAGTCGGCCCGCGCGTGCACGGCCTCATAGCTCTCCAGGGTCGGCGTGAAGAACAGTGTCGGGTTGGCGATGGCCTGGGCCTCGGTCTTGAAGCCGGTGAGCACCATCCACAGGATCGGGAAGAAGATGACGAAGGTGATCGTCCAGGCCAGCAGCGCCAGCCAGAGGCGCTTGTGGCGCGCCAGGACCCCGCCGATGCCCTGACTGCCCAGCGCCTGGTGGGTCGGGGGCATCGCGGTCGTGGCCGGTGCGGTGGTGGGTGTCTTGTTGAACATCTCGTGACCTCGTTGCGTGTGCCGCGGTGCGGCTTAGTCTTCCCGGTACTACTCTTCCAGGTTCCTGGCGACCATGCGGATCAGGAAGATCGCCACGATGTTGGCCAGGATGATGGCGATGACCCCGCCGGCGGAGGCGCCGCCCACGTCGAATTCCAGCAGCGCGCGGATATAGATCAGGTAGGCCAGGTTGGTGGTGGCCAGCCCGGGTCCGCCCGAGGTGGTGACGAAGATCTCGGCGAAGATCGTCAGCAGGAAGATCATCTGGATCATGATCACCACGCTGATCGCCCGCTTGAGATGCGGCAGGGTGATGAAGAAGAAGACGGCCACGGGGCCCGCCCCGTCCATGCGCGCCGCCTCGACCTGATCATCGTCCAGGGATTGCAGGGCGGTGAGCAGGATCAGCAGGGCGAAGGGCAGCCATTGCCAGGCGACGATGATGATGATCGACAGCAGCGGGTAGGAGGAGAACCAATCGATGGCCGGCAGGCCGAACAGGCCGGTGAACCAGGCCAGCACGCCGTTGACCGGGTGCATCATCATGTTCTTCCACACCAGGGCACTGACGGTGGGCATGATGAAGAAGGGCGAGATGGCCAGCACCCGGGCGATGCCGCGGCCGAAGAACTCCTGCTGGTAGAGCACCGCCAGCAGGGTGCCACCGATCACCGAGATCGCCAGCACCGAACCCACCAGCACCAGGGTGGTGCCCATGGCCGACCAGAGCGCCGGATCGGTGAGCAGGTATTGGTAGTTTTCCAGACCGGCGAACTGCTCCATGCCGGGCATCAGCAGGTTGTAACGCTGGAAGGAGAACCACAGGGTCATCCCCAGGGGAATCAACATCCAGATCAGGAGGAGCGTGACGGCCGGTGCCTGCAGCGACATGGAGCGCAGGCCACCGACGGTCCGCCCGGAAGCGCGAGTACTCATGGGAATTACCCTTGGGTAGCGGAGTGGAGGGGGCCGGCCTGACCGGGAGTCAAGCGCCAGCCGGCCGGCCCTGTCGCTCGGATCAGTCGAAGTAGCCGGCCTGCCGCATGGCCCGTTCGGCGCCGCGCTGGGCGTTGTCGAGTGCCTGCTGCACCGGCATCTGGCCGGTCAGGGCCGCGGCCACCATCTGGCCCACCTGGGTGCCGATGGCCTGGAACTCCGGGATGCCGGCGAACTGCACCCCCACGTAGGGGCTCGGCTCCAGGGTGGAGTCGGTGGGATCCGCGTTCTGCATCGCCTCGAGCACGAAGCCGGCGAAGGGTGCGGCCTCGAGGTAGCGCGCGTCCTCGTAGGTGGACGTCCGAGTGCCCGGCGGTACGCTGGTCCAGCCCTCGCGTTCACCCACCAGCTCGATGTAGTTGCGGGAGGTGGCCCAGGTGATGAACTGCCGGGCGGCCTCCTGACGCTCGGACGACGCCGGGATGGCCAGCGACCAGGACCACAGCCAGTGGGAGCCCTTGGGCGTCACGGCCACGGGGGCCTGGGAGAAGCCCAGCACCTCGGCCACGTCCGACTCGCGGGGGTCGAAGATGCGGCCCGCCGCCGAGGTGGCGTCGATCCACATCGCACAGCGCCCATTGGAAAACAGCGCCAGGTTCTCGTTGAAACCGTTGGAGCTGGCGCCGGGCGGGCCATAGTTGCCCAGCAGGTCGACGTAGAAGGCGATCGCCTCCTGCCACTCGGGCGAGTTGATCTGCGGCTGCCACTCCTCGTCGAACCAGCGTCCGCCGAAGGTGTTCACCAGGGTCGAGACGAAGGCCATGTTCTCGCCCCAGCCCGGCTTGCCGCGCAGGCAGATGCCGTAGACGCCGTTATCCGGGTCGTGGATCTGACTGGCCCAGTCCCGGGCCTCTTCCCAGGTCGGCTGCTCCGGCATCGCGATGTCGTGCTGTTCGAAGAGGTCGGTGCGGTAGTAGAGCATCGAGCTCTCGCCGTAGAAGGGCAAGGCGTGGAGGGTGCCGTTGTGGGAGAGGCCATCGCGCACCGGCCGGAGCAGGTCGTCGACCTCGTACTCGGCCGGCAGGTCGGCGAGCGGCACCAGCCACTCGCGCTCGGCCCAGATGGGGACCTCGTAGGTGCCGATGGTCATGACGTCGAACTGGCCGCCGCCGGTGGCGATATCGGTGGTCAGGCGCTGGCGCAGCACGTTCTCTTCCAGGATGACCCAGTCGACCTCGATACCGGGGTGGGCCTGTTCGAACTCGCTGGTCAGGCTCTGCATGATCACCATGTCGTTGTTGTTGACGGTGGCGACGGTGATCTCGGTCTGCGCATGGGCCTGGGAGGCGGCGGCGATGGCGGCTGCCAGGGTGGCCAGCGGCAGGGCTCGGGTGAGCTTCATGAGGGGCTCCTTTGCGGGACTCGTGTTGTTATCTGGCGTGTCATCTTGATCACTTTGATCATCTTCCAATCAAATGATCAGACAGCGAGCCAAAAAAAGCAAAGCCGAGACGCCTAGACTTTGGTCGCAGAGGGCATCGCATCCGCGTGGGCGGCGGCTCAGCGCCGCGCCCGCTCGACGATGTAACGCGCCGCCACCTCATCGGTGACCAGTCCCTTGAGCCAGCCACCGCGCAGGGCGGCGAGGATGGCGGGCGCCTTGTCGCGCCCGCCGGCGAGCGCCACCAGCGGCTGTCCGGCCAGCATCTCCAGCGGCAGGCTGGTGATGCGTCGACTGGTCGAACAGTCGATCACCTCGCCCCGGGCATTCATCGGCCAGCCCAGCAGCTCGCCCACCGCCTCCAGAGCCAGCAGTTCGTCCAGCTCGCCCTCGGAGATGAAGTGGTCCTGGAACAGGGTGGCCTGGCGGTCGATCTTGCCGATGCCGATGTAGGCGGTCTCGGCCTGGCGCGCCACCTCGGCGACGGCCTGGAAGAGCCGCTGCTGCTGCATGGCTTCCTTCTCCTCCACCGACCCCGCCACCACCGGTGCCGGCAGCAGGAAGCGCTCGCCGCCGGTCTTGTCGGCCAGCACCATGACGCCGTCGTAGCGGTTGGAGGAGCCGTCCCGGGCCACGTTGCCCACCAGGGAGACGAAGCGGTGCTGGGGGCGCTCGATGCGGCTGATCGCCTCCACCGTGGCGCGCACCGAGCGGCCGGTGCCGAGCGCCAGGGTCAGCGGCTCGCTGCGCTCCACCAGCCGACTGACGCGCTCGGCACCGGCCACGGCCAGGTAGTGGGCGGCGCCGTCGGCGGCCTCCGGCTCGGCCGGCACCACGTCGCAGAAATCCAGCTCGAAGCACTGGCGGATGGCGCTGGACATGGCCATGCAGGCCGCCACCGGGTGATCGATATGCACCTTGATCAGCCCCTCCTGGCGGGCCAGGGCCAGCAGGCGCTGCACCCCGGGGCGCGACACCCCCAGCTGCTGGGCGATCTCGTCCTGGGTCATGCCGCCCACGAAGGACATCCAGGCGGCCCGCGCCGCCTGATCCAGCTTTACCTCGAACTTGTCCACGTCGTGTTTCCTTGTTCGGCCCGCAACCGTCTCCCGCAACAGGCGCCGCTCCCTGTCGATCACGCACTACCGAAATAGCGCTCCCGATCTGCCGCGGTGATGTCGCTGATATGCAGCGGGAACTGCCCCTCGCCGCGGTCGGCGTAGAAATGGCGCAGGGTACGCTCGATGGTGGGAAAGGCGAGCTCGTCCCAGGGGATCTCGTGCTCCTCGAAGAGCGCCACCTCGAGGCTCTCGGCCCCAGCCCCGAAGCCGCCCGCCAGGTCCGCCCGGAAGATCATGTAGACCTGGTTGATATGCGGCAGGTTGATCAGGGTGTAGAGACCATGGATGCTGACCTCGGCGCAGGCCTCCTCGAGGGTCTCGCGCATGGCGGCCTCGACGGTGGTCTCGGCGTTCTCCATGAAACCGGCCGGCAGGGTCCAGAAGCCCTTGCGCGGCGCGATGGCGCGACGACACAGCAGCACCCGCGAGCCACTCACCGGCAGGGTGCCGGCGACGATGCGCGGGTTCTGGTAATGGATGGTGCCGCACGCGTCGCACAGGTAGCGCGGGCGATCGTCCCCCAGGGGGATCGCGAAGCGAACGGTGTGGCCACAGTGGCTGCAGAAGTTCATGGCACTCCCTGGCGGGCTGGCGAGCGACCCGATGGCCGCCCGACTCCGGGCTTGACGCCGGCGACGGCGGCCGGGTAGAAGGGATCAAACCCGATGGAAACCCCATGTTAGAGAAACTTCGCGAACGCCTGCAAGCGCACCGGCCACAACGGCTGACGCTCGACCTGCCCGAGGCTGCGGTGCTGATGCCGATCGTCGACCGTCCCGAGCCGACCCTGCTGTTCACCCGCCGCGCCGACCACCTCACCACCCACAGCGGCCAGGTGGCCTTTCCCGGCGGCAAGCGCGAGGAGCACGACCCCGACCTGCTGACCACGGCGCTGCGCGAATCCTTTGAGGAGATCGCCCTGCCCCGCGAGCGAGTCGAGCTGCTCGGCCGGCTCTCGGACGTCCTCTCGCTGCACGGCATCTGCGTCACCCCCTACGTGGGCCTGATCCCGCCGGACCTGCCGCTGGTTCCCGACCTCAGCGAACTGGATGCCATCTTCGAGGTGCCGCTGTCGCTGTTCCTCGAGGATCGTCGCCATCACACCGACGTCATCCCGCACGATGGCGTACTGCACTATGTGCCCAACTACCATGTGGGTGGCCAGGTGATCTGGGGGCTCTCGGCGATGATGCTGGTGGAGCTGCTGGCCGAGGGCTTCGGCCGCGAGATCAGCCTCCACCGCGAGCCGCCGACCGGGCGGTTGTGCTATTTTCCCGAGCGCCTCCTGCGCGCCCGGGGTACCCTGGCCAGAACGCCCTGAACCCTCCCATGCTCCCCCCGGTCCTGGCTCCCCACGCCCTGCCCTGCCTGGTCGACGCCCTGGTGGAGCAGGGCTGGTATGTCGGCGAGAGCTTCCTCGAGCCCGGGCTCTGTGCCGAGCTTCATCGGGAATTGATGACCCTCGCCGAGCACGACGCCCTGGACGCCGCCGGCATTGGCCGCGGCCAGGCCCACGTGCTGCGTCGCGATATCCGCGGTGACGCCATCCGCTGGCTCGACCGCGAGAGCCCGGCCCAGCGCCGCTACCTCGAGGCCATGGGCGAGCTGCAGGACCAGCTCAATCGGGCGCTGTACCTGGGGCTCTTCGAGTACGAGGCGCACTTCGCCCACTACCCGCCCGGCGCCTTCTACCGCAAGCATCTCGACAGCTTCCGCGGCCGCGCCAACCGGGTCGTCTCCACCGTGGGCTACCTCAACCCGGACTGGCCGGCGGACGGCGGCGGCGAGATGGCGATCTTCGCCGCCGACGACCCCGAACGCGAGGTCGCCAGGGTGCGCCCCGCGGCCGGCAACTTCGCCTGCTTCCTCTCCGAGGCTGTCCCCCACGAGGTGCTGCCGACCCGCCTGCCGCGCGCCAGCATCGCCGGCTGGTTCCGGCGCAACGCCTCGCTGGGCGGCCGGGTGGACCCGGCGCGCTGATGGCGGGCAACGACGAACTCCGCCGGTGCCAATCGCGGCTGGCCGAGCTGGAGACGCGCAACGCCGAGCTCGAGGCCCGCTGCGCCGCGCTCGAAGAAGCGAAGCGCCACTATCGCTGGCTGGCGGAGAGCACCACCGACCTGATCTCGCGCCACGCCCGCGACGGCACCTTCCTCTACGCCTCCCAGGCGGCTCGCGACCTGCTCGGCTATGCGCCCGAGGAGCTGATCGGCGTCTCGGCCTACGACCTCTTCCACCCGTCGGACCTGGCCGATCTGCTCAACAAGTCGCCCCGGGTCTACTACCACGACGGTTTCTATCAGCAGACCTACCGCTTCCGGGCCAAGGACGGCCACTACGTATGGTTCGAGACCACCAGCCGCACCCGCCGCGACCCGGCCACCGGCGAACTGCTCGACATCCTCTGTGTCTCCCGCGACGTGGGCCGGCGGATCCGCGCCGAGGCCAACCGCGAGCGCCTGGCCCGGGTGGTCGAATCGACCACCGACTACGTGCTGTTCGTCGACGGCGAGGAGCGCGTCTTCTACTCCAACGAGGCGGCACGCCGGCTGCTCTCCCTGCCCCGCGAGGGAGGCGACGCCGCCCTGGGGCAGGCCTATACGCCGGAGTCGCTGGCGGTGCTGCGCGAGCTCGTGCTGCCCGCCGTGGCCCGCTACGGCTCCTGGAGCGGTGAGCTGGAGATGCGCGGCCCCCGCGCGCCGGTGCCGGTGCTCAGCGTGGTGCTCGCCCACCGCGGTCCCGGCACCGAACCCGGCCACCTCTCATTGCTCAACCGCGACATCGGCCTGCGCAAGGCCGCCGAGGCCCAGGCCCGCCGCCATCAGGAGCAGATCGCTCACGCCAACCGCCTGGCCACCACCGGCGAACTGGCCTCCAACATCGCCCATGAGCTCAACCAGCCGCTGGGCGCCATTGCCAACTACGCCAACGGCGCCCTGATGCAGCTGCGCGCCGCCCCGAGCCGCCCCGCCGGTGACCTTGCGCTGCCGCTCGAGCGGATCAGCGAGCAGATCCAGCGCCTGGCCGAGCGCCTGCGCCACATCCGCACCTTCGTACGCAAGGGCCGGACCCGGCCGCGGCCGGTGACGCTGTCCGAAGTGGTCGACGCCGCCAGCCGGCTCTGCGAGTGGCAGTTCCGCCAGGCCGGCGTGCGGCTGATCCAGGCACTGCCCGAGGGCCTGCCGCGGGTGCAGGCCGACCCGATCGCCCTCGAACAGGTATTGATCAACCTGCTGCTCAACGCCCTGGAAGCGAGCCGCGACCACCCCGGCGCCGACCGGGTCGAGATCGGCGCTCGACGCAGCGGCCCCCGGGAGGTGACCTTCACGGTCGGCGACCGGGGACCCGGCATCGCCGAGGCGGACGCCGAGCGCATCTTCGCCCCCTTCCACTCCGGTCGCCCCGACGGCCTGGGCATGGGGCTTGCCATCAGCCACTCGCTGATGGAGGCCATGGGCGGCCGCCTGGCGCTGGCCCCCGGCGACGGTTCCGGCGGCGCCGTCTTTGCCGGTACACTGCTCACCGAGCCCGGGCCGCTCCCGCGGCCGGATCCGACCGATCGCTCACCCAGGAGACCCGCGTGACCCAGGCACCGGCCACCCCGAACCGCACCACGCCGCTCATCGCGGTGGTCGACGACGACGAGGCCCTGCGCGACTCGCTGGCCTGGCTGCTGGAATCGGTGGGCCTGGCGACCCGAGCCTACGGCGACGGCGAGGCCTTCCTCGCCACCACTGAGGCCCATGACGCCATTCTGCTCGACGTGCGCATGCCCGGCCTGTCCGGCCTGCAGGTGCAGCAGCGGATGAACGAGCGCGGCGACACCACCCCGGTGATCTTCATGACCGGCCACGGCGACGTGCCCATGGCGGTGTCGGCGCTCAAGGCCGGTGCCTTCGACTTCATCGAGAAGCCGTTCAACCACCAGCAACTGATCGACACCGTGCAGCAGGCACTGGCCGAGCACCAGCGCGAGCGCCAGGCCCGCTCGCGGCTGGAGTCCCTGCAGGCCCGCTATGCCACCCTGCGCCCCAAGGAGCAACAGATCCTGGTGCACGTGGCCGAGGGCATGATCAGCCGCGAGATCGCCGACCACCTAGGCGTCAGCGCCAAGACCGTCGAGGTCTACCGGCTGCGCGCCATGAAGGCGCTGGGAGCCGCCAACCTGGCCGAGCTGGTCAGGATCTGCGTGGCCCTGGGGCTGGTGGAGGCGCTACCGACGGAACCTCGGCAGCGGTAGGTGGAGACGGTTCTTCTACCGGAGTGTGCGGTACCGTACAGACATCGTGCGTGCCGGACGCCAACCTACAACTCATGGACCCCCAAACGCCGACTATCGACATCACCGCCGAGCCACGGGCATTGAAGCGCGCCCTGGGCGAGTACCGCACGCCGCGCCTGGCGCGCAGTGTCGTGGAACTCATGGTCACGGTGATCCCCTTCGCCGCCCTCTGGATACTGATGTGGGGCACCCTGAGCGCCGGCTACTGGCTTGGCCTGTTGTTCGCCGTGCCCGCCGCGGGCTTTCTCGTGCGCTTGTTCATGATCCAGCACGACTGCAGCCACGGGTCATTCTTTCGTTCCCGAAGTGCCAATGACTGGGTCGGCCGAGCCATCGGCGTCTTGACCCTGACGCCCTACGATCTCTGGCGACACAGCCATACCCTCCATCATGCCAGCTCCGGCAACCTCGATCGCCCGCGTGTCGGCGGCATCGACACCCTGACCGTGCGCGAGTTCCGGGGCTTGCCGAGAACGCAGCAGCTCCTCTATCGCTTGTACCGGCACCCGCTGGTGCTGTTCGGTATCGGCCCGACGTACCTGTTCATCCTGGACCATCGCCTGCCAGTGGGTTTCATGCGCGCGGGGTGGATGCCCTGGCTGAGCACCATGAGCACCAACGCAGCGATCGCGCTTCTCGTCACCACCATGATCTGGCTGGTCGGCGTGATCCCCGTTCTGCTCGTGCAACTGCCCATCACGCTTCTCGCCTCCTCGATCGGCGTCTGGCTGTTCTATGTCCAGCATCAGTTCGAGGACACCCTGTGGGAGCACGACGACGACTGGACGTTCCACGAGACGGCGCTGCACGGCAGTTCCCACTATGACCTGCCGGGCCCCCTGCGCTGGTTAACCGCCAACATCGGGATACACCATGTCCATCATCTCTGCAGCCGTATCCCCTCCTACCGGCTACCCGAAGTGCTGCACGACCATCCCGAACTCCGCCATATCGGCCGCCTCACCCTGCGGCAAAGCCTCGCGTCGGTGCGGCTCACGCTGTGGGACGAGGAGCAGCGTCGCCTGGTCTCCTTTGCCGAGGCGCACAGGGCGGCCACCGACCAGGCTCGCCAGGAGCCCGTCGGATTTGACCGATCGTCGCGAGAAACCCGAGCTTTCGTAGCAGATCAGCGTTAAGTCCGACAGGCTCTAGACCCTGACCTCGTCGAGAAAGCCGTTGTCGCTGTCGGCGGCTGGCGCCTCCTCGGGCTCGGACTCGCGGGGCGGCTCCAGGGCCACCACCCGGCCACTGGGGCTCTCGAGCAGCTCGCGCAGCTGCTCGTAGTTCACCGCCACGGGCGCTTCGCCACCGTCCGCCTCCCCGTTGCGCGACAGGCGCTCGAGGGTCTCGACCAGCGCCGACATGCCGTGCTCCTGCTCCTCGAGGGGCGCGAAGGCCTGTACCAGGGGCCGGCCCTCTTCCCAGCCCACCTTGATCGGCTGGTCGACGAGTTCGACCCGGGTGCCCTCCGGCACGCGCCCGAAGATCGACTCGATGTCCTCCGGGAACATGCGGATGCAACCGCGGCTGGCGCGCATGCCGATGCCATCGGGCTGGTTGGTGCCGTGGACCAGGTAGCCCGGGATGTCGAGCAGGATGGCGTGGCGCCCCAGGGGATTGTCGGGACCCGGGGGCACCACCGCCGGCGCGCTCTCGCCCCGCTCGGCGGCCTCACGGCGCACCGAGGCCGGCGGATACCAGGCCGGATCCTCCAGGCGCATGGTGGTCTCGGTCACCCCCAGCGGCGTATCGAACCCCTCGCGGCCGATGCCGATGGGATAGGTCTCGACCCGCGGGATCTCGCCCTCGCCCACCTCGGGGTAGTAGTAGAGCCGCAGTTCGGCCACATTGATGACGATGCCGGTGCGCTCCGTCTCCGGCAGAATGAAACGAGTCGGGATCACCACCTCGGTGCCCGCTCCGGGCAGCCAGATGCTCACCTCGGGATTGGCCCGACGGATCTCCTCGTAGCCGACATTGTGCGCCCGGGCGATATCGAGCAGGGTGTCCTCTTCGCTGGCCTCGACCACGTACTCCTCACCGATCACGTTGCCCGACTCGGGCAGCGGATAATGTCCCTTGGGCCACTCAGGCTCCTCCTCGGCCAGGGTCACGGCCGAGCAGAACAGGCCGCTGGTCACCAGCAGCCCTCCCAGGGTCCGCGCCAGCCACCGCACCGCTCGTCCCGACACGCCGGGATTACCTCTCGCTATTGCCATCTTCTCGCCTCTTCCATGTTGCCGCGATCTTCGAAACCTCGGCGATATCATCATGCGAACAGTGTACCGGCGAGCGCCCTCATCATGAGCAGGAACACTGTGGGGTTTTGTCACAGACGCCTCCCCCACCTTACGCCGAGTCCTGTTCCCCCAGGGTCACAGCACCGGCGCCAGCAGGTGAGCCGCGCGCGCCGCCACCCGATGCCAGAGCGGCTGTTCGTCGATGTCCTCACGCCGCATCCGCCGTGCCCGGGCGAAGTCGGCCTCGAACATCGCCTCGACCTCGGCGGCGAATGCCGGCTCCATCACCAGCGCCGTCACCTCGAAGTTAAGCCGGAAGGAGCGGTTGTCCAGGTTCACCGTTCCCACGGCGGCACCGACATCGTCCACCAGGAAGGCCTTGCCGTGCAGGAAGCCCTCCTGGAAGCGATGGACCTCGACCCCAGCATCCAGCAGCGGCCCCAGGAAGGCATAGGCGGCGAAGTAGGTCAGTGGATTGTCCGGCCGTTCGGGAATCAGGATACGTACATCCACCCCGCTCAGGGCAGCCAGCTTGAGCATCGCGAGCACGCCCTCGTCGGGAACAAAATAGGGACTCGAGATCCAGATTCGCTCGTGGGCGGCATGAATCGCCTGCTGGATCATCAGGCTGGCAGTTTCGAAGCGGTCCGCCGGTCCGGAGGGCAGGATCAACACCGGGGTGGCGTGGTGCGACGGCACCACCGGTTCCCAAGGCAGGTCGGGGATCCCCTCGGTGGCCCAGTGCCAGTCCTCCAGAAACACCAGCTGCAGCGCCAGGGCCGCCGGCCCCTCGATCATCAGGTGGGTGTCCCGCCAGGGACCGATTCGCGGGTGGCCGTGCAGGTACTCATCGCCGACGTTGAAGCCACCCACCCAGGCCCTGGCACCATCGGCCACCACGATCTTGCGATGATTGCGGAAGTTGAGCTGGAAGCGATTGCCTGGTCCTCGCGTGGAATGGAAGCGATGTACCCTCACCCCGGCCTCTTCCAGCGCCTGGAGATAGCGACCCGGCAGGGCATAGCTGCCGACCTCATCATAGAGAAAATAGACCTCGACTCCCTGTCGGGCCTTCTCGATCAGCCGCGCCTGCAGGGCCACCCCCACCTCGTCGGCCCGCACGATATAGAACTGCACCAGTAGATAGCGTTCGGCGGCCTCGATGCCGGCGAACAGGCTCTCGAAGGTCTGCTCCCCATCGATCAGCAGTTCCACCTGATTGCCACCGAGAAACGGCAGTTTTGCCAGCTGTTCAACGCCCACCAGGTGCTTGTCGCTGTGGGCGGCCGAGACCCCGTGCGAGCGCAGCTCGGCGAGCTTGTCGGCCAGCGCCTGTCCCAGTTCCGAGTCCTCGTCACGCCGCGAGGTAGCATAGCCCTGGAACTTGGTGCGCCCGAACACCCAGTAGGCCGGCACCGCCACATAGGGCACCGTATTCAGAGAGACGATCCAGGCGATGGCCCCCTGAGATGTCCGGCTCGACATCATGGCGTCCAGCGACGAGGCCAGGCCCACCAGATGCACCATGCCGAGAACCAGCAGGAGCCGTCGCCAGGGCCAGCGACGCTTGGCAGGTCCATTCCGTGGCGTTCGTGACACGCGCGTTATCCTCACCTCGCGCGCCACTGCAGGCGCGACTCATCCAGGGTCATGCTCACCTCTATTCCTCATTGGCCGCCCTGCCGGGGCCAGAAGCCGCGTCGTCAATTCCCTGCAGACACGTCTCGCCGAGCAGTTGGCGACGCGCCAGCCAGACGATCAGCGGTGGCAAGACAAACCACTGCAGCAGCGGCGACAGCCCCGTCCCCAGCAGCGGTAGGGTGGGCATCCCCTCAGCATACTGCCAGCGCTCCTGAAGTACGGTGGCATGCCACTCCAGCCCGATCGTCACCACGACGCCCACCGCCACGAAACCGGCGAACGCCTTGACGTCAGGGCAGCGCAACCAGTCGCGCCGTCGACGCAGCGCCGCCACGACCCAGTAGGCCACCAGCGCGATGAGCACGTCCCCCAGTGCCGCCCGGGTGCAGAAGCGCACGGCCTCCCAGTGGGCCATGGTCGGCATATCGGCGAAGAAGGGTACCTGCAGGAATTCCCACGGATAGTTCAGCAGGAAGGCGAACAGCGCCACGTTGAACTCCGGCGTGGCCAGCACCCGCTTCAGCCTGCCAGGCCGGGATGGTCCCACCGCCATGACTTACCTCCCAAACCGGTACGGCGTCGACACAGCGACCAGCAGAATCAGCTTGGCTGCCGACAAGTAACGCAGTGTTCCATGGTGATCGATGCCAGGCAATCTTGACGACCTCGAGGGGACATGCCGGCCAGCCAGCGCAGCTCGCCCTGACACGAATCAAGCCGCCTCGGGTGCCAGTGGACTACGCTGAAAACGCTGCCACCTCCTCACCTGAGCCCCCGGCTCCCCAAGCGAGATCGACCGATGTACGTATCAACCTTTCACGATGTGGTCGAGTGGACGCGCGCCCTGCATGAACACCTGGCACGGTGCCTGAAGCACTGCTCAACGCAGCAGGAAGAAGCGCGCGCCAAGTGGCTGCTGGAATATCTGGCGGATCACGAGGCGGCCCTGGAAAGGGTCGTGGCCGGCTTCGAGAGACAGGCCGACCCCAAGGCGTTGAATACCTGGCTCTACGACTACATTTCCTACAAGCCCATCAAGCCCCATCTGTCGTGCAGCGCGCCCTATGCGGAGATGAGCTTCGACGAGATCTGTCAGGAGATCTTCAATCTCCACGATCAGGTCATCGATTTCTATCGTTATCTCGAGGGACGCACCGAGATACCGGAAACACGCGAGTTGATCGGGGAGCTCCTGAGGCTGGAGCAGCATGAAGCGATGCGCCTGGTCCACCAGACCAACCGCTCCAGGGATCTCTGAATGGATCGCGTTCTGAATGCGACGGCGGGACTGCTCACCGGCGGGATGTCACCGACCGCTCTCCACCAGGCCTGGTGGGACTGGGCACAACATCTTGCCGCATCGCCCGACAAGCAGGCCGAGCTGGTCGGAAAGGCCGTGCGCAAATGGGGTCGTTTCGCTGCCTACTGCGAGCGGGCCTGTCGAGACCCTCAGTGCGAGCCCTGCCTCGAGCCGCTGCCCCAGGACAAGCGGTTCCGCGGCGAGGCTTGGCAGCGCTGGCCCTTCAATGCACTCTACCAGGGCTTCCTGCTGCAGCAGCAGTGGTGGCATGCGGCCACCACCGGCGTACCCGGCGTCTCGCGCCACCATGAGGCGATGGTGAATTTCGGTGCGCGGCAGCTGCTCGACGTCTGGGCGCCGTCGAACTTCCTCGCCACCAACCCCGAATTGCTGGAGCAGACGCGACGCGAGGGTGGCGCCAACCTGGCCCGCGGCGCCAGCAATCTGCTGGAGGATTGGCGACGCCGGCAGGCCGGCAAAGGGCCGGTGGGGGCCGAGGCGTATCGGGTCGGCCAGAACGTGGCGGTAACACCGGGCAAGGTGGTCTACCGCAACCGGCTCATCGAGCTGATCCAGTACGCGCCCGCCACCCAGGAGGTCCATGCCGAGCCGGTGCTGATCGTGCCGGCCTGGATCATGAAGTACTACATCCTCGACCTCTCTCCGGAGAACTCCCTGGTCCGCTACCTGGTGGCACAGGGCCACACGGTGTTCGTCGTCTCCTGGAAGAATCCGGGCAGCGACGAGTGGGACCTGGGCATGGCCGACTACCGCCGGCTGGGGGTCATGGCGGCCCTCGACGCGGTCACGGCCAGCTGCCCGGAGCAGCGTGTCCACGGCGTGGGCTATTGCCTGGGCGGCACCCTGCTGTCGATCGCCGCGGCCGCCATGGGCCGGGACGGCGACAATCGCCTGGCCAGCCTGACGCTGCTCGCCGCGCAGACCGACTTCAGTGAGGCCGGCGAGCTGATGCTGTTCATCGACGAGGATCAGGTGCGCTTCCTCGAGGACCTCATGGCCGTCAGGGGCTATCTGGACACGCGCCAGATGGCCGGCGCCTTCCAGCTGCTGCGCTCCCAGGACCTGATCTGGTCGAGGATGGTGCACAGCTACCTGGCCGGCGAGCGTCCGCCCATGTTCGACCTGATGGCCTGGAACGCCGACGGCACCCGCCTGCCGGCGCGCATGCACAGCGAGTACCTGCGCTGGCTGTTTCTCGACAACGACCTCGCCGGCGGGCGCTACCGGGTGGACGGACGCCCCGTGTCCCTGACCGATGTCCATATCCCCGTGTTTGCCGTCAGCACCCTGCAGGATCACGTCGCCCCCTGGCGCTCGGTCTACAAGGTCCAATGGTTGACGCCGGCGGATGTGACCTTCGTGCTCTCCAGTGGCGGGCACAACGCGGGCATCGTCAACCCGCCCGGCAATTCACACCACTACCACCAGATCTCGACCATCCGCGGCGACGCCCCCTTCGTGGACCCCGACGGCTGGCAGGCCGAGGCGGCACATCATGACGGCTCCTGGTGGCCCTGCTGGCAGGGCTGGCTAGCCGATCACAGCACCGCGCGCGTGCCCGCTCGGGAGCCGGGGTTGATCGAAGGCTATCCGGCCCTGGAGGCGGCACCGGGCCGTTATGTCCTGGAGCGCTGAGCATGAACCTGGCCGTTCCCCATCGTGGAGAGGCTCCAGGCGGAGGAGCAGCGTGCACACCGTGGTGCCCGGCCTCTATGCTGTGATCCTGATGGCTTTCCCGACCCTGCTCACCGCGCTCGCCCTGGTGAGGGAAAAGGAAACCGGCACCATTGCGCAGATCTATGCCTCGCCGCTCTCCTCCGTCGAGTTTCTGGCCGGCAAGCTGATTCCTTACGCGATCATCGCCTTCGTGCAGATGGCGATGGTGATCGCCGTCGGTTTTCTCTGGTTCGGGGTGCCGTTCCGGGGCAGCGTCGCTTTCCTGTTGGCGATATCGCTGCTGTACGTGCTCTGTACCCTGGGGATCGGCCTGCTGGTGGCGGCCGTCTCCCGCACCCTGCAGCAGGCCCTGCTGCTCGCCTTCTTCGGCCTGTTCCCGCTGATGTTCCTGTCCGGCACCATGGTCCCGGTGGAAAGCATGCCGAACCTGCTCCAGCAACTGTCGCTGGCCAGCCCCTTGCGTCATTACCTGGAGATCACCCTGGGCATCTTCCTCAAGGGTGCCGGCATGGAGATCCTGTGGCCCCATGCCCTCGCCCTGGTGGCGATCGGCATCCCCCTGTACCTGGCGGCGTGGTTGATCTTTCGACGCTTAATGTAACGGGTTTCGCCCGGCTTCAGGCGGGCAGTTCAACATCAAGGTAACCATCATGTCCGATCACCATGGGTCACCGATACTGAATCCACTCTGGGTGATCGCGATCATCCTCATCGTCGCAGCGCTGAACTGGCTACGGGTTCTCGTCGCCCCCATGGCCTTCTCGCTGTTCCTGATGGCGCTGGTGTGGCCGGTGTACCAGCACCGCGCGCTGAAGGGCAGGCGAGCGCTGCGCGGGTTGGCACTCATCGTTGCGGTGCTGCTCGTGTTGATTGCCATGGCAACCGTGTTCCTGCTGATCGGCTATGGCATCCGTACCGTTGCAGACGGCCTATCGCAGTATGGCACACGAGCGCAGGAGACTTACCGCACCATCGGCCTATGGCTCGAAGGGAGGGGGGTTGTCCTTTGGCCCACCCCAGGGGATCAGTTCAGCCTCAATGAACTCTTTCACCTTGCTCATGAGGCCGTACTACGTATCAATGCCATCATGGGTTTCCTGGCGCTGACCCTGATCTTTCTGATCATGGGCCTGTTGGAAGCCAATGCCTTTCAGCATCGCCTTCCGCATGCGCTTGGGGCGGACGCAGCCGATCGGCTGTTGAGGGCATTCCATGTCCTCGGATGGAAGTTTCGCCGCTACATGCTCGTCAGGACCGCCGTAAGCGTACTGACTGGCTTGTTGACATGGTTATTTTCACTGCTGATCGGGCTCGATCTCGCCATTGCCTGGGGCATACTGGCCTTCGCGTTGAACTACATTCCCTTCGTGGGCTCCATCCTGGCGGTCTTTCCTCCGGTTCTTTTCGCCATTGTCCAGTTCGAGACATGGCAGACTCCGGTTTTGATTCTCCTCGGCATGACACTGATCCAGTTCTCGATCGGTAACCTGCTCGACCCCAGGCTCGAAGGGCGGGCCCTGGCCGTCTCTCCTTTTGCCGTCGTCTTTTCCATCTTCTTCTGGGGCATGGTATGGGGCATTCCCGGCGCCTTCATGGGCGTTCCCTTGACGATCGCCTTCGCTACAGTCTGCAACCATTTCCATGAGGCCTTCTGGATAACACGTCTTCTGACTCCAGGGCCTACGCCAGAGAGCATCAGCAGGGAACGGTGATATCGGTTCACTCCACCACATGGCGGTGGCGGAACTCGACCTCGGTGGTGGGATCGCCGGTTCGCTCGATACGCAGCTGAATGCTGTATCCGCCTTCTGCCGGGAAGCTGAAAAAATTGCCATAGGTGATCGTGTCGGCGATGTCCATCGGCTCGAGTGGCCTGAAGGAGCCCGCATGTCCCTCATGCAGCAGACGTGCGGCCACCTTGGCATCCTCGATCCGCTGGCCACTCTCCTGATCCACCACGGTGACGACCAGGTGCTGTTCACGGGTCGTCACGCCCTCGCGCGCCTGGTGAACAATGCGGTAGTCCTTGACCATCTCCGCCGGCAAGATGCCGATATAGATGTTCATGCCATCCGCCGATTGGAAATAGCCGGCATCCTCGCCAAACAGCGGACCGGCAGCCCATGATGCCAGAAGAGCGACCAGCACGAACGATTTCTTTAAATAGCTCATGTTTCAGCCTCCATTAACTGTCTGGTTGGTTCGCCCCCTCCTATCGACCTTCCTATCGTTTTCCCTTACCACCTGGCGGAGTCTGATGACAGCTCCAGGGCTCATGCCCGGCGTTATCCTTCACGTTCTGATCAACAAACCGGTAATGCTCTTCCTTGAAACGCGTCCACCAGCCATGATTGATCTCGACAGCATGCTTCTTCAAAATATCTTCTACGCAATCAAGACAGATTCTCGATGCATCATAGGCCAGATCAAGCCTCCATTTCCTCTCGTCAAAAGACACGCTATCCAGCCCATAAAGCTCGTCGATGTCGGCGACTGCCGCTCGTATCGTTATCTCATCATTGGGCTCCAGCTTCAGGTGCCGGGTCACCAGGTTGATCTCGGATACACCGAGACGATGGTCTTTATTGCTCATGATCACCCCTCCTTATCGACTACCATGCTGTGCAAAATCTTGACAGACTCAAAAAGTGCAACTGACAACCAGTCATCCCCCCTTCGAGAGTGGGGAGAATAGGCGAAAACAAGTCGAGGAATAAAACCTGGGGTTCTTTCCATATCGGCTCGATATACCTCGCCGAATCCTTCCAGGGCTTCGGTGTCTTCTCGGCGGGTGAGAAGCACATAGACCACGACCAGAGTCCACAGCCCATAGGCGCCTTCCCCGGCATTCATGTCTCATCTCCTCCGCCTTTGCCGTGCCCCCCATGGCTGCCATGACCGCCATGCATGAACAGATGCATCAGCGGACAGGCCAGCAGGATGAGAAACGGCAGAAACTGTATGAAGTGAACCCTGTGCTCGGCCCAGAACAGGTACACCACGAAGGCGAGAAAGAGTCCCAGCGGCAACCAGAAGCGTATGGGCTGCTGGCCGCCGGAATCGGCAGAGTGTTTGTCGTGTTTCATGGTTCACCTCGCATGGTGGAGTGCGGCCATCTCAAGGGCCGAACTCGATGGACGGCTCGTGTCTTGGCATCGTCGAGGAAGGATGCCCTCAGATACGCAGCCGAGCCGTGGTGAGATAAACGGGAGTAGGTGAGTGCGGTAAGAGGCCGGACAGCACCGGCCCGCCCCCCACCGCGACAGGCAAGAGTGACAAGGAGAGCCAGCCGTGGGGAAGGCCCGCGGCGGCAGTCAGGGTGCGCAGGTCATCTGCAGGCACCTTGCCAAGGCTGGCCGTGATGCCGGGAGAGTGATCATCGCAGTTCTCCGGAGGCAGGGACGGCGACGCATCGGCCGCGGCAAGCATCGCCTGGCTCACCGGCTCGCCCACTTCCACCTGGGACGAGCAGGCGTAGGCCGCTCCCACCGACCCGGCCAGCAGCCAGAGCAGCAGGATTCCCGGCAATCGGGTGAACAGCAATCTGCGCAGTCCGTACAGGCTCATCAAGATGTGCCCTTCCATGCCAATGGGGGCCGGCAATACGCAACAACGACGTGCCGACTAATCCAGTATGGCAATGGACGACGCCGACCATGTTGATGCAGATCAAGCGCCGGTGCGTTCTGGCCAAACCCAGGTCACGGCAAGGTCCGGGGGCAGAAGCGCGCGGCTTCTCACGCCGGCCTCCTCAGAACATCAGCCTGACACCGGCGACGACAGCCGTATCTTCCGTAGGGTTTCCCCGGGCACGTGCCAGATCGGCGGTATCGCCATAGCGCTTTTCCCAGTAGCCGCCGACATAGGGGGCGAAGTTGCGGGTGATCTCGTAACGCAACCGCAGGCTGGCATTGACCGAGTTGAGCCCCTCGCCGACACCGAACTCAGGGACGTCGCTGCCTGCCGCGACTACCTCGGCACGCGGTTGCAGGTACCAGCGCTGGGTCAGGCGCACGTCGTGTTCGGCTTCGAGCTGCGCCCAGGCATCGCCATCCTCGCTGACCTTGAGGTCGAGGCTGGTCTCGATGCGGTAGGGCGCCGTCCCCTGCAGGCCGATCACGCCGTAGAAACGTTCGGGATGGTCGTTCGAGCCGACGTTACCCTGGTAGCCGATCCCGCCCTGGAGCTCCCAGAAATCCGAAATCAGGCGGCTGTAACGCAGGTCGAGGGCTTCGAACTCGGCACTCTCGCCATCGCCCTGGACGTTCTCGCCTTCGCTCTTGAGGTACACGCGGTTGATGTCGCCGCCGTACCAGGCCTCGAAATCCCACACCAGGGCTTCGTCCCCCTTGTCGGGAACGACATACTCGAGGCGGTCGAAGGCCGCCGCCCAGGTGTGATGTTCCGCCATCGGCGAGGGCCAGTCGGCCGGGGCGTCGTAGCCATCCTCGGCGTAAGCCCCCGCCATCGTCAGCAGGGCGAGGGCGGCGCAGGTAACGGGCACTGCAGTTCTGGTTTTCATGCGAACTCCTTACGAGACCTTGACGACCCGGAACATGCCGGCATCCATGTGATAGAGGAGATGGCAATGGAACGCCCAGCTGCCCTCGGCATCGGCGGTGATCAGGGCGGAGACCCGCTCCCCCGGCTTGACGTTGATGGTGTGCTTGCGGGGAATCAGCTCACCGGCACCGTTCTCCAGTTCCATCCACATGCCGTGCAGGTGGATGGGGTGCTCCATCATGGTGTCGTTGATCAGGATCAGGCGCAGGCGCTCGTCCTTGCGGAAGTGGATGGGACCGGTGACCTCGCTGAACTTCTTGCCGTCGAAGGACCACATGTAGCGTTCCATGTTGCCGGTCAGGTGAATCTCCATCTCCCGTTCCGGCTCACGGCGGTCGGGCCACGGCGTGAACGCCTTGAGGTCGCGATACACCAGCACGCGGCGCTCGTCATGATCGATGCCGATGCCGGCCTGGTCGTATCGGGAGCCGGGCTGGGCGACACCGGCGGGAAGCATGGCACCCTCCCCTTCGCCAGAAGACGGGGCTTCGCCGTGGTCCATGCCCGGCATGCTGGAGTGATCCATGCCCGCCATAGTGGAGTGGTCCATGCCCGGCATAGTGGAGTGGTCCATGTCCGCCATGCTGGAGTGGTCCATGTCCGCCATGCTGGAGTGATCCATGTCCGCCATGCTGGAGTGATCCATGTCCGCCATGCTGGAGTGATCCATGTCCGCCATGCCGGAGTGGTCCATGCCGCCCATGCTGGAATGATCCATGCCACCATGCGCGCCCATCGCCTCCATGCCGCGGTCGGCAATCCGTCTACGCTCCGGGATGGCCGCCGTCATGCCCTCGCGTGGCGCCAGGGTGCCGCTGGCGTAGCCGCTGCGATCCATGGCCTCGGCGAACAGGGTATAGGCAGTATCGGCTTCGGGCGTGACGAGCACGTCATAGGTCTCGGCGACTCCGATGCGGAACTCATCGACGGGTACGGGCTGTACCGGCTGTCCGTCGGCGGCCACCACGGTCATCTTGAGGCCGGGAATGCGCACGTCGAAGTAGCTCATCGCCGAACCGTTGATCACGCGCAGGCGAATCCGCTCGCCGGGCTGGAACAACGCCGTCCAGTTCTCTCCCGGGGCATGTCCATTGAGCAGGTAGGTATAGGTGCTGCCGGTGACGTCGGCGATATCCCGCGAACTCATGCGCATCTGGGCCCACATGGCACGTGTCCGTGCGGTTTCCCTGAAGCCGTTCTCGCGTACGTCGGCCAGGAAGTCGGCAATGGTGCGTTCCTGGAGGTTGTAGTAGCCTTCGGCGGTCTTCAGATTGCGCATTACCCGCGCCGGATCCTCGAAGGTCCAGTCGGTGAGCAACAGCACATGCTCGCGGTCGTAGCGGAAGGGTTCGCGCTCGGCGGCATCGATGATGATCGGCCCGGCATGGCCGAGCTGCTCTTGCACCCCCGAGTGGCTGTGATACCAGTAGGTGCCGTGCTGGCGAACCGGAAAACGGTAGGTGAAGGTCTCGCCTGGGGCAATGCCGGCAAAGCTGATCCCCGGCGCACCGTCTTCGCCCGCGGGCAGGATCAAGCCATGCCAATGCACGGAGGTGGGCTCATCGAGCAGATTGGTGACACGTAATATCGCGTCCTGGCCTTCCTGCAAGCGAATCAAGGGGCCGGGGCTGGTGCCGTTGATGCTGATCGGGCGGGCGGCCTTGCCGTCGATGGGCAATGACTCCCGGCGGATGGCCAGCGAGACCTCGGGCCCGGTCTCCACCCCCTTGGGGTAGGTGTTGGCCTGGCCCCAGGGATTGGCCCAGGCCGGTCGCAGGCCCAGGGCGGCCGTACTCAGTCCCAGGGCGGCACCGCCCATCAGGAGTTGACGACGCGAGAGGGGAAAAGTAGCAGCTTTGGAGCTTGCCATGCATATCTCCTGTCAGGGATGAAACAGGAGTCGATAGTGGCCCGGCAAGCTGAAACAAGGCTGAATGGTACTGTCAGGGATACGGATCCCCATGGGTAAGGGTGATCACCACCCGCAGGCCTCCTCGCCTACCGGCCTCGAACTGCAGCTGGCCCCCGTACTGCTCGACCAGTTGTCGCAGGATGGAGAGTCCCAGCCCATGGCCGGGCCTGCCTTCATCGAGGCGAAGGCCGCGCCTGCCCAGCAGGGCAATGTCTTCCGCGGAAACCCCGGGGCCATCATCCTCGACGGTGAGCGTCAACGATTCCGCCAGTTCCAGGCGGCAGACCACCTCGCGATCGGCCCACTTGCCGGCATTGTCGAGCACGATGCCCAGCATTTCGGTGAAATCCTGGCGCTCGACGCTCACGCTGGCCTCCATGGCCGGTATTGCCTCGAGGTGAAAGCGCTTGTCGGAATACAGGGCACTGAACATGTCGATCAACTGCTCGGCCTCGCGCCGGATGACGGTCCGCTGGCCAGCATAGGGCCCCGCGATACGAGAGCGACGCAGCTCGGACTCGAGCTGGGCATGCATGTCTTCCAGGCGGAGCAGCATTTTCGCGCGACGCCCCTCATCGATGGGACGGGAGCCTCTCAGCACCTGGGTGACGGCGGCCAGCGGTGTCGTCAGTGCATGCGACAGGTTGGCGACGGATTCACGCGAACGTTGCAACCGCTTGTCATGATCGTCCATGAAGCGGTTGAGCTGCGCCACCAGGTTATCGAGCTCGGAGGGGGTAGCGAGGCGAAGTCGCTCCCGGTCTCCCGACTGCAGCTCATCGAGTTGTTGCTGAAGCCGGGACAACGGTCGCAATCCCCGATTGACGGCGATCAGATTGAGGACGACCAGCAGCATCAGCAGCACGCCGGCGATCCCCCCCACCCACCAGTGCAGCGTGGTCAGCCCCTCTTCCACCTGAGCGAAGTCTTCCCCGATGAGCAGAACGCCGGAGTGACCATCGAAGGAAAACACCTTGCGATAGGCCAGCAGTTGCCGACCCTGCCAATGGATATCGACGAGGGTGTCGTCCTCTCCTGTCAGGTGGGGTTCCAGTGGCGCCAGCCAGCGAGGGTGGGAAGTGGTGATCACGCCATCCAGCCGCAGCGCATAAAGGTGATGAAAGACCTCGTATCCTCCGCCAGCCGACTCGAGCCAGGCGGGGAGCGAGCCCTGCTCCTGGCGAAACTGCTGCAGCGAGTGCTCGGCCTCCAGGCGCAGACGTTCACCGAGGAAGTCGCGGGCGAGATCGTGCAGCAGGATACCGTGCAACAGCCAGGTGACGCCGACCACGATCAAGGCCATGCCGCCCAGCCAGGTGAGCAGACGAAAGCGCAGGCTACGCCGATCAACGTGACGCAAGCAGGTACCCCTGGCCGCGGCGTGTCTGAATGATCTCCTTGCCGAGCCGACGGCGCAATCGACCGATATAGACCTCCACCAGATTAGGCGCCGCGGCGTCCTGTTCCAGCGCATAGAGCTGGTCGAGAAGCTGCGACTTGGAGTGCACGCGATCGGGATGGTGCATCAGATAGCGGAGCAGTCGAAACTCGGTGGCCGTCAGGGCCTGCCAGGTGGCGCCATCCGTGCTGACCCGCTGCGTATGCTCATCGAGCTGGAGCCCGTTGACGGTCAATATCTGCGTCAGGCCACCCGACCGCCGCCTGAGCAGGGCATGCAGTCTGGCCAGCAATTCGGCCTCGTGAAAGGGCTTGGTCAGATAATCGTCGGCACCGCGGCGCAGGCCGATGACCTTGTCCTCCCAGGTGTCGCGGGCCGTGAGGACCAGGATCGGCAAGCGATGCCCCTGCTCGCGCCAGCGTTGCAGCAGGTCGAGTCCCGAGCCGTCGGGCAGGCCGAGGTCGAGGATGGCCAGGGCATACTCCTCGGTCGCCATCAACGATTCGGCCACGCGAATGCTCGTGGCCGAATCGACGCTATAGCCGTCGTCTCCCAAGGTTTCCGCCAGGCTTTCGGCCAGCAGATCATCGTCTTCGAGAAGCAACAGCTTCATGCGCTCAACCCCGGATGTGGATGTCTCCCACCATACCGGATTCGTAGTGGCCGGGAAGATTGCAGGCGAATTCCAGGGCGGTGACGTCCTGGGAGGCGGTCCACACCAGGGTGGCGGTTTCGCCCGGGGCGATGGTCACCGAAGGCATCTGGCCGCCGTGCGCGCCTTCCGCCATGTCATGGCCACCGTGGCCACCGTGGCCGCCGTGGCCGCCCGCCCCCATCGCCTGCATCATCTCGCGGTGCTCTTGCTGGGCCTGGGCATCACCGATCACGAACTCGTGCTCGAGGTTACCGGTGTTGGTGATCTCGAATTTCACCGTCTCGCCCGGCTTGATGTCCAGATTGCCGGGGGTGAACCACATATCACCGGCCTCGAAGCTGATGGTGCGGTCGACTCGAACATCGCCTTGGTCTCCTTGGTACCCACCTTCATGTTCCCCCGCGCCCAGGGCGGCGGTAGAGAACACGCCAACGGCCATCGCCAACAGTATCTTACGCATGTGAATCCCTCTTGTAGTCGTCAGTGGAGCCTCCGTTATAAGCCACGACCCTGAAACGGGGCTGAAAAGTATCTCGATACGCCTGCTTGCCGTGACAGGAGGTTCATCGAAACGTGGTACACCCGGCCGGCTCCGGCCGTGTCGCCTCGTCCACCGGCCGGCGGCGCGACCAGGCGATCAGTGCCGCACCCGCGGCGAGCATCGGCAGCGTCAGCAGCATGCCCATGGTCACCCAGCCGAAGGCGAGGAAGCCGATATGGGCATCGGGCAGGCGCACGAACTCCACCGCGAAGCGGAAGACGCCGTAGAGCAGCAGGAAGAGCCCCGAGATCAGCCCGCGGCGGCGCGGCTGGCTGGAAAGCCACCACAGTACGGCGAACAGTACCACGCCCTCCAGGGCGAATTCGTAGAGCGCCGAGGGGTGGCGCGGCTCCGGCCCCATGTGCGGAAACGGCATGGCCCAGGGCAGTTCGCTGACGCGCCCCGGCAGTTCATGGTTGATGAAGTTGCCGATGCGCCCGGCGCCGAGGCCGATCGGCACCAGCGGCGCGATGAAATCGGTCAGCTGGAAGAAGCCGAGCCGGTGCCTGCGGGCGAACAGCAGCGCTGCGATCAGCACGCCGGCCAGCCCCCCGTGGAAGCTCATCCCTCCTTCCCAGATGCTGAACAGCCACAGCGGATTGGCCAGGAACTGCTCCATGCCATAGAAGAGGACGTAGCCCAGGCGCCCACCGAGCACGACCCCCAGGGCGCCATAGAAGAGCAGGTCGCCGATGTCATCGTGACTCAGCCCCAGCCGGTGGGCGCGACGCCGGCCCAGCCACCAGGCGGCGACGAAGCCGACGACATACATCAGGCCATACCAGTGGACCTGCAGCGGTCCGATGCCGATGGCCACAGGGTCGATCTGAGGATACTGGATCATGTGATGTCCCTTTCAGTGTGAATCGTGGGTTGCGCGGAGTTCGGGGCCGGCTCACAGTGGCGCCCAGTCCTGCCCACCGTTGGTGCTGTGCAGCAACCGCCCCTGGTCATCCGCCGCCACGAGACGGGCAGGATCACCGGGATCCACCGCCAGGTGGATCAGGTAGCGCTCGCCCCAGTCGCGGCTCACCTCCTCCCACTGACGGGTGCCCTCCTCGGCCCGGATCAGCCCGACACCGAGCACGAAGGCGTAGAGCGCATCACCGCTGACCACGACCAGGCTGACGGGGCGGCGTTCGGGATACAGCTGGCGCCAGCGTTCGCCGCCATCCGCGCTCATGAACAGCCCCGTCTGGGTCGCGGCATACAGGTGGTCGGGGTCGCGGCTCGAGGCCGCCAGGTCGATCAGCCCCTCCGGCACGGGTGCCTGCACCCGCCAGCTATGGCCGCCGTCGCTACTGACCTGCAGACGCCCCGCATAGGCGCCGTAGAGCACCTCCGGGTCGGCCTCGCTGATGGTCAGCTGGTGGAAGTCGACCGGTCCGTCGACACCCGGCGAGCGTTGTTCCCAGTTCCGGCCACCATCGCCGGAGACCAGCACGCCGAGATTGCCGCCGCGCGCCGGGTGGCCGCTGGCGAAGAGCGTCTCGGCGTCCTGGGGGTGTGGCGTGAAGCCCATGAAATCGTGGGTTTCGTTCGAGACCTGACGGGCCAGGCCATCGCCACCGACGACATGGAAGCCATGGTGGGTGGCCAGCAGGATACGTTCGCTTTCGGCGGGGTCGAAGGCCAGGCCGTGAATATGGGTCTGCTGGCGCAGCTGCTCCAGGCTGACGCCCTCCGGCTCGCTGGAGCAGGCGGAAAGGAACAGCACCAGCAGCAGCAGCGGTGCCCAGCGGTAGGGAAGCATACGGTAGGGAAGCATTATCGAGACTCTCGTTCCGGTGATTGTGCCGGGCACCCTGGCCATGGTGCACAGGGTGCCCGTTGACAACGTGGTAATCGACGATCAGCGCATGCGGATCGCCGCCATCATGCCCAGTTCCTCGTGCTCGATGATATGGCAGTGGAACAGCCAGTCGCCGGGCTCGTGGAACACCAGCCGCAAGCGCAGGCGTTGCTCCGGGCGCAGATTGACGGTGTCCTTCCACGCCAGCCAGGGCGTCTCCCGCCATTCGCCATCGGCCTCGCGACTGGCGACGACCTGGAAGTGGGTGCCGTGGACATGGAAGGGATGATCCATGTGGGAGTCGTTGAATACTTCCCACTCTTCCACGTCGCCGACCTTGCCCTCGAACATCACCTCGCCCATGGCGAAGCTGCGGCCATTGATCAGGAAGTCCACCGGCGGGCGACCGTTGTCGGCCGCCATGCCCTCCCCGCCTCCGCCGTGGCCGCCATGATCCATCGCGCCGCCGGCATCGCCGCCGCCGTGGTCCATTGTGCCGCCATCACTGGCAGCGCCGCCGTGGCCACCGTGGTCCATCGTGCCGCCACCACTGGCAGTGCCACCGTGGTCGCCGTGGTCCATCGTGCCGCCGGCATCGGCCTCGCCGGCGTCATGCTCCATGCCGGGCATCACTTCCGTCAGGTCGATCGTGCGGCGTACGGCGGGCTCGCCGAGGGGGTCGATGCGCGCCAGCCGCGCCGGCAGGGCCACGGCGGGAACCACTTCGGCCTCACGGGTATGGATCGTCAGCAGCGGGGCCACCGCGTCCAGATGGGCAGGCCGAGCGCCCATCCAGCCCCGCTCGTAAGGGTGGCTGGCCAGTACGAAGCGCTCGGCCCCCTGCTCGCTGATACGCACCAGCAGATCGGCACGCTCGCCCGGGGTCAGCAGCAGCTCCTCCAGTGGCCGGGGCTGCTCGAGCAGCCCCCCGTCGGTACCGATCAGGGTGAGCCCGTGCTCCTCCAGGCGCAGGCGCAGGTAGCGGCCGGCACAGGCATTGACCAGGCGCAGCCTCAGGGTGGTGCCCGGTGCCACGTCCAGGCGCGGCCGTCGCTGGCCGTTGACCAGCAGCAGCTCGCCCTCGCGGCCGTTCATCCAGTCCTCGTCGGTATGGGGCGTCACCTCGCCGGCACCGCTCAGGCGCAGGTCGTTGACCACCAGCAGGTGCTCCTCCACCTCGGCCGGCACGACCTCCTGCCGCGGGCGAACCAGCAGCGCCCCGGCCAGGCCATGGGCGATCTGGCGCGCCAGCACGCCGTGAGGATGCGGATGGAACCAGTGCAGGGCCGCGCTGCCGTCGGCGAAAGTGTGCCGATAGCGACGCGACTCGCCCGGCGCCACGGCATCGCTGGGCCCACCATCGTGCGCGTTGGCCACGGCCACGCCATGCCAGTGCACGGTGGTCTCCTGCGTCAGCTCGTTGACCAGGGTGACATCGAACTCGTCGCCTTCGGTGACCTCGATCAGCGGCGCCACCCTGCGGTTGTAGAGCCACAGGCGAGCTTGATGACTATCGCCGAGAGCGACCGCGTGCGGCGCCGGGGTGAGCACGCTGCGGAACAGTCCCGGCTGGTCGGCGAGATTGGTGATTCGGGGCAGTGGCTGCAGGGGCTGACCCTCGGGCAGGGTCGTGGCACCCAGCAGGGTCAAGGGGGCATGGTCGGCATGCCGGCCGGCGATGGCATAGGCCAGCAGCCCGGAAGCCGAGAGCGCGACCCCACCCAGGGCGGAATAGCGCAGGAAATCACGGCGTTGCATAGGGATCTTCCTCGTTGTTCGAACAGCCATCACCGCTCGCACGCGACGAGCGGCAGCGTCAGGGACGGGTGTTCAAACGCGAGGAGGCCGCTCGAGGCGATCGGGCACGCGGAGGGGAAGGGACTCGGCCACCGCCCAGCGCGGTTCGTGGGACGGCGCCGGGCCGGAGGCGAGGTCCTGCAGGGTCCCGTTGCAGACGGGACAGGGCGTCCCACAGGTCATGGTCGCCAGGGAGGACTCGTTCGGGCCGTCGACATGCTCAGCCTGGTGGCCGTGATCCGGGGAGTCCAGGAGCAGGACATGCTCCGCCAGGCACTCCCCGCCCTCATGGGCCCAGACACCCATGACCGCCTGCGGCAACGCCAGCGCGATGCCGAACAGCAGACAGAGCAACCAGGAGAGGGAGCGATGGCGCATGGAGCCCAACCGGTGAGGGATCGAGTCGAAACGGTTCAGGCCTAGTCTTTCACGGCCCTTCCCGAGGCGCAACCTGTGACAGTCCCGGTGCCGCCAAGTTCCGGAGCCTGTTTTCATATTTGTGCAAAAAAACCGGAAAACCAGTCACCTGGGCCCAGTACACGGCGGGTGACAGACGCGCGGATTGATACACGTCAAGTAGTGCCGTACCGGATTCGACTACGCTGAGGGAGCACGATCCAACCAAGGGAGTGCCACCAATGGGCCCGCTATCTGCAGAATCCCGGCGTCGACCTCCCCCCTTCTGCAGATGGGGGCGAGGCTGGCTGGCCGTCCTGCTGGGCCTGGCAATGATGTTGCTGGCGACCTCCCCGACCATGGCCCATGCCACCGCGATCGACACCATGGCGCCGCATGCCGCCGGCATCGCGACCCTGGAAGACGATCCGGGTCGGCACTGTCACCACGGCCACGGCAGTCAGGCTATCGGTAATGCTCTGCTGCGCGTCGAGCGCCAGGATCTCGATCTCGAGGTCCTCGCCTCGTCGGTGGCCTCGCCCGTCACGGCTCCCCATGTCGCCACCGTCAGTGGCCTGCCGCGGGCCCTCCCCGATCCTTCTCCGGTTCCCGTCTACCTGCTCACGCGACGCCTCAGATCCTGAGCTCGCCGGCCGTCTCGACCCGCACGCCCGGCGCGTGCCATGCAGCGATTCACCACAGCAGCAGACGACGATCACCCGATGGACCCTTGCGCCGATGACGCGGGCCCACTCAAGGAGAAAGACCATGAACACTCGCAAGCACGCACTCGCTCTCGGCCTGGCCCTGGCGATGGGAATCGGCGGTACAGGCCTAGCCATGGCCCAGGGCGGCATGATGGGCTCCGACCAGGGAGAGCGAGGCCCCGGCATGATGGGCGGCCAGGGCGACATGGGCCCCGGCATGATGGGCGGCCAGGGCGGTTATGGCCCGGGCATGGGCCCTGGCATGATGGGCGGCCAGGGTGGCTATGGCCCGGGCATGGGCCCCGGCATGATGGGCGGCCAGGGTGGCTATGGCCCGGGCATGGGCCCCGACATGATGGGCGGCGGCATGGGCCCTGGCATGATGGGGGGAATGATGGGCGGCGGCATGGGCCCTGGCATGATGGGGGGAATGATGGGCGGCGGCATGATGCCCTGTCCGATGATGGGCGGACAAGGCATGGGCATGATGCAGATGCTCGACACCGAGCAGTACCGCGAGATGCGCGAGTTGATGCAGGAACATCGCCCCGCCCAGTTCGAGCGCATGGGCCAACTGATGAACCTGCGCGACGACCTGATGGCCGAGATGCATGGCGAGCGTCCCGACCCCGAGCAGGTACAGGCGCTGCACGGCCGGATGGCCGAACTGCATGGCGAGATGATGGCCGAGATGGTCCGCATGCGGAATGCCATGCACGACCTCTTGACCGAGGAGCAACGCCAGCAGTTGCAGGAGGCGCCTCCCGGCGGCGTCGACCCGGACGACCACGACACCCATCACTGATCGCCGTTCTCTCCCCTGAACCGGGCGATCACGCGATGATCGCCCGTTCGGCCTTTCCATCAGGAGGATAGTGATGGCCGACATGACGTCGAAAACGATAACCCTGACCGTGCCCGGCATGGGCAGCGACCACTGCGCCGGCATCGTGCGCACCACGCTCCAGCGGCTGGACGGCGTGGGCGAGATCGAGACCAATATCGCCAACCACCATGTCCGGGTGGCCACCGGCGAGGACGGCCCCGACGCCGAGGCCCTGCGCCGCGCGGTGGAAGGCGCCGGCTATGACGTGGCCGCCGTCAGTGGCGGCGCCACGGGCAAGCGGCAGATCCGCCTGACGGTACCCGGCATGGGCAGCGACCACTGTGCCGGTATCATCCGCACCACCCTCGAGCGGCTCGACGGCATCGAGGCGATCGACACCAATATCGCCAACCACCGCGTCTCCGTCACCGTTGCCAGTGGCGGCCCCGCTGGCGAAGCCCTCAAAGACGCCGTGGAGGGTGCCGGCTACGACGTGGCCGCGGTACATGCCGAAGCCGAGGAAGAGGATAGCGACGCCGACACCAAGATCGAGGAGGCCTACCTCTCCCAGGCCCGCAAGCGGCTGATCATCGCCGCGGTACCCACCACCCTGATCATGATCCTCATGATGCCGCACATGTTCTGGCAGCCGATCCCGGGGTACCTGGCGATCATCGCGCTGCTGGCCTTGCCGGTGGTGTTTCTCCAGGGCGGTGCGGCCACGCACCGCTCGAGCTGGCGCTCGCTGAAGAACGGTACCTTCAACATGGACGTGCTGATCTCCATGGGCAGCCTGCCGCCCTACCTGATCGGCCTGATCGGCTTCGTCACCCCGATGACCTCGTTCATCGAGATGGCGGCAACCATCATGACCTTCCACCTGCTGGGCCGTTACCTGGAGGCGTTGGCCAAGGGGCGTGCCTCCCAGGCGATCCGCCGCCTGCTGACGCTGGGTGCCAAGACGGCCCGGGTGGAGCGTGACGGCGAAGAGATCGAGGTCCCGGTGAAGGAACTCGCCCCCGGCGACATCATGGTGGTGCGCCCCGGCGACAAGGTGCCCACCGACGGCGAGGTGGTCGAGGGGGAGAGCCACCTCGACGAATCCATCGCCACCGGCGAGTCGATACCGGTCTACAAGGGCCCCGGCGACGGCGTGATCGGCGCCACCATCAACAAGGAGGGCCGGCTGCGGGTCAAGGCCACCCGAGTCGGTGGCGACACCTTCCTCGCCCAGGTGGTGCGCCTGATCGACCAGGCCCAGGGCTCGCGGGTGCCGATCCAGGAGTTCGCCGACCGCATGACCGGGCGCTTCGTGCCGGCGGTGCTGGCCATCTCCCTGCTCAGCCTGATCGTCTGGACGCTATTCCCGGACGCCCTGCGCCCGATCCTCGACTGGGGCGCCACCTTCCTGCCCTGGGTGAACCCCACGGCGGCCACGCCGGTACTGGCGATACTGGCCGCCATCGCCGTGCTGGTCATCGCCTGCCCCTGCGCCCTGGGCCTGGCCACCCCCACGGCGCTGATGGTCGGCTCGGGCATCGGCGCCGAGCGCGGCATCCTGATCCGCTCCGGCGAAGCGATCCAGACCTTCAAGGACGTCAAGGTCATGGTGCTCGACAAGACCGGTACCATCACCCGCGGCGAGCCCAGGCTGACCGACGTCGTCGCCGCCGAAGGCGTCGACGAGACCCGCCTGCTCCACCTGGCGGCGAGCGTCGAGAACGCCTCGGAGCACCCCATCGCCCGGGCCATCGTCGACGGTGCCCGGGAGCGCGATGTCCCGCCCGGCGAGGTCAGCGAGTTCCGCTCCACCGGGGCGCGCGGCGTCTCCGGCAAGGTGGGCGAGGAGAAGGTGCTGATCGGCAACCGTCGCCTGCTGGAGGAAGAGGGCGTGACCGGCCTCGATGCACTGAGCGAGGCCATGGGCGACCTCGAGCACAAGGGGCGAACCGTGGTGATCCTCGCCGCCGACGGTCAGGCGCTCGGCCTGGTGGCCGTGGCCGACACCCTCAAGGAGGAGTCGGTGGAGGCCATTCGCGGCATGCATGAGCTCGGCCTGCACGTGGTGATGATCACCGGCGACAACGAGCGTGCCGCGCGGGCGGTGGCCGACGAGGTGGGCATCGACGAGGTCCAGGCCGGCGTACTGCCGGAAGGCAAGGTCGACGCCATCCGCGCCCTCCAGGCCAAGCACGGCAATCACGTGGCCATGGTCGGCGACGGCATCAACGATGCCGCGGCCCTCAAGCAAGCCAATGTCGGCATCGCCATCGGCGCCGGCGCCGACGTGGCCATCGAGGCCGCCGACGTGACCCTGGTGCGCGGCGAGCTGACCGGGGTGGTCGACGCCATGCACCTCTCCCGCGCCACCTTCGGCAAGATCGTGCAGAACCTGCTCTGGGCCAGCGGCTACAACGTGGCGGCCATTCCCATCGCCGCCATCGGGCTGCTGCACCCGATGATCGGTGTCATCGCCATGACCACCAGCTCGCTGTCGGTGATCGGCAATTCGCTGCTGCTCAAGCGGCGCTATGCCCGGGAGCAGTCGAGAGGAAACGACTCATGACTCGCGATCCTTCACCGCACTGCCGGGCGGGGCATGTATCGGTCGGCCACTGTCACTCCTTCACCAGGCGATCCAGTTCCTCCAGATAGCTTTCCAGCACCAGGTTGGGCGGGGCTCCCTTGCGGGTGATGGCGCTGTAATGGGTGAGGTAGTGCCACCTGCTAGGGTTCAGGGCGCGCATCCGGCCGTCGCGCACCCATTGCTCGGCGTAGTGGGTGGGCAGGTAACCGATGTAGCGACCGGACAGGATCAGGAAGGCAATGCCTTCCCGGTCGGTGGCCGAGGCGGCCGCCCTGAGGGGCTCATGGAGCGCCTTGATCTCCGGCGTCTGGGCATAAGCGGGTATCACGGCGTCACAGTTCGCCAGTCGCCCTTCCGTGACCTTCTCGGTATCGAACAGCGGATGCTCGGAAGCGCAGTACAGCTGCGAGGTCTCCTCGTACAGCGAGAGGTAATGCAGCCCGGGCAGAGTCTTGAGCGCCGGAATCACGCCGGTATGCAGGCGACCATCGAGCACGGCCAGCTCGATATCGCTGGGCGGTATCATGCGGATGTTGATGCGCACATCCGGGCCACGCTCCTTGAGTGCACTGAGGGCGTTGGTGATATGCATCTCGGGTATGGTCACCAGGTTGTCGGTGATGCCGATATTGAGCTCGCCCTTGAGCCAGGCATGCAGGCCGTTGACCCGGGTACGAAACCCCTCCACGGCCGCCAGCAGCTGCAGCGTGGCCTCGTAGACCTCGGCCCCCTCCTCGGTCAGCGAAAAGCCACTGCGGCCTCGCTGGCACAGGCGCAGGCCGAGCCGCGTCTCCAGGTCGTTCATCGCCATGCTGATGGCGGCCCGGCTGATGTTCAGCTCCACCTCGGCGGCAGAAAAACCACCGCACTCGACCACCTTCCGGTAGATCCTCAGCAGACGCAGATCGGCGTCGCTCAGTTGGCCCGTCAAGGCCTCCTTGCGGCGTGACATCGACACGCCCCTCCTCTCGATGACGGTCGCCTCCGAGGGTATCGCCGCCAAGACAGAAAGTTAAGTAATGACTTGCATGAAATTAAATACATCTGGATTTAACTTATTGACAGCCGGATCTAGTCTACCTCTACAGAGCCACCGACAGCGGCGATATCAACAGAGGGTGCTGCCATGTCCGAGCGAGATTTCTCCCAGACCGCGGGGCTGAGCCCCGAGCAGCTGGATGCTTACTGGATGCCCTACACCGGCAACCGCCAGTTCAAGCGCGACCCGCGCATCATCGTCGGTGCCGAGGGCAGCTACCTCACCGATGCCCAGGGCCGCCGGGTCTTCGACGGCCTCTCCGGCCTGTGGACCTGCGGCGCCGGCCATGGCCGCCCGGAAATCACCGAGGCGGTGAGCCGCCAGCTTGCCGCGCTGGACTATGCCCCGGCCTTCCAGTTCGGCCACCCCAAGGCCTTCGAGCTGGCCCACCGGCTCCGCGGGCTGACCCCGGCGGGCCTCGACTACGTGTTCTTCACCGGCTCCGGCTCCGAGAGCGCCGATACCGCGCTGAAGATCGCCCGCGCCTACTGGCGCAAGAAGGGCCAGCCGACCAAGACCAAGCTGATCGGCCGCGCCAAGGGCTATCACGGCGTCAACTTCGGCGGCATCAGCCTGGGCGGCATCGGTGCCAACCGGGTCCTGTTCGGCCAGGGCGTCGATGCCGACCACCTGCCCCATACCCTGCTCCCGGAAAACGCCTTCACCAGGGGCATGCCCGCGCGTGGCGCCGAGCGGGCCGAGGAGTTGCTGGAGCTGATCGCCCTGCACGACGCCTCCAACATCGCCGCCGTGATCGTCGAGCCCCTGGCCGGTTCCGCCGGGGTGATCCCGCCCCCCGTGGGTTACCTCAAGCGCCTGCGCGAGATCTGCGATGCGCACGACATCCTGCTGATCTTCGACGAGGTGATCACCGGCTTCGGCCGCATGGGGTCCATGACCGGCGCCGAGGAGTTCGGCGTGGTGCCGGACATCATGAACGTCGCCAAGCAGCTGACCAACGGCGCGGTGCCCATGGGGGCGGTGATCGTCCAGGGCGAGATCTATCACACCTTCATGGAGCAGGGCGGGCCCGACTACCTGCTCGAGCTGCCCCACGGTTACACCTACTCCGGCCACCCGGCGGCCTGTGCCGCGGCGCTGGCCACCCTGGAGGTGCTCGAGAACGATCGCCTGATCGACCGCGTGCGGGAGATGAGCCCGGTCTTCGAGGAGGCCCTGCATGGCCTCAAGGGGACTCGCTATATCAGCGACATCCGCAACTACGGTCTGGCTGGCGCCCTGCAGATCGAGCCCTACCCCAATGAGCCGGCCCGGCGCCCCTTCGAGATCGCCATGAAGTGCTGGGAGAAGGGCGTCTACGTGCGCTACGGCGGCGACACCATCCAGCTCGGCCTGCCCTTCATCGTCGAGCGCGAAGAGATCGACCGGCTCGTCAATGCATTGGGCGACGCGCTCGGTGAGCTGGAATGAACGGAACAATCGTGGTGGAAGACGAGGGCCCCGTCGACGGATCAGCCCCGAGCACTCCGCCAATGCCGACCACCTTATTGGACTGAAGAACTCAACCTATAACACTCCCTCAGAGAGGAAGCATATGACCACCCTCGGCCATCTGATCAACGGCTCACGCGTTGCCGGAGAAGGGCGCACCCAGGACATCTTCAACCCCTCCACCGGCGAGGTCGGCGGCCAGGTCAGCCTGGCGTCGAAGGCCACCGTCGAGGACGCCATCGCCGCCGCCCAGGCTGCCTTTCCGGCCTGGCGCGACACGCCGCCCGCCAAGCGCGCCCGGGTCATGTTCCGCTTCAAGCAGTTGCTGGAAGAGCATGCCGACGAGATCTGCCGGCTGATCGGCCAGGAACACGGCAAGATCGTCCACGATGCCAAGGGCGAACTGCAGCGCGGCATCGAGAACGTGGAATACGCCTGCGGCGTGCCGGAGCTGCTCAAGGGCGAGCACAGCAAGAACGTCGGCCCGGGCATCGACTCCTGGAGCGAGTTCCAGCCGCTGGGCGTGGTCGCCGGCATCACGCCCTTCAACTTCCCGGCCATGGTCCCGCTGTGGATGTACCCGATGGCCATCGCCTGCGGCAACACCTTCGTGCTCAAGCCCTCCGAGCGTGACCCGACCTCGACGCTCTTCATCGCCGAGCTGGCGCTGGAGGCGGGCCTGCCCGCCGGCGTGCTCAACGTGGTCAACGGCGACAAGGAAGCCGTCGATACCCTGCTCGACGACTCCCGCGTGCAGGCGGTCAGTTTCGTCGGCTCCACGCCGATCGCCGAAACCATCTACAGCCGCGCCAGCGCCAACGGCAAGCGCTGCCAGGCCCTGGGCGGCGCCAAGAACCACGCCATCGTCATGCCCGACGCCGACATGGACAACGTGGTCACCTCGCTGACCGGGGCCGCCTTCGGCTCGTCGGGCGAACGCTGCATGGCGCTGTCCGTGGCCGTAGCCGTGGGCGACGCGGCCGCCGACGCCCTGATCGCCAAGATGCAGGAGCAGATGCAGAGCCTCAAGGTCGGCCCCTTCCATGACGCCGAGAACGACTTCGGCCCGGTGATCACCCAGGCCCATAAGGAGAAGGTCTGCGGCTACATCGACAGCGCCGAGGCCCAGGGCGCCGAGATCGTCGCCGACGGCCGCGGCGTCCAGGTGCCGGGCTTTGAAAACGGCTTCTACGTCGGTGGCACCCTGATCGACCGCGTGACCCCCGAGATGACCTGCTACCGCGAGGAGATCTTCGGGCCGGTGCTGCTGGTGGTGCGCGCCGGCTCCATGCAGGAGGCCATGCAGCTGATCGACGCTCACGAGTACGGCAACGGTACCTGCATCTACACCCGCGACGGCGAGGCGGCCCGCTACTTCAGCGACCACATCCAGGTCGGCATGGTCGGCATCAACGTGCCGCTGCCGGTGCCGGTCTCCTACCACAGCTTCGGCGGCTGGAAGCGTTCGCTGTTCGGCGACCTGGCCGCCTACGGCCCGGACGCCGTGCGCTTCTACACCAAGCGCAAGACCGTCACCCAGCGCTGGCCGTCCGCCGGGGTCCGTGAGGGCGCGCAGTTCTCCTTCCCCTCATGACGCCCCGGCATGAGGGGGGTGAGACAGCGTATTGGCGCATGCCCGCAGCCGGATCGTCCCCTGATCCGGCTGCTTTCGTTCAGCCGGCGGGGGCTTTCCGCCCCTGACGAATCCCCACATTTTGCTCGACGTTGATCGCTTGTTCGCCGAAGAAGGCGCCGAGGCTGCCCCTATGGGGTCAGACCCCAACCGAGTCGCGAAGCCCGTCATGGTGCGCCTTGCGAGCGGATTCACCGCCGCCGGGGTCTGACCCGAATGGCACTTACTTAAGGCGCTGACCGACGCATAATCGGTTGATTTACAAGAAAACGGACGATGGAATACGGTATTGTGCAAGTCGCGAAACCACACACAAACCGCAAACCCATCGCCCGC